>NZ_JBMSDZ010000021.1:0-59574 GCF_049445995.1 Dyella sp. KRB-257 | reverse complement strand
GGTGTCCGACGCAATACGAAGCGGACGGCGCGCGCACGAGCGAGAGAGACTGGCGCGAGTTCGGTCCGCACCCATCGACATCGGTTCCTGGCCGCTACCGGCACGCGCGCTTCATGCCCCGATGGGCTAGTCGCCTGACGCTGGAGATCACCGGCGTGCGCGTGGAGCGGCTGCAGGACATTACCGAGTCAGACGCCATCGCCGAGGGCATCCTGCGCGACGGTGAAGGCTGGCGCGGCTCTCCGGACCTGCCGTGGTTCGCCTCGCCCATCGCGGCGTTCCGGTCGCTGTGGGAATCGATCAACGGCGCCGGCAGCTGGGACGACAACCCATTCGTCTGGGTGGTCGAGTTCCGCCGCATTGAACAGGAGGCGAAAGCCGCATGAGCACCGAGACCATCCCCGCCTTCCCGCTCCAGTGGCCCGCCGGCTGGAAGCGCACGCCGCTGTCCTCGCGCACGCGCGCCCGGTTCGGCAAGGCGTCGAGCGGCTACGGCGGCTACACATCGCGCGGCGAGCTCACCGTCGCTCAGGCCACCGACCGCGTGCTCGGCGAGCTGCGCCGCATGGGCGTGCACGACTTCGACCTGGTGATCAGCAGCAACCTGCAGCTGCGGCTGGACGGCCTGCCGCGCTCTGGCCAGCGCGACCCGGAAGACCCCGGCGTCGCCGTCTACTGGCGCGACAGCTCGCAGGATGGTTGGCCGATGCGCTGCATGGCCGTCGACCGGTACGACCGGGTGGCCGACAATCTGGCCGCCATCGCGGCGACGCTGGACGCCATGCGCGCGATCGAGCGCCACGGTGGGGCTGAGGTCTTGAACCGGGCGTTCACCGGATTCGCCGCGCTGCCCGGCGCCGGCGGCACGGAGCACTGGAGCGATGTGCTCGAGGTCGACGAGCGGGCAAGCCGCGAGGAGATTGAAGCGGCCTATCGCCGACTGCGCTCCCAGCACCACCCAGACCGCGGCGGCGACGCCGACGAGTTCCACCGCATCACCAAGGCCTACGAGGAGGCGTGCAGCGCATGAGCACCACCGAACATGACCAGCACCTGGCCCTGATCGCCGCCCTGATCGCCGGGGATCGCTGGTTATCCGCGGATGCGGCAGCGGTCTACCTCGGCATGATGACGCCGAAGGGCGGCCCGAATCGGCGCGGCTTCCTTGAGCGCGTCGCCTGCCGGCCGGACTTCCCGAAGCCGAACCCCGTCACGCGCTCCTGGAAGAAGTCCGAGCTCGACGAGTGGGCCATGAACCAGCGGCGGTCAGCCTAGTTTGGCCGCCAGCTCCGAGGCCGTGGATTGGTAGTAGATCAGCAGGCTGTTCAGGTCTCGGTGTCCGATCACCCGAGCCAGCTCGAGCACGTCGAACTTCTTCGACAGCCGGAAGATCGCCTCGGCCCGGGTGTCGTGGAAGTGGACATCGCGATGCGCCGTCGCATCGCGCGCCTTCCGAAACAGGACGTCACGCACCTGGTCGCCCAGGCCGAACACCGGACCATCCCCGCGCGGAAGCGCCTTTAGGATCTCGACCGCCCTGCTTGACAGCGGTACGTCCCGCGCCTCGCCGTTCTTCGTCTTGGGCAGCGTCACGTAGCGCGACGACAGGAAGACGCAGTCCCAGGTCAGCGCGCAGATCTCCCCCGACCGCATGGCGGTCTCCAGCGCGAACAGGAAGGCCAGGCCGACCCGATGCGTGGGAGTGTCCGCCTGTAGCTTGCCGCGCTGCCCCAGCGCGAGCGTGAGCGCCTTCTCCTCGGCCGCACTGATACGCCGGCGGCGTCCCTTCGGCTTGGCTGGCGTGGTCACGTCGGCGAGCGGGTTGCCGCGGATCCAGCGCAGCTCCCGGCGCGCGTGCTTGAGCACCGCCGCCATCAGGTTCATTTCCCGGGCGACAGTGGCCGGCTTCACCTGACCGAGCCGGCCATCGCGCCAGGCGATGAAGTCGTCGGGGCCGAGGCTGGCCAGCTTGCGCTTCGCCACCGGAAGCTCGGCGAACACCTTCAGCCGGGTCAGCTCCCAGCGCGATCCCTTGCGATGCGACGCCACGTCGCGCTCGTAGTGGCGCATGGCCTCGGCGAAGGTGCGGTCGGGTAGCTTGGACCCTCCCAGTTCCGCCTCGCGCTCCAGCGCCCACGCAGACGCCTCCTGCTTCGTGCGGAAGGACTTCGAATCGCGTCGCCCCTGCACGTAGACCTGGACGCGCCACTTGGATCCGGATCGCTGAATGCTCGCCATGGGGAGCAGCTTATGGGGAATTTCTGGGGAGTGTACCCGGGCGAAGGAGGGTAAATCCGGGCAATCCTGCAACTTCGCCAACCCCGCCAGGCGTTGCTCCATGGGCGTTCAAGGGTGAATCAGGGCAAAGATGCAGAAAGGCGGAAAAGGCGGGGTGGTGCCCTCGAGACGATTCGAACGTCCGACCTGCCCCTTAGGAGGGGGCCGCTCTATCCAACTGAGCTACGAGGGCAGCGGCGCGATTCTGGCATGGATGCACGCCCCAGGGCGACGCCCCGGGGTCGGCCTGCGGAAACCGGGCTGCTCGCAGCCTGTCGGGCTTCGCTCGGCCGGGCTGCTAGACTTGCGATTTTCACCGCGGCATTTCATGGCGCCGCGAAGAGCCGTTCCAAGGAGCATGCATGTCCCACGAAATCCTCAAGGCGCTTGGCCTGTCCGCCGAGCAGTCCGGCACGTATCTCGGCCAGGGCGAATGGTCCACGACCACCGATGCGGGCACGCTGCGCCCGGTCAATCCGGCCACCGGCGAGGTGATCGCGGCGGTGCATGCCTCCAGCCAGGCCGACTACGAGACCATCGTCCAGCGCGCGCGGGCCGCCTTCAAGGTGTGGCGTACCACCCCGGCACCGCGCCGCGGCGAGGCCGTGCGCCTGTGCGGCGAAGCGCTGCGCAAGCACAAGGACGCGCTTGGGAGCCTGGTTGCGCTGGAGATGGGCAAGATCAAGCCCGAGGGCGACGGCGAAGTGCAGGAGATGATCGACATCGCCGATTTCGCGGTGGGCCAGAGCCGCATGCTCTACGGCTACACCATGCACTCGGAGCGCCCCGGCCACCGCATGTACGAGCAGTACCAGCCGCTGGGCCTGGTCGGCATCATCTCGGCGTTCAACTTCCCGGTCGCGGTGTGGGCGTGGAACGCGATGCTGGCCGCCATCGCCGGCGACATCTGCATCTGGAAGCCCTCGCCGAAGGTGCCGCTGTCGGCCGTCGCCACCATGCGGATCTGCAACGAGGCGCTGAAGGACGGCGGCTTCCCGGACATCTTCTTCCTGTTCAACGACGGCGGTAACGAGCTGGCGCAGAAGTTCGTCGACGACAGGCGCATCCCGCTGATCAGCTTCACCGGCTCGACCAAGGTCGGCCGCATGGTCGGCGAGCGCGTGGCGCATCGCCTGGGCCGTTCGCTGCTGGAGCTGGGCGGCAACAACGCGATCATCCTGGACCAGAGCGCCGACCTGAAGCTGGCGATCCCGGGCATCGTGTTCGGCGCGGTCGGCACCGCCGGCCAGCGCTGCACCAGCACCCGCCGCCTGTTCGTGCACCGCTCGATCCACGACACCGTGGTCGAGACGCTGGTCAAGGCGTACAAGCAGGTCGAGGGCAAGATCGGCGATCCGACCCTGTCGACCACGCTGATGGGCCCGCTGAACAGCCCCGAAAGCGTGAAGGCCTACCTGACCGCGGTCGAGAAGGCCAAGGCGTCGGGCGGCACCATCGCCACCGGCGGCGCCGCGCTGACCGACCGCAAGGGCAACTTCGTGCTCCCGACCATCATCACCGGGCTGAAGAATTCCGACGAAGTGGTGCAGTCGGAAACCTTCGCACCGATCCTCTACGTGATGCCGTTCGACAGCATCGACGAGGCGATCGAGATGCAGAACGACGTGCCGCAGGGCCTCTCTTCGGCGATCTTCACGCAGAACCTGAAGGTGGCCGAGCAGTTCCTCTCGGCGGCCGGCAGCGACTGCGGCATCGCCAACGTCAACATCGGCACCTCCGGCGCCGAGATCGGCGGTGCGTTCGGCGGCGAGAAGGAAACCGGCGGCGGTCGCGAATCCGGTTCGGACGCGTGGAAGGTCTACATGCGCCGCCAGACCAACACCATCAACTACTCCGATTCGCTGCCGCTGGCCCAGGGCATCAAGTTCGACCTGTAAGCAACAACGCAGCGTACGCGGACGCCGGTCCGCGTACGCTGCAGGACATGGGCGGCATGGCCGCGCCCCCCTTCTGTCGCTGCGGGGTTTTCAAGATGAACCCGACGTCCCCTCCCCGATCCACCTGCACCCTGGCCGTGGTCAGCCTGTGCTTCGGCATCGCGGCATGGACCGTGTTTCCCTTCATCGGTGCCATCGTCGCGGTGATCTGCGGCCACCTTGCCCGCCGGGACATCCGCCAGACCGTGTCCGAACCGCTCGACGGCGATGGCCTTGCCGTGACCGGGCTGGTCCTCGGCTACGCGCAACTGCTCCTGGGCGTCATCGGCATGCTGTTTTTCTGGACACTGCTGCTCGGATTCTTCCACTGGGTCCGCCCATGACCGGCGCAGACAGCGAGGTTCCGTTCCGCCTCGACGGCTACCGCGTGGTGGTGGCCGGCGGTAGCCGCGGCATCGGTCGCGGCATCGCGCTCGCCTTCGCCCGGGCCGGCGCCGGCGTATCGGTGTGCGCCCGCGGCGAGGTGGCGCTGGCCGAGGTGGCGCAGGCGCTCCGCGCCCAGGGCGTGGTCACCCACACGCAGTCCTGCGACCTGGCCGACCCGGCCGCCATCGACCGCTACGTCGCCGCGGCCGCCCGTGCGCTGGGCGGCATCGACGTGCTGGTGAACAACGCCACCGGCTACGGCTTCAGCGACGATGACGAAGGCTGGACCGCCAACTTCCAGATCGACCTGCTCGCCGCCGTGCGTGCCTCGCGCGCCGCGCTGCCGCACCTGCAGCGCAGCGCGCACGCCAGCATCCTGCACACCAGTTCGATCGCCGCCCTGCGCCCGCGCGCCAGCGGCGCACCGTACGCGGCGATCAAGGCCGCGCTGAGCCACTACACCACCTCGCAGGCGCTGGCCCTGGCGGCGGACGGCATCCGCGTCAACGCCATCGCACCCGGCTCGATCGCCTTCGCCGACGGCCTGTGGGACCGGCGCAAGCGCGACGATCCCTCGCTGTACGCCGCCACGCTGGCCAAGATCCCGTTCGGCCGCTTCGGCACGCCGGAGGAGATCGCCCACGCCGCGCTGTTCCTCGCCTCGCCCTGGGCCGGATGGATCACCGGCCAGACCCTCGCCGTGGACGGCGGCCAGATGCTCACCGGTTGAATCCCATGACCGACCTTGACACCCGCGTCTACGTGGGCACGCCGAGCTGACGCATGTACTCCTGTCTTCGCCCCCTGCTGTTCGCGCTCGAGCCGGAAACCGCCCACGGCGCCACCTTGTATGCGCTGGATGTGGCCCATCGCAGCGAGCTGCTGCGCTTCGTCGCCAGGCCGCCGCAGGATCTGCCGGTGGACGCGTTCGGCCTGCGCTTTCCCAACCCGGTCGGCCTCGCCGCGGGACTGGACAAGAACGCCGACCATCTCGATGCGCTCGGCGCGCTGGGCTTCGGCTTCGTGGAAGTGGGCACCACCACACCGCGCCCGCAGCCGGGCAACGACAAGCCGCGGATGTTCCGGCTGAAGGAACACGAAGCGATCATCAACCGGCTCGGCTTCAACAACGCCGGCGTCGACGCGCTGGTGCGCAACGCGGAGAAGTCGAGTTATGCCGGCGTGCTCGGCATCAACATCGGCAAGAACAAGGACACACCGAACGAGAAGGCGGTCGACGACTACCTCTTTTGCCTGGAGCGCGTGTACGCGCGCGCCGGCTACGTCACGGTGAACATCTCCTCGCCCAACACCCAGGGCCTGCGCGACCTGCAGGAAGAGGACACCCTGCGCCGTTTCATCGGCACCCTGCGCGAGGCGCAGGAGCGGCTGGCCGCCCGGCACGGCGCGCGCAAGCCGATGCTGCTGAAGATCGCGCCGGACCTCAGCGAACCCGAACTCGACGCCATCGCCGAGGTGCTGCTGGCCAGCGGCGTGGACGGCGTGATCTGCACCAACACCACCGTCGACCACCGCGCGGTGGCCAGCGACCCGCAGTCGCAGGAGGCCGGTGGCCTGTCCGGTCGCCCGCTGATGGCGCGCGCCACCGCCGTGCAGCGCGGCATGGCCGAGCGGCTCCAGGGCAAGGTCGGCATCGTCGGCGTGGGCGGCATCCTAGAAGGCGACGACGCGGTGACCAAGCTCGACGCCGGCGCCGCATTGGTGCAGGTCTACTCCGGGCTGATCTATCGCGGCCCGGCCTTGATCGCCGAGTGCATCGAGGAAATCCGTCGCCAGCGCGGAGCGCATGATGCCCGCTGACCACACCCTGCCCGCCCAGCGCATCGATATGGGCGGCTACGCGCTGATCAAGAACGCGCCGCTGGCCCATCGCAACACGCTGCGCGTGGCGGCCAAGGCGCACCTGCTGGCGGAGATCCGCGATGCCAGCAAGCTGCCCGAGCTGCTCGCCTTCCCCGCTGTGAAAAGCGGCCCCGTGCTGGTGCTCGGCGAAGGCAGCAACGTGCTGTTCGCCGGCGACTACCCTGGCACCGTGCTGGCGATGGCCACGCAGGGCGTGCAGGTGGAGTCCGAGGGTGACACCGCCCGCGTCGCCGTGGCCGCGGGCGAGCGCTGGGACGACTTCGTGCGCTGGACGCTGGGCCAGGGCTTGGCCGGGCTGGAAAACCTGATCCTGATTCCCGGCACCGTCGGCGCCGCGCCGATCCAGAACATTGGCGCCTACGGCACCGAGGTGGCCGAGTTCATCGAGAGCGTGGAAGCGTGGGACACCGGCGAGCAACGCGTGGTCACGCTGGACCACGCCGACTGCAAGTTCGGCTATCGCGATTCGCGCTTCAAGCGCGAACCGGGCCGCTACATCGTTACCGCCGTGCGCTTCGTACTGCCGCGCAACCACGAACTGCACCTGGACTACGCCGGCATCCGCGAAGAGCTCGAGCGCATGGGCGTGGCCAGGCCGGCGCCGTTCCACGTGGCCGAGGCGGTGGTGCACCTGCGCACGCGCAAGCTGCCGGACCCGGCGGTGATCGGCAACGCCGGCAGCTTCTTCAAGAATCCCATCGTCGAGGCCGCCACCGGCGAAGCGCTGCGCCGCGCGCATCCGGAGCTGGTCGCCTGGCCCGCGATAAATGGCCGCTGGAAACTCTCCGCCGCCTGGCTGATCGAGGCCGCCGGCCTCAAGGGCCATCGCGAAGGCGATGCCGGCATCTCCCATCGCCACGCACTGGTGCTGGTCAACCACGGCCACGCCACCGGTCCCGAGCTGTGGGCACTGGCGCAGCAGGTGATCGCGCGCGTGCGCGACATGTTCGGAGTGACGCTGGAACCCGAGCCGGTCGTGGTCGGCGGCTAAGCCCATTCCATTACACACAACGTGAGCCACTTGCTCTAACCTATTGAACCTTCTTACTTTCATGGGGTTGGTCATGGGCTGGGCAGAGGCAGAGTTTGAGACGATCCACTTGGGCGACAAGCGGCTGGATCGGCGCCTGGTGCTGTTGGCCGAACGCTTGGCGGACAATCCGACAGCCAGTATTCCCGGGGCGTGCAAGGGGTGGGCCGAAACCCAGGCGGCATATCGGTTTTTTGCGCACGAAGAGGTTTCCTGGCAAGCCAGACGAAGGTGGCGTGCGTGCAGGCATCAAGGAAAGCACGCGCTGGATCGAAGGCTATGCGCGTCTGGCGGAGCTGTCCGCCTCGTTGCCCGATACCCGCCTGGTGTACGTGGCCGACCGCGAAGCGGACATCATCGAATTGATGCGCACGGCACGCGATCTGGGCGAGCCGGTGGATTGGTTGGTGCGCTCGCAGCACCACCGGGCGTTGCCGCACGGGGAGCGGCTCTGGTCGGCGGTGATGGCCGACAAGCCGGTGGGCGAGCTGCATTTCACGATGGCGTCGCGGCATGGCCGGAAGGCGCGGGAAGTTCACCAGCAGATCCGAGTCAAGTCCGTCACGCTGGCCGATGGCCGCGGCGGTGAGCTGTCGGCGTCCTGCGTGATCGCCACCGAAGCCGATCCCCCGGTAGGCGTGACGCCGGTGGAATGGCGTCTGCTGACCAACCGCCCGATCAAGGACTTCAACGACGCCGCGCAGTTGATCGACTGGTATCGCGCGCGCTGGGAGATCGAGATGTTCTTCCACGTGCTCAAGAACGGCTGCAAGGTGGAGGCGCTGCAGCTGGCCAGTATCGACAAGCTGGAGCGGGCACTGGCGGTGTATCTGGTGGTGGCGTGGCGCATTGCACGGCTCATGCGGTTGGGTCGAAGCTGCCCAGACCTTGATGTCGAGCTGCTGTCGCGACCGCGGACGGAACAGGCGCGAGGTGCACCCGTTTATCCCGCTCGTAGCGCCCCTCACCCCGGCCCTCTCCCCGCCGGGGAGAGGGAGCATGGACTTCGCACATCGAAGCTCCCAGCGGGGAGGAGAGAAAGGATGATTCCTGCCAGCCTTGCCTTTCCCGGCGAGGTCATGCACGGCGCAACGCGTGCACCTCGTCGGGTGTGAGGTGCCGCCACTGGCCCTTGGGCAGCTCGCCCAGCACCAGTGGCCCGATCGCCACGCGGATCAGCCGCAGCACGCCCACCTCGTGCGCGGCGAGCAGGCGGCGGATGTGCCGGTTGCGGCCTTCGTCGAGCACGATCTCCAGCCAGGCGTTCTTTTCGCCCTCGCGCAGCACGGTGACCGCCATCGTGCCCAGTCGCTCGCCGGCATCGACCGCGCCCGCCCGCAGCGCGGCGAGCAACGCGGCGTCGGGTCGTCGGTCGATCTGCACGTGGTAGGTCTTGTCCACGTGCTGTTTCGGTTCGGCGAGGCCGGCAGCCCAGACGGTGTCGTTGCTCAGCAGCAGCAGGCCCTCGCTGGCGCGGTCGAGCCGGCCCACCGGACCCAGCCACGGCAGGCCGGCGTCCTTGAGCAGGTCGTAGACGGTGTCGCGACCGCGCTCGTCGGCGGCACTCACCACGATGCCGCGCGGCTTGTTCACGGCGACGTAGACGCGCGCGGCGGCGCCCACTGTGGCGTCATCGAGCCGCAGCACCTCACGCCCCGGATCGGTCGGCCGCTCCGGATCGAGCACGCGACGGCCGTCCACGCTCACCCGCCCGGCGCGCACCGCCTGCTCGGCCTGGCTGCGCGAGCACACGCCGAGCTTGCTCAGCACGCGGGCCAGACCGTGGCGGGGAACGGTGGCGCGAGGGGCGGAGGAGCGGCGAGAGGATCGGATCATCCCGGCAGCGTAGGCGGCCGGACGAGGGAAACCAAGGGTCGACCGCCGCCCCCCCTGCGATCGCACGCGCCCGCTCCGCCGCCGTGGGCGCCGCTGTACCGCTTCACGGTATCCCGTTCACCGAGGCGCAGGCGCTGCGCAGCAGGGGCGACTATTACCGCGGCTGCCAGCGCAGCACCAGGATCGCCCATGCCTCTGGCCAACTCTTTCCTTTGCCGGTGAGTAGAGGACGTTCACTTTCAGGCAAGTGCGCCCCGCCGGGCACGCCCCAAAAAAGAGGTTCCGCGCGAGGCCGGGCTCCAACATGCCGCGATGCCGCGATGCTGAGGAGGCCTAGCTAGCCGGAAGGTCATGCCTGCCGGGTCCATGCCCCGATGTCCTGCGGCGTGTCCGCGCCCGGCGGGATGCCGGGCATGGTCGGCGGCGCCGGACCTCGGCGCGTCCCCGGGGCGCGCCGTACCGTTACACTGCGTGGCTTTCCCGCCGCGACCCGGACATCCACGCGCAAGCGGCCCGGTACCGTGATCGTGCTGGTCGTCGCCGTGCTGGCGTGGCGGCAGCATCGCGCCGTGCCCGCCGCCACGCCCGGTGCGGATACCTGACCGTTGCCGGAGCGCCGCATGGAATACCTCGATTTCGATCTCGAACCGCCGCACGAGCACGTGGCGCTGAACCAGTTGCTCAAGCTGGTGGGCATCTGCGACAGCGGCGGCGCCGGCAAGGCGATCGTGGCCGGCGGCGCGGTGACCGTGGACGGCGTGCCGGAAACGCGCAAGACCTGCAAGATCCGCCCGGGCCAGCGGGTGGTGGTGGACGAAGCGATCGAGATCCGCGTGCACGCCGCCGGCTGAGTCCGGCCGGTCAATCCGGCAGCGCAGCGAGGCGGCGGTCCAGCGACGGATGCGCCGGCAGCACCAGCATGAAATGCCGCTCCAGCACGCCGCGGATCTCGCGCGCGCCGTCCAGCGTGTAGCGCTCGCTGCGGCCATCGCGGTGATGCATGGTGAACGCACGGTTGCGCAGCGTGAGGCGCTGCTCGGGCACGGTGCGCGCCACCATCAGCTCGCGGGTGAAGGGCGAATCCGGGTGGGTGGCGACGTAGTGGTTGGCCACCACGAAATCCACCTCCTCGCACGGCTGCAGGGTGAAGCGGTACAGCGCCCGCCACTGCCCGGCCACCTTGGCCTGCAGGCGCCACTCGCCGGCGCCGTGCAGCAGGCGATACGGCTCATGCGGCGTGAGCTGCTCCATGCCGGGTTGCAGGCGCAGGGCGCTGCTCAACGTGAGCCCGCCGAAACCCACGTCGACCAGCCAGCGCTCGTTGTCCAGCGTCACCAGCAGCGCCATGTGGGTCTGCGCGGTGGGCACGTCCTCGGGGCGGTTCCACTGCACCCGCGCGATCAGCGGCACCACCGCCAGCCCGATGGTACGCAGCACTTCGGCCAGCAGCCGGTTGTGCTCAAAGCAGTAGCCGCCGCGGCCGCGGTGCACCAGCTTGTCCTCGATCGCCAGCGGATCGAGGTCCACCGGCTTGCCCATCAGCACGTCGAGGTTCTCGAACGCGATCGCCGCCACGTGCGCCCGCACGATCGCCTGCACGGTCGCCAGATCGGGACGCAGCGGCTGCAGGTGACCGATGCGCCGGGCATAGGCCGATAGGTCGATCTCCGGTCGCATGCATGCGTTCGCCAGGTAACGGTGGCAAACCATAGCACTGCGCCGGTCGCGTAACCGCGCCGCCCGCCGCAGCGAAACACTCACCGGACGCGGCGCCGCTGCATCCCGCAGCGGAGCGCCCGCGTATCTTTCCAGGTCACGCCTTGCCCCGGTTTCCCGCCCCACGGAGACACCTCATGCCCTCGTCCCGCCGTTCGTCCTTTCCGCTGCGCCTGGGCGTTGCCCTGCTCGCTCTCGCCGTCGGCGCCTGCACCGCCTCGCCGGCTGCCCGCGACGGCGCGATGATCCCCGCACCCACCAACGACCCGGCCGTCACCGCGCCGGGCGACCAGGTCGCCGTGCTGGCCGGCGGCTGCTTCTGGGGCATGCAGGCGGTGTTCGAGCACGTCAAGGGCGTCAGGCAGGTGTGGGCCGGCTACGCCGGCGGCAGCGCCGATACCGCCAGCTACTTCCGCGTTTCCGACGGCGACACCGGCCACGCCGAGTCGGTGAAGATCGTCTACGACCCGCGCCAGGTCAGCTACGGCACCTTGCTCAAGGTGTTCTTCGCGGTGGCGCACGATCCCACCCAGCTCAACCGCCAGGGGCCGGACCGCGGCACCCAGTACCGCTCGGAAATCTTCACCACCAGCGACGCGCAGCGCGCCGTGGCGCAGGCCTACATCCGCCAGCTGGATGCGGCGAAGGTGTACGCATCGCCCATCGTCACCACGGTGGCGCCGCTGCCGGCCTTCTACATGGCCGAGGGCTACCACCAGGACTACTACCGCACGCACTCGAACGACCCGTACATCGTCTACAACGATGCGCCCAAGGTCGCCGCCCTGCGCAAGCTGATGCCCGAGCTGTACCAGACCGAGACCTCGCTGGCCCAGGCGCAGGCTCGGCAGCGTTGACCCCCCGAAGCGTCGGGGCTAAAAGCCCCTCCCACAGGGGTGGCCGGTGGCGCGCCTGTGGGAGCGACTTCAGTCGCGACAGCCCGGTCAGCGCGAGAAGCTCAGCCCGCCCGCGGCGGCTGCACCAGGCGCAGCCGGGTCGGTGGGTTGCCGCCGCCGGACTTGAGCATGCGCAGCAGGTCGGGCACTTCCAGCGGACGGGCGTAGAGGTAGCACTGCCCTTCCTCGCAGCCGGCGCGCAGCAGGAACTCGTGCTGCTCCTCGTCCTCGATGCCCTCGGCGATGGCGTACAGCTTCAGGCTGCGGGCCATCGCGAGGATCGCCTCGACGATCGCCACGTCGTCGGGATTGCGCGGGATGCCGGTGATGAAGGTGCGGTCGATCTTCAGGCACACCACCGCCGGCAGCTTGAGGTAGGCCAGCGAGGAGTAGCCGGTGCCGAAATCGTCGATCGCCACGCCCACGCCCATGGTGTGCAGGGCGTACATGGTGCGGTGGGTGCCCTCGCCCAGACGCAGGATCGCGCTCTCGGTGATCTCCAGCAGCAGCCGCTTGGGGTCGACCTGGTAATCGCGCAGCGCGGTGTGCAGCCCCTCGATGAAGGCCGGGTGGCCGAACCAGCTGGCCGACACGTTCACCGCCACGCGGATCGGCGCGATGTGCTCGCGGTCCCACTGGCGAATCCACGCGCAGGCCGCGCGCAGCACCCATTCGTCGATGCGGCGGATCAGGCCCAGGCTCTCGGCCATCGGGATGAAGCTGTCCGGCATCACCAGCCCACGCCTGGGGTGCTGCCAGCGCAGCAGCGCCTCCACCGCCACGATGCGGCCGCTGCGCAGTTCCAGGCTGGGCTGGAACACCAGCCGGAACTCCTCGTTGGCCAGCGCCTGGCGCAGTTCGGAGGCCAGTTGCAGGCGCTTGCGCGCGTCGGCCTGCATGATCGGCGAATAGAAGCGGAACGCGTTGCGCTCCTCGCTCTTGGCCGCATACATCGCCGCATCGGCGTTGCTGATCAGGGCCGCCGGGCTCTCGCCGTCCAGCGGATAGCTGGCAATGCCGATGCTGGCACTGAGCACGATCTCGTAGTCGTCCACCGGGATCGGCGCGGCCAGCGCCGAGAGCAGGCGGCTGGCGATGCCGGCGGCGCCGTCGCGGGTGTCGATGTTGGTGGCCAGCACGGTGAACTCGTCGCCGCCGATGCGTCCACCGACGTCGCCCTCGCCCAGTTCGGCGTTGATGCGCTCGGCCACCTTGGCCAGCAGGCGGTCGCCGAGGGCGTGGCTGTAGCTGTCGTTGACGATCTTGAACGCATCCAGGTCGATGAACAGCACCGCCACGCAGCGCCGGGCACGCGACGCAAGCGCGAGTGCCCCGGTGCAGCGGCGCTCGAATTCCGAGCGATTGGCCAGCCCGGTGAGCGGATCGTGGGTAGCCAGGTGCTCCAGCCGGCGCTGGTCGGCCTTGGTGGTGGTGATGTTGGTGAACACCGCCACGTAGTGCAGCACCCGGCCGGCGTCGTCGCGGATGGCGCTGATGCTCAGCAGCTCGGGATAGCTGCTGCCGTCGCGACGGCGGCTCTTCACCTCGCCGCGCCAGTTGCCGCCCAGCTCGATCGAGCGCCACACGCTGTCCGGCAGCGGACGGTCGTCGGGCAGACTGCGGGTGTCGTCGAAGCGCAGTCCCTGCAGCGCCTGGGCAGTAAACCCGGTGATCTCCACGTGCGCGGCGTTGACGGTGACCACGCGCCGCTCGGCGTCGGCGATGATCACGCCCTCGGCGATGCTGCCCAGCGCCTTGGCTGCCACGCGGCGCTCGCGCTCCATCGCCACGCGCTCGGAGATGTCGCGCACGATCGCCTGGCTGATCTCGGTGTCGCCCCAGCGCGCGATCGAGCTGCGCGTTTCCACCGGACGCACCTGGCCGTCGGGGCCGAGCAGCGCGGTGAGCGCGATGTCACCGCGGTGATGGGCCGGCAGGGTCGGCGTGTCGTCGACGTCCAGCGGGTCGTGGGCGAACAGTGAGGTGAATTCCTTGCCGACCAGCTCGCGCTCGCTGCGGCCGGTCCAGGCGGCGGCGGTGCGGTTGGCGTCGATGATGCGACCGCTGCCGCGGTCGACCATCACGATCGCGTCGCCGGCGCTGTCGAACAGCAGCCGGTAGCGCTCCTCGCTGCTGCGGATGCTCTCGACGATGCGCCGGGACATCCACATCCACAGCCCGGCAGCGAGGCAGAACGCCCCGATGACGCACCAGAACAGCATTTGCTCGGCCCATACCGCGCCCTTGACCATCTCCACCGAGAACTGCTCGGTGCGCGGCTGCATGTATTCGTTGAGCGCGTCGATGCGCGCCCGGGCCTGCGCCGCCTGTGCGGGAGACACGGTGCCGGTGACAAAGCCGGCTTCGAGGCGGTCGGCGATGCGACCGAGTTCGGCGATGGAACCGTCGGTGGAGCGCCAGGCGTCCAGCGAGGCCTTCACGTGCGGTGCGCCGGCGAAGTGGCGCAACATGAAGATCATCCCGGGCTGCGATGCCGGCATGATGTTGCCGCGGCGGAATACCTCGTCGAGGTCCTCCCGGCGATAGTGGCCCGCGGCGATCGCGTCGCGCCCCCAGCGATCGCCCTCGAGCAGTTCGTAATTGCGGCGGAAGCTGGCCAGGTCGGCCGGGGAGCCACTGAGGGTGTAGCTTTTGAGGTCGATCACGGCCTGTTTCTGGGCCTTCGACCAGATGCTCTCGCTGTTGAGGAAACCAGCGAGAGTCACCTGGACCTGCAGCACGCCCCAAGTCATGGCCATGATCAGCGCCACCGCCGACGCGAGCGCGTAGACCAGCGGCATCAGGCGCCGCGACAGGGACCGCTGCATACTCAGACTGTTACCGACGAAACGCATTGCATGCCTGCCTGCTGAAGGACACCAACCCGTGTCCGCCGTCCCAGTTTCCCCTTCTGCGACAGCACCTTACGCCGCAGCCTCGCTCACCACCAGTCGGTTCGGGCAGTTCTGGATGCATCGGTCGCCCAGCAGGATCATGCTGGTGTAACTGCGCTTGATGCATTCAGCCAGGTGCGCCACGTCATCGGCCGAGGGCTCCAGTCCCATCAGCGTGCAAACGATTTCCAGCGCTTCCCACGGGTGAGTGTCGTCATAAGCGGCATGCAGGTGCAACCACTTTAATGCCGACGTACGTACCGAAGGATCAAAGCTTTCCCGGTACTTCGTGCTGTCATGGATCATCTGCGACCACTCTCCGGTCACCCCTTCGATGGCGTAGTTGGTGGCGACGATGCCGGCAGCGAGGGTTCCCCGGTGGCAGATGTCCTCGCACCAGCGCGACAACCCGTCGGTGCCGTGCGGCGGCAATTCGTGCAGCAGCCGCTGGCGGGGCACCCCCGCGCCCTCGGCCCACTGCAGCCAGTACTCGGCATGGTTCTGCTCCACCCGGATGTTGCGCACCAGCCAGCGGCGGGCCAGGTTGTCGCCCGGGCTGCGGCCGTAGCGGGTCTTGAGCAGGCTCAGCGCCATGAAGCCCGGGAAACGCTCGATGAAGGGCCACAGGCCCATCATGAAGTTGGCCGTGGACTCGTCGTCCAGGCGCAGGTCCATCATCAGTTTCCAGATCTCGTGATCGAGCACGCGGGCCTTGGTGCTCGCGCAGTCGGCCACCATGTCCTGCGCCCACTGCGGGTAGCTGGACAGCTCGGTGAGCGGGCCGGTGCGTTCGAAGTGCTTGTTCATGTGTCGCTCCTTGAGGCGGTTCGATGGCTGCCAGCAGCCGGTCGTGCGCAAGCACGCCGGACGGGGTGCCGCCGACCGGACAGCCGCGGTCGCCGGCAAACCTGGTATCCCGACGGGCCGATCAGGGCACCGCCGGCTCTTCCTTGCGCCGGTGAATGCGCAGGCTCCGCAGGAGCCGCGCGAGCGCGTGCCGAAAAACGCAAATCGTCCGGCCTGCCCCCGCAGGAGCGCACCCTGTGCGCGAAGGCTTTTATGCCAACCCGATGAAAAGCCTTCGCGCACAGGGTGCGCTCCTGCGGCTGCGGCCAATCATTCCGGCCGGAGGGACCGCAATGTCCTCAGAACAGCCCTTCGATCACCTGCAGCATGCCCCAGAATCCCACCACCCAGACCAGCGTGCGCAGGTAGGGAATGCCGATGACGTACACCGGCAGGTAGACCACCCGCGCCCACAGGTAGATCTGCGCGCCCAGCGCGGTGCCGGCGCTGGTTCTCTGTGCGGCCACCACGGCGAGCACCGCGGCGGCGAAGAACACGAACGTCTCCATGAAATTGCCGCTCGCCCGCGTGGCGCGCGCGGCGAAGCCGGTCAGCGGCCGCGCCTCGCCATCGCGGTTGCCCGCGTTCCACTTCAGGCCGCGCTGGGCGGTGGCCAGCGTGGCGGCGACCAGCACATGCACCAGGCCCAGTACCACGGCCCACGTCAGCATCTTCAGTTCCATCGTCATCATCGCTCTCCGCTGAAAATGCCCGGCACGACAGGACGTCAGGCGCAGCCGCCGGGCAGGCAGGCCATCATGCCCGATCGTCGCACCGGCATTTCGTGGCGCGCCAGCCCGGACGGACACGGCGCGGCGGCGCGGATTATCGTGCCGCCCTTCCCGGTCCGACTGGCCTGCCCGTGAACTACCGCTGGATCCTCTTCGATGCCGATGACACGCTGTTCCACTTCGACGCCTACCTGGGCCTGCGCGAGCACTTCGACCCGCTGGTGATTTCCGAGCAGCTCGGCGTGGCCAAGCCGGATGTGCGCATCTTCGAGCACGCGCTGACACGCATGGGCCAGCCGCCGCGCGAGCGGTTCTGATGGTGGGCGACAACCCGCACTCGGACATCCTGGGCGGCCTCAACGCCGGCGTGCACACCTGCTGGTTCAATCCGCACGGCCACAACACGCCCGAAGGCATCACGCCGCACCACCAGGTCCGTTCACTGACCGAATTGCAGGCGTGGCTGCTCGCCGCCGCCGGACCGAAGTAGCGGCCGGACGGGTCGTGGCGCCCGGTCCGGCCGCTGACCGGACCCGCCGCGGTACCGGCAACACGTCGCCATCGGCCCGCTGACGCCGGAAAGAATGGGCGAAGCGTTCCTCCAGGCAGCCAGCGCCTTGCCGCGGCGATCGAAACGCCGCGCCGAGGGCGATGCCGTGACCGCCCGACCGGGGCCCCTTGCGAGGCGCGATGCGTCACGCGACGGCACCTGCGGCAAAGGTGTTTGATGCGCTTTTCCACGAGAGGAGGCGCGTCATGGTCACGTTGGGCATGGAAGAGGAAGTGCAGGTGGTGAACGCGGGCGGCGAGCTGGTGCCGCACGACTTCACCGAGGGGCAGGACGACTGCGCCAGCCGCGAGGGGACGATGGATCGGGAGATCCATCGCTGCGTGATCGAGCTGAAGACACGCATCTGCCACGGCGTGCCGGACCTCGTCGCCGCGCTGGCCACGCTGCGCGCGCAGGCGCGGCGCAAGGCGGCCGCGCAGGGCCAGCAGATCCTGATCGCCGGCATGCATCCCACCGCGCGCTGGCAGCAGCAGGCGATGCATGAAGGCGCGGCCTTTCCGCATTACACGGCATTGGTGGAGGAATACCAGGACGTGGCGCGCAGCGCCTTCAGCTTCGGCATGCACCTGCACCTGGGCTTCGCGCCCGGGGCGCCGCGCATGGCGATCATGAACCGGCTGCGCCACGTGCTGCCCGAGGCGCTGGCACTGTCGGCCAGCTCGCCGTTCTTCGAGGGCCGCGACACCGGGCTGCACTCGTGGCGGCACAGCCTGCTCGACCGCTACCCGCGCATGGGCATGCCGGACGTGTGGGACAGCGAGGCGGCCTACGACGCGCACGTGCAGCGGCTGCGCCGCACCGGCTGCATCGGCCCCGAACAGGGCCTGTGGCAGGACCTGCGCCTGCACCACCGCTACGGCACGCTGGAGGTGCGCATCATGGACACGCACCCGCAGCTGGCGCGCATCGGCCTGATCGCCACGTTGCTCAAGTGGGAGGCCGAGACACTGGAGCTGGAGCTGGCCCAGGGTCGCGCCGGGCCACCCTGGCCGCGCACCTGCATCGACGAGAACAAGTGGCGCGCGCGCCGCCACGCCATGCAGGCGCGCTGGATCGACTGGGATCGCGACGAGGAGATCGCCACACCGGCGCGCTTCGAGCGCTGGTGGTCGCGCATCGCGCCGCGCGCGCAGCACGCGGCCGAGCATCACTTCTGGGAGCGCGAGCTGGCCGCCGCGCTGGACGAAGGCAGCTTCGCCGACCGCCTGCGCCAGCGCGTGCATGCCGATGGCGGCGACTGGCGCACCACGCTGCACTGGATGGTGGCGCAGACCAGCGAGGATGCCTGCTCCCTGCCGCGCGCGGAGGGCTGGTCATGAGCGCGCTGCCGCAGATCGCCCTGCACCGGCTCGGCGCCGATGCGCTGGGCCAGGCGCTGGCCGACGTGCGCGCGCCGCACCTGCCGCAGAGCCAGATGTCCGACCACTACGCCGTCGGCAACCCTGCGCTGCGTGCGGCACTGAAGACGAAAGTGGCGCACCTGGTCGAGGCGCTCGGGCCGCAGTTGCGCCGACCGCGTCCGCACTGGCACGGCGCGCAGCCGGACGTGCTGGCGCTGGACCTGGCCTTTGTCGAACATCCACGGCAGCCGTTCGAGCTGGCCTGGGTGGAGATCCAGGCGTTCACCTCGATGCTGCCGACCTTCCACACCCTGCATCAGGCGCAGCGCCGCCTGCACGGGCTCGACCATCGCTGGCTGCCGCACGACCCCGCGCCTTACGCGACCACCTGGGCCGAGCACCTGCGCCGCTGGGTGGCGCCGAAGCCGGCCACCGTGCTGATCGAGGACCGCCCGCACCAGCGCGCCACCTGGCCCGACCTCGACGCCGCGCGCCACTGGTGGCAGGTGGCCGTGCACGACTGGAGCGAACTGGTCCCCGCGCACGGGCTGCTCTATCACCCCGGCACCGCGCGCCACTTCGGGCACGTGTGGAACCGGCTGATCCTGTCCGACCTGTCGCCGTTCGAGCGCCGCAGCGCCGAGGCCACGCTGATCGCCGCCGACCGCATCAGCTGGCACAGCCATCCGGCCTGGTACGAAGGCATCCACAAGGGCAGCCTGGCCGACGTGGCGCTGGCCGAACACGAGGCCTGCCACTGGGTGGAGAGCAGCCCGCTGTGCGCCAACGGCTGGCAGGCGGCCGACGCCTGGGTGGCCAAGGCGGCGGGCGGCCATTCCGGCAGCGGCCTGCTGCTGACGCCCACCGCCGAACAGCTCGCCGCCCTGCCCACCCCGCGCCAGTGGATCGTGCAGAACCGCTTCCGCCAGACCCCGATCGGCGTGCACCCGGACACCGGCCAGCCGCTGTTCGGCGAAGTGCGCTGCATGCTCGGCCTGGAACAGGACCGCCCACCGTGGGTGATGGCCTGGATCCTGCGCCTGTCCACCAACGGCATCGCCACGCTCACCGGCCGGCAGACGGTGCCCGGCGAAGGGATGACGATGCTGTATTTCGACAGGAGCGAGGCATGAGCCTGCCATGCCATCCGGTGCGCCACCGCGCCTGCGTCCCGTCGCCCACAGGGTGGGCTCCTGCAAGAGCCCCTCGCTGTCGTAGGAGCGCACCCTGTGCGCGACACGCTGGCCCGGCATGCGGTTATCGTGGATCTGCGCTTCGACTTCGCTCGCTGACGCAAGCTACGCTCGGCGCGAACGGGCATCGGATACGGGGAACATCATGAGCCGCAGGACGAGTGCGCCATCCACCAGGCTGGGGAAGACGCGCGCATGAGCACGGCCTTCCTTACCGGCGCCAGCGGTTTTCTCGGCGGGCACCTGCTGCGCGAGCTGGTCGCCGCCGGCCACCGCGTGCGCGCACTGTCGCGCTGGCCGGAAACCGACGCGGCAATCGCCGCGCTGGGTGGCACGCCGGTGCGCGGGAGCCTGGCCGACACCGACGCCCTGCCACGCGCGCTGGACGGCTGCGAGGCGGTGTTCCATGCCGCCGCCGACACCAGCCTCTGGCGCCCGCACGCCGCCGCGCAGCTCGCCACCGACTTCGTCCATCGCGTGGGCGCGGCGCTGGGCCGGCGCACGCCGCGCGGCGCCACGCCGGCGTGGGTGCTGATGGCCTACGACCGCGTGCTCGACGGCCTCTCGCGCCTCACCCGCCGCGAGCCAGACGTGACACCGGAAGGCGCCGCGCTCACCTCGCACCGTCTGCACGTGGATTCCTCCAGGGCGAAGCGCGAGCTGGACTACGTCGAGACGCCGCTCAATGCGCTGCTGGCCGGCACGCTGGCGTGGATGCGCGCCGAGGGCATGCTGTCGGGTTGATCTGTCGCCGATCTATCGGTGCCCGCGGCGGCGGCGATATCGCGCGCATCGGATGCCGGTGCGGGCCAGCCGCGGCACGCCAGCGCGCGCAGCGCCCGGCCGGTCACGTCGGCGCTCAGCGCCGTGTTCGGCATCCAGCGCCGCAGCAACGACGAGCTCAGCGCGGGTCATTCAAGATGGCCCTCATCGCTGATCGCCAGCACGCATTCGTCGGCGCCCCAGGCGCGGCAGCACACGTTGAACACGCTCACCTCGTGCGCGGCCACGTGCGGGCCCAGCGCGCCTTCCAGCAACCCGGTGAAGAACACGCAGCCGGAGCGACCGGCTTGCGCGCACAGCGGACTGTGCCGGATATGCAGCTGGCTGCCCTGCGCATCCGCCTGCGCCAGGGCGCGCAGCGCGGGCAAACCCACCCGCTCGATCGCCTCGGTCAACGCCATCGGCGCGGCGGACCCGTCGCGGCGGGCGAGGGCCGCGCCCAGGCGCTGGCCCGCGCGCTGCAGCGTGGGCTCGCGCGCGCCCGGCGCCACCGCGCCATCGAGCTGCAGCAGCACGGCGATGAGCTCGCCCGACAGCTCGGCGCGATCACTGAGCAGGCGCTCGATCGCCGCCTCGTCCGCCGGCAGCGGCACGATCTCCACGTAGGGATCGGCCGGCGGCGGGGCCGGCGCGGGCGGCGGTGGCGACTGGGGTGCCAGCCGCTCGGCGGGCCGTTGCGGCAGCTCGTCCGTCGCGCGCCCCGGCGGCGCGGCCGGCGGCGCGGCGACTGCTTCCAGCGGCAGCAGGAATTCCTCCGGATCGAATGCCGGCAGCGGCACCACCGGCGCGGGCGGCCGTGTGGACCCGGGCGGCGGCGCGGCCGCCGGCGCAGCAGCGGGCGGCTCGGCGGGTGCGGCCGCCACCGGCGCGGACGGAACGTAGCCTGAGGTATCCACCGCACGCGAGGCGGCAAAGTGCTCGCGCATCTGGCCGCCTTCGAAAGCTGCGATCGCGTGGCTGATCACGCGCTCGTGTGCGCCCAGCGCGCCATCGAGCGCGCGCTGCCTGCGCGGTGCGCCGGCGACGACCAGGGTGAGCAGCGCGCCGTGGCGATCCATCATTAGACGCTGGCGCTGCAGGACAAATCCATGGGCCGCGACGACGCGGCCGATTTCCACCAGCAGGCCCTCGCGCGAGTGTGCGAGCACCTGCACCTCCAGCTCGATCATCAGGCCCCCCCTGTCTTCGATGCCGGTGATGCGTTTCGTTGTGGGCCTACCTTGCCACGAAACGCGCCGCGCGAAACGTGATGCATCGCGAAGCGCAGGTCATCCGGCGGCGCGTAGAAATGCCCGCCTCGCAGCGGATGGGCACGGCCTGGGGGTAATCGCGGCAGTCGCGGCGGCGAGCACGCGTGCGAGCATGCGTGCGAGCATGAATGCTCCTCCCTGGAAGTCCGGTCGAATCGTGTATCCGGCGCGCACCCGCGTCCTATGCCAAAGGTGCCGTGCGCGACCGTACCGTCGCCAAGCGCGGCGGTCTGGGTTACATAGTGGGGATGGGTAACCCGAGGGGAATTTCATGCCGATTTATCCGACGACTGCGGCAGCACCGCGCCATGTCCGTCTCGCCGTGGCGGCGCTCACCCTGGCCATGGGCCTGCTGGCCGTTGTGCCGGCCCGTGCCGGCAGCGCCGAGCACGACCGCTGGCAGCGCGAGGCACAGGCGGTGACGATCATCCGCGACGACTGGGGCATCGCCCACGTGCACGGCACCACCGACGCCGACGCCGTGTTCGGCATGGCCTACGCGCAGGCCGAGGACGACTTCCACCGCGTGGAAACCAACTACCTGCTCTCGCTCGGCCGCATGGCCGAGGCGAAGGGCGAGTCGGCGATCTGGCTGGACCTGCGCCAGCAGTTGTTCATCGATCCGGTGGTGCTGAAAAAACTCTACGGCCAGAGCCCTGCCTGGCTGCGCCAGCTGATGGATGCCTGGGCCGACGGCCTGAACGACTACCTCGCCACCCATCCCGACGTGCACCCGCAGGTCATCACGCATTTCGAACCGTGGATGGCGCTCTCCTTCACCGAGGGCAGCATCGGCGGCGACATCGAGCGAGTGGATCTCAAGCAGCTCAAGGATTTCTACGGCCAGCCCGCGGATGCGCCGTTGGCGCAGGTGGAGATGAAACCGAGCTGGGTCGAGCCGACCGGCTCCAACGGCATCACCATCGCACCGAAGCTCACCGCCAACGGCCACGCGCTGCTGCTGATCAACCCGCACACCTCGTTCTTCTTCCGCTCCGAGCTGCAGATGTCCAGCGACGAAGGGCTCGACGCCTACGGCGCGGTGACCTGGGGCCAGTTCTTCATCTACCAGGGCTTCAACCAGCACGTCGGCTGGATGCACACCTCCACCGGGCTGGATGCGGTGGACGAATTCGCCGAGACCATCGTGCGCAAGGACGGCCAGCCGTTCTATCGCTACGGCAAGGAGCTTCGGCCGCTGACCTCGCGCGAGATCACCGTGCCGTATCGCCGCGCGGATGGCTCGATGGCCAAGCGCACGTTCACTGCCTACTTCACCCACCACGGCCCGATCGTGCGCAGGGACGGCGACCAGTGGATCGCCGAGGCGCTGATGAACACGCCGATCCCGGCGCTGGAGCAGAGCTGGCTGCGCACCAAAACCCATGACCTGGCCAGCTACATGAAGGTGGCCGAGCTCAAGGCCAACTCGTCCAACAACACGCTGTTCGCCGACGACAAGGGCGAGACCGCGTTCCTGATGCCGCAGTTCGTGCCCAAACGCGACAACCGCTTTGATTACACAAAACCAGTGGACGGCTCGAACCCGGCCACCGACTGGCATGGCCTCACCTCGCTGGACCAGCTGCCGCAGGTGGTGAACCCGCCGAACGGCTGGGCCTTCAACACCAACGACTGGCCGTACTCTGCCGCCGGCCCCAACAGCCCGAAACAGGCCGACTACCCGCGCTACATGGACACCTTCGGCGAAAACCCGCGCGGCCTGCACGCCACGCGCCTGCTCACCGGCGCGAAGGACGTCACGCGCGCCTCGCTGATCTCCATGGCGTTCGACTCGTACCTGCCCGCCTTCGCGCGCCAGCTGCCGGTGCTGATCCATGACTACGACGCGCTGCCCGCCAGCGATCCGCTGAAAGCCAAACTGCGCGGCCCGATCGCCCTGCTGCGCAGCTGGGACTACCGCTGGGGCATCGCCTCGATGCCGACCACGCTGGCGGTGTTCTGGGGCGACACGCTGTGGGACGAGGTGAGCAAGGCGGACACTGCCGAAGGCCTGTCGATCTACGACGTGATGGCCGAGAAGGCCGGCCCGCAGCAGCGTCTGCACGCGCTGGCCGAAGCGGTCGATCGCCTGCAACAGGACTTCGGCCATTGGGGCGTGCCGTGGGGCGAGGTGAACCGCTTCCAGCGCCTCACCGGCGACATCCAGCAGCCGTTCGACGACGCCAAGCCGAGCATCCCGGTGCCGTTCACCTCCTCGCGCTGGGGCTCGCTGGCCTCGTTCGGCGCGCACCGCTGGCCGGGCACCAAGCGCTACTACGGCACCAGCGGCAACAGCTTCGTGGCCGTGGTGGAGTTCGGCCCCAGGGTGAGCGCCCGCGCGATCACCGCCGGCGGCGAGAGCGGCCACCCGGACTCGAAGCACTTCAACGACGAGGCCGAGCGCTACACCACCGGCAACCTGCGCGAGGTGTACTTCTGGCCCGAGCAGCTGAAGGGGCACACCGAGCGCGTCTACCACCCGGGCCAGTGAGTGCGACCTCTGCGTCGTGGGCGATGCGCTCCCCAGCCGCGTTGTGGGAGGGGCTTCAGCCCCGACGCCCTGGCCCCTTTTTGCGAAAGCGACACGACGAGGCTTGTCGCCTGTGCCGTCAGTCGAGCATCGCGGCGATCGAGCGTCCGATCTCCTCCAGCGGCGACCTGGTCAATGTCTTGGCCAGCTCTCCCACGATCCGCTTCGTTGCCTCGGCGTGCAGCTGTGGACGGATCTGGCCCAGTGTCTGCGGGTCGGCCACCAGCAGCATCGCCTCGAACTCGTTGGCCAGTGCAGCGGCGTTGATCCACTGGCTCAGCTGCTTGGCGAAGGTCGCCTCGTCAACATAGGACTGGCTCGCATCGGGCGGCACCCGGCCTGACGGGCCGTCGTCGCCGAGGTCGGTCGGTTCGATCACTTTCACCTGGTGCAGCTTCAGTCGGGTGCCCGTACCCAAATTGTGCAGTACGCGCGCATGTGTGCCATCGGCGACCACTACCCACGTGCCTTCGGGAATCTTGTACATCCAGCTCTCCTCGACCGGCGTGAACCCCGCTTCCACCAGCAGTCCCACCTCGCGCTGGTCGCCGTAGCCGGCGATCCGGCGTGGAACCGCTCACGACGCCGCGTGCATGCGGCGGATGCGCACCACCGCGCCACCGGCGAAGCGCACCACGAAGGTGGCGCCCTCGTGCGACTGCGCCACCACCGGCACCGCCACCGCCGGCTGCGCCCGCAACGCACCGCGGTTGCGCGCCGCCTCCTCGCCGACGGGGATCAGCGTCATCGGCGGGCTGAGCGTCTGGAAATCCTCGAAGCGCGAGCCGCAGGTGCTGCAGTCACGCTGGATCGACGGCAGGCGTTGCATCCAGATGAAGTACTTGTTTTCGTGGGCGATCCACACCCGCGCCTCGCTGTTGCGCACCCGCCCCACCGCGCCGCCGGCGTTCCACACCTGCACCAAGTGCGCCATCCGGCAATCCGCCACGGCGCATTCCTGCAGCACCAGGTATTCATCATCGTTGAGATGAACCGGCTGCACGCTGAGGATGTCGCCCTTAACCAGCGCCTCGGCGGGGAACACCACCGTGGGCATGCGCTCGTCGACCCGGAAATTGCCCGACACCACGTAGCCGCCGTGGATCCGGGTGTATGGCGCAGTGACGGTCACCCCGGGCAGGTCGTGGCCGGGCCGGCTCTGCGCGTGGGCCGGCAACCACGCGAGACACAGCACGGCGATCAGGACGAGGCGGATATGGGTGGGCAAGGTTCCGGCGGGCATGACGACTCCTGTCTGCAGACTCGATCGTGGCGGGCCGCGGCGGCTACCACGTTACGCGATCGGCGGCGCCGGCACTACTTCCGCAGCCGTTGCCGGTGACCACGCAATGACAGCCGGGCAAGTGGGATGCGATGCATGGACCGGCGGGCGCAGCGCGACTTCGCCGCATCGCGCAGCCGATGCGGTTCCGGCTGCCACCGCATTCGCCCTGAACCCTTGGCGCCCCGTTGAATCCGTACCGGGTACACCCAACATGCCGGGATTCATCCCCATCGAAGGAGTTGCTCCGTGACCGCTCTCACCGAACGCGCCATCCTCGCCGGCGGCTGTTTCTGGGGCATGCAGGAGCTGGTGCGCCGCCAGCCCGGCGTGCTGTCCACCCGCGTGGGCTACTCCGGCGGCGACGTGCCGAACGCCACCTACCGCAACCACGGCACGCACGCCGAAGCGATCGAGATCATCTTCGACCCGGCCGTCACCAGCTACCGCGCGCTGCTGGAGTTCTTCTTCCAGATCCACGACCCCACCACGCGCAACCGCCAGGGCAACGACGTGGGGCCGAGCTACCGCTCGGCGATCTACTACACCAGCGCCGAGCAAAAGGCCGTGGCCGAGGACACCATCGCCGACGTCGAGGCGTCGGGCCTGTGGCCGGGCAAGGTGGTCACCGAGGTGGCGCCGGCCGGCGATTTCTGGGAGGCCGAACCGGAGCACCAGGACTACCTGCAGCGCTACCCCAGCGGCTACACCTGCCACTTCGTCCGCCCGGGCTGGAAGCTGCCGCGGCGCGAGCGCGCCTGAGGCGGGCGGGCGCGCTCGCGCGTCGCGCCTGCCGCCACCGCGCCGCCGGCCGTGACAAAATCGGCGCCCGCTGCATGCGCCGAGCGGGTGGCGTCACTACCGGGCAAGGGGCCAAGGCCATGGAACTCGTCTTCACCAAGGGAGCCGGCAAGCACGACCGGATGGACGTGATCCGTCACGGCGCGCCGGTCGAGAGCATCGACTGCCCCAAGCAGGGGATCGTTCCGCACGACATGGTCCATTACGCGGTGGAGAGCACCCTGCACCAGCGGGGTTTCATCGGCCGCGTGCTCCACGGCGAAGCGGCCTCGTTCCAGATGCAGGGCAATTCCGGGAGCGACGGCGTGGAACGGCTGGTGGAGGTGTTCCAGGCCGACGGCTGGTCCGGCTGGAACTGCGCGCCGGCGGACATGCTGGAGCTCTACCGGGTCACCTGCGGGGCGCGCGCGTGCGCGCCGTTGTCGGTGCAGGCCGAGGATATCGAAGCGGTCCGCGGCAGGCTGCTCGAACTGACGGAACGGTGGCAGGCGCTCGCCGCAGGCGCATCGCTGACGCTGGCGTTCGAAGCGTAAATCGCCCGCGCGCCGTAAGACGGGCATGTTTATGCAGGTTTATTCGGGGCTCTTGGGGGCTGGTTGGCTTCGCAAACCCCATCTTCCAGGGATGCCCCGGATGAACAACCTACTGAGAGATCACAGCTAGGAACCTGTGCGGCAAGCAGCACCGCCACCGGCAAGGGATGCAGCCAGTCGCCTGCTTCGAGCGAGTTGCCAAGCTCGGCCTCCCTTCCGCTCAGCACGTCCCGGTAGCGCCCCGGCGGCACCCCGTGCACTCGGGTGGGCGCCGGCAGCCACTGCGCCAGCGCTGCCGGCGCCGGCGCATCGAGCAGCAGTGCGCCCAGGCGCCGCAGCACCAGGACGATCACGGTCTGACCCTGGGCCTGCCGCCGGAAGGCCAGCAGGCGCGCCTGCGCTGCGGGCGCCGGGGCGTCTACCGGGAGCGGCTGGTAGTCGCCCTGCGCGAACACCAAAGGCGCCTGCCGGCGCAGCTGCAGCAAGCGGTGGATCAGGTGCAGCTTTAGGTGGCCATCGCGCCAGTGCCGCAGCCGCTCTCCGAGCGATGCCTGGGTGGCGAGCGCCTGGCGCCGCGCGCCGAAGTCGACCGGCCGGCGGTTGTCCGGATCCACCAGGCTGAGATCCCAGAATTCGGTCCCCTGGTAGGTGTCCGGCACGCCCGGCGTGGTGAGCTTGAGGGCGACTTGCGCCAGGCTGTTGGCCGCGCCCGCCGCGGCAATGCGCTGGACGAAGGCGTGCAGCTCCATGGCAAAGCCGTGGCCCGGCCCGAGCAGCCCGTGGAGGAAGGCCTCGCAGGCCTCCTCGTAGGGTTCGTTGGGCAGCGTCCAGCGCGAGCGCCGCTTGGCCTCGCGCAGCGCCTTGCGCTGCCATTGCGCCACGCGCCCGGCGAATGCATCCAGGCCCGACCGATCGTCGGGGGCAAGATCAAGCGGCCAGGAACCGACCAGGGTCTGGTAGAGCATGTATTCGTCGGCGGCCGAGGGCGCGCCCTCCTCGGCGTTGCGCAGGCTGGCATTGCGCTCGCGCCAGCGCGCCACGGTGCTAGCCCACAGCCCGGCCACCTGCGGCTGTGACAGCACCGCCAGCCGCGCGCGGGCATCCTCACCGCGCTTGTGGTCGTGGGTGGCGGTGGCCAGCAGGTTGTGTGGATAGCGGGCCGCGCGCTCCGCGCAGGCGTCGTGGAAGGCCGCGACGTCGATCGCCAGCACTGCCGGATCGGCCCCGACCTCGTTGCGCGAGAGCAGACGGCCGTAGCGGTAGCAGGCGGTGTCCTCCACCGCCTTGGCGGCCATCGGCGAGGTCGCCTGCTGGAAGATCCGCATGGCGCGCTCGCGCGCCTGGCGCACGCCACCGGGCGGCAGCTGGCGGGGCGGCTGGCCGCCCAGCCACTCCGACACTGCCTGCAGCAGTTCGCGATCCTCCAGCCGCACGTGCCGGCGGGCCTGCGCATCGGCGTACTGGAACACCGCCTCGTCCGCGGCATCGCGGCCGAGCCCGCCGGCATAGGTGCGATACACCGGGAAATGCACCAGCAGCTCCACCAGCACGCGGCGGATCGCCGCCAGGCTGACGTCGCGCGTGGCCAGTTCGGCGCGCGCGGCATCGAACAGCGCGCGCGCCGTGCGGTTCAGTTCGGCCTCGAAACTGTCGACCAGGATCTGCCGCCGCGCCGCGCGCGCCACCTCGGCGAAGCCGCTGCGCTCGCCGCTGATCGCTTGCCAGGTCACGGTCAGTGCCGCCTCGCCCGCACGGTCGTGCAGCAGCGCACCGACCTGGTCCATGAACTCGTAGCCGGTGGTGCCGTCCATGCGCCAGGCCTGCCGCAGGTGTTCGCCCTCGGCGAGGATCTTCTCCACCACGACGTAGGCGCCACCGCGCCATGCATCGGCCGGACGCTGCCTCTGCAGGCGGCGCAAGCGATGGCGCAACTGGCGGCAATACCGGTGCGGATCGGCCAGGCCGTCGACGTGATCCACCCGCACGCCGTCGATCAGGCCCTCCGCGTACAGCCGGAAGATCAGCGCGTGGCTGTCCTCGAATACGCGCGTGCGTTCCTGGCGCAGGCCGACCAGCTCGTTGATGTCGAAAAAGCGGCGGTAGTCGACGATGTCGTTGGCCAGCTTCCACCACACCAGCCGGTAAGGCTGGCGGTCGATCAGGGCGGCCAGCGCGGCCAGGCCAGGCTCCGTGCTGGCGTCGTGGGCCGCGATCACGGCGTCGCGCTGCCCTGCCCCGCGCACGGCTTCCAGCGAGGCGGGCGAGAGCGGCAGCGGGGTGTCGTAGACGAACAGCGCGAAGGCGTTCGTGGGCTGATCGAAACCCAACCGCACGTCGCCCTCGCGCAGTGCCTGCGCATAGGGCTTGCCCAGGATCGGCAGCAGCACGTGGCCGCGCACCAGCGGATCGGGACTGGCCCAGTCGATGTCGAAGTAGCCGGCATAACGGCTGGCGCGGCCATGGCGCAAGACATCCATCCACCACGCGTTGCCGGCGCCGGCGTACATGTGGTTGGGCACGATGTCGAGCACCAGGCCCATGCCGTGCTGGCGCAGGCGCGCCACCAGCCGGCGCAGCGCCGGCTCGCCGCCCAGCTCGGGGTTGAGCTGGTGCGGGTCGATCACATCGTAGCCGTGGGTCGAACCGGGCCTGGCGCGCAGCAACGGCGAGGCGTACAGATGGCTGATGCCAAGCTCGGCGTAGTAGTCGACCAGCGCCGCGGCGTCGTCGAGCGTGAAGCCGGCATGGAACTGCAGTCGCGCCAGCGCACGCGGCGGTCCGGCCGGGGGTGGTGCCGTGCTCATGTCTCGCGGCGCCCTCGGGTGATCGCCTGGCAGCAGGCGCTGGCCACCGGACCGTCGAACAAGGCCGCGGAAGTCTCGGGCAGGCGGCGACGCCAGTTGGGGTGCACCTCGTCGGTGGGCCCGGGAAGGTTGGGCTGCTCGCACAGGCCGAGCAGGTCTTCGGCCGGCACGATCACCAGCGGTGCCGGGGCGCGCGCGACGTGTCCGCTGGCCGCAACCACCACCGGCACCACATCCTCCGGCGCCGGCGGCGCGTGTTCGTCCTGCGCCGCGCCGGAAGCGCAGAGCGCACGCCACAGGCGGCCGCGGTCGGCCACGCGCTCGGCCGCCTCGTCCACGCCCGGCTCGTCGAGCCCGGCGCGCTGGCGCCATTCCAGGTCGCGCCCGCACCACCAGCCGGCGACCGTCGGTACGTCGTGCGTGCTGGTGGTGGCCATGGCGTCGGGCGACCAATGCCTGGGCGCGATGAAGCCCCGGTCCTGCGCCCGCTCGAACCACAGCACGCGGATGCCCAGCACGCCGTTGTCGGCGATGCGCTGGCGGAAATCCGGCGGCACCGTGCCCAGGTCCTCGCCGATCACCAGCGCGCGGCGCAGGTGCGATTCCAGCGCGAGCAGCCGCAGCAGGTCCTCGAATGGGTAACGCAGGTAGGCGCCCTCGGTGGCGCCAGCGCCGTGCGGCACCAGCCACAGGCGCTTGAGCCCCAGCACATGGTCGATGCGCACGCCGCCGGCATGGGCCAGCGCGGTGCGGAGCATCGCCAGATAGCCGCTGTAGCCGCTCTGCCGCAAGCCCCGCGGCGAGAACGTGGTGAGGCCCCAGTCCTGCCCGTTGCGGTTGAGCAGGTCCGGCGGCGCACCGACGGAGAGGCCCTGCAAGAGCTCGCCCTGGTGGCTCCAGGCCTGGCTGCCGCCCGGATCGCTGCCGACCGCGAGGTCGGCGATGAGCCCGATCGCCATGCCGGCCTGGCGCGCGGTGCGCTGGGCCGCGTCCAGGCCCAGCACCGCCTGCCATTGCAGGAACGCATGCAAGGCCACGTCGCGGCTGTGCTCGCGGGCGAATACCGCCACCGCCGGGCCGGCCGGGTCGTGGTACGTCGCCGGCCAGGCCTGCCAGCCACCGCGCGTACCGTGCGCCCGGAAATGCAGCTGCAAGGCCTCGAAGCGGGCGTGCCGTTCCAGCTCCTCGCCCTGCCGCGCGCGAAAGGCGCTGAAGCGGCGGGTCAGTTCCGAATCGGCCGTCGACCATTCGAACAGCGAGCGCAGCAGGGTGATCCGCGCCCGCGCGGCGCGCGGCCAGTCGATGCGGTCCAGCCACTCCAGCTCGGCCATTTCCTGGCGCAGGTTGTGCGCGTCGGTGACGGTGCGCGCGGCCTCGGCGCCGCCGACGCGCGCGGGGTCGACGTACAGCGCGTTGAGGAACAGGCGGCTGGATGGCGAGTACGGGCTGTAGCGCTCCGGTTCGGCGGCGAACATCGCATGCACCGGGCTGATCGCCACCGCATCGGCGCCCTGCGCCGCGGCGGCGCGCACGCACTGCTCCAGCGCGGTGAAGTCGCCCATGCCGCCGTCGCCGGGCCGGCGCAGGCTGCTCAGCTGCACGGCCACCCCCCAGGCGCGCCGCGTCACGCCAAGCTCGCCCACCCCGAACGCGCGCGCCGGTGCGACCGCCAGCGTGGTCTGCGCGGAGCCGAGCAGCAGCCGGTGATAGCCGATCTGCGCAGGCGCCCGCAGCTGCCGCTCGCCGTCGGCCAGGCTGCCCTCGCCCAGCACGATGCCGTCGGCGTCCTCGATGCGGTAGCTGCGCGCAGCATGCGCCGGCGGCACGTCGAACGGCTGGCCCGCATCCACCACCCGCATCGGCGGCAACTGGCTGCCGTCGTTCTCGCGCCGCAGCAGCTCGTGGCTGGCGTCGAGCTGCTGCGCGCTTTCGCAGGGCAGCCCCAACGCGCCCAGCACCCTGCGCAAGGTCGGCAGCGGCACCTCCTGCGGTCGGCCGTTGGCGTCATGCCAGTGCACATCGACGCCGGCTTGTTCGGCCAGCTCGACGAGGCGGGCCGCGAGGTCGCTCAAGAGCGACCTCGCGGCCGGCGCAAGCGCGGCGGCGCGGACGCACCGGCCCTGCGCAATGTTGCGGCAGGCAGGAACCCACGGCAGCAGGACGCTGCTCCCGCCCCGGTCTGCGCCGGTGCCGGGCGCAGGGCTGGACGCTGCCTGGTGGCGCCCTGCGCACCCGGCGCGGGCATGGCCTCGGGTGACGGGATCAGCATGCGGACGGCTCCAGGCAGACGAGCGTGCAGGCCGGGGCCAGGCAGCCTTCGGCAAGCGCCGCGACCGCGGATGGCTCGCCATGCAACCAGCGCGCGCCACGCGTCGGCGGGATGTCGATGGCCAGCGGCGCGTCGCCCAGGTTGCAGTAGATGCGCAGGCATGCCGGGCCAAGCTGCCAGCGCGCATGCAGGGCGCGTTCGGCCAGCGCCTCGGCACCGAGGGCACGGGCGTGATCCAGGTGCGGCAGCAGATGCTGCTTGCGCACGGCGAGCAACTGCCGCAGCAGCGCCTGGCGCGCCGCGCCTTCGGGGCGCTCGGCCTCGGCCGGGTCGGGGCGCGAACGGTCGCAGGTTTCGGCGGCATTCGGGTCGGGAATTTCCTCCGCCTTACCGTAGCTTTCGAACTCGGCGAATTCCTTGCGGCGTCCTTCGCGCACCGCATCGCGCAGGGCCTGGGTCTGATGGTCGGTGAAGAACAGGAACGGCGCCGTGCTCGCCCACTCCTCGCCCATGAACAGCATCGGGGTGGCGGGCGTCAGCAGCAGCAAGGCATAGCACGCATCGAGCAGCGCTGGCGGCACCAGCACGCTGAGCCGCTCGCCCAGGGCGCGGTTGCCGATCTGGTCGTGGTTCTGCAGGAAATCGACGAAGCACAGCGGGCGCAGGTGCGCGCTGGGCTCGCCGCGCGGTTTGCCGCGCATCGGCTCGCCCTGCCAGGCGAAGCCCTCAGCCAGGCAGCGCACCAGCTTGCCGATGGCATCGTCGGCATAGGCGCCGTAGTAGCCGGACCTCTCGCCGGTGAGCAGCACGTGCAGCGCATTGTGGAAGTCGTCGTTCCACTGCGCGTCGAAGCCTGCGCGCAGCAGGTGCGCCTGGTTGGCCTCGTTCTCCAGGATCAGGTGCACCTGGCGATGCTCGCCTGCCGCAGCGCGCACGCGCGCGGCCAGCGAGGCCAGCCACGCCGGATTGCCCAGGGTGTGTACAGCGTCCAGACGCAGCCCGTCGAAGCGGTACTCCTCCAGCCAGTACAGCGCGTTGTGTACGAAGAAATCGCCAACCTGCGGCACCGCCACGTCGATCGCCGCGCCCCATGGCGTCTGCTGGCCGCTCTCGGCGGCGTGGAAGAACGGCGAGGCATAGGCGCCCAGGTAATTGCCGTCTGGCCCGAAGTGGTTGTAGACCACGTCCAGCAAGACCATCAGCCCCTGCCCGTGCGCCGCGTCGATGAGCGCCTTGAGCTCGTCCGGCGTCCCGTAGGCAGCGGCCGGCGCGAACGGCAGCACGCCGTCGTAGCCCCAGTTGCGCTCGCCCGGGAACTGCGCGATCGGCATCAGCTCGAGCGCCGTGATGCCCAGCTCGCGCAAGCGCGGCAGAGCTGCCTGCACTCCGCGGAAGCCGCCCATCAGGCCGACGTGCAGCTCGTAGATCACCGCCTCGCGCCAGGGCCGCCCGGACCATCGCGGGTGCTGCCAGCGGTAGGCGGCGGGGTCGACCACCACGCTGGGTCCATGCACGTCGCCGCCTTGCTGGCGGCGCGAGGCCGGGTCGGGGACCCGCAGCGCCTCGCTGATGCGATAGCGATAGCCGGTGCCCGCGGCGGCCTCGCAGATGCACTCGTGCCAGCCATCGTCGAGCGCACGCATGGGATGCGTGCCGCCACCGTCGATCTCCAGCAGCACCCGCTCCGCATCCGGCGCCCACAGGCGGAAGCGCACCCGACCATCGCCATGCAGTTCGGCCCCGTACGGCATCGCGTGGCGGAAGCTCATGCGGTCGCCTCCTGCCGCGGCGTGGCCGACAGCAGCACCACGCTCTGCCCTTCCACCTCCAGCGCGGGCTGGTCGAGCAGACGGTCCGGCGCGTCCGGCGCGGCGCTGTCCAGGCGCAGCCGCCAGGGCAGCGGCGGCCCCGGCAGCACGAAACGGTGCCGGGCATCGGTGCCGTTGATCAGCAGCAGGGTGACGTCGATGTGCCGGCGCGCCTTGGGCAAGGCACGTCGCAGCGCGAGCAGGCGGCCCCCGGCGAAATCCCAGTCGCTGTGCCGCATGGCGACGCCACGCTCGTCGAACCAGGAGACCGGCGACAGGCCCGGCAGCAGCTCCGCGCCGCCATGCATGAACGTGTCGGCGCGCAGGGTCGGATGCTGTTCGCGCAGGCGGATCAGCCGCGCCACGAAATCGATCAGCGCATGGCCGCGATCGGATTGCGCCAGCCGCCAGTCGTACCAGGAAATCTCGTCGTCCTGGCAATAGGCATTGTTGTTGCCCTGCTGGGTGCGACCGAATTCGTCGCCGCCCAGCAGCATGGGGGTGCCGTGCGAGAACAGCAGCGTGGCAAGCATGGCGCGTTTGGCGCGGCCGCGGGCCTCGTGGATGGCTGGATCGTCGGTCGGGCCTTCCACGCCATGGTTGCAGCTCTGGTTGTCGTTGGCGCCGTCCTGGTTGCCTTCGCCGTTGGCCTCGTTGTGCTTGCGCTCATAGCTGACCAGGTCTTCCAGCGTGAAGCCGTCGTGCGCGGTGATGAAGTTGACCGAGGCCCAGGGCCGCCGATGCTGGTGGTCGAACAGCTCGGCCGAGCCCTGCAGGCGCCCGGCCAGCGCGCCGCGCAGCCCGGGATCGCCCTTCCAGAAGCGCCGCACGTCGTCGCGGAACCTGCCGTTCCACTCGCCGAAGCCGGGCGGGTGGTTGCCCAGCTGGTAGCCGCCCGGACCGATGTCCCACGGCTCGGAGATCAGCTTCACCCCATTGATCAGCGGGTCCTGCCGCATGGCATCGAACAAGCCGCTGCACGGATCGAAACCGTGCGCCTCGCGCCCCAGGCTCACGCCCAGGTCGAAGCGGAAGCCGTCGACGTGGAAGGTGTTGACCCAGTAGCGCAGCGAATCCATCACCATCTGCAGCACGCGCGGATGCGCGGTGTTCAACGTGTTGCCGGTGCCGGTGTCGTTGATGCAGTGGCGCGGATTGTCCGGCAGCAGCCGGTAGTAGCTGGCGTTGTCCAGGCCGCGGAAGGACAGCGTGGGGCCCAGCTCGCTGCCCTCGCCGGTGTGGTTGTACACCACGTCCAGGATCACCTCGATGCCGGCCGCATGCAGCGCCTGCACGGCGGCGCGGATCTCGTTGAGCGCGCCTTCGGCCAGGTACTGCGGCTCCGGGGCGAAGAAGGCGATGGTGTTGTAGCCCCAGTAGTTGCGCAGCTTCATTTCGGTGAGGCGGCGGTCCTGCAGGAAGGCGTGTACCGGCAACAGCTCGACCGCGGTGATCCCCAGCCGCACCAGGTGATCGATCACGTACGGCTCGGCAAGCGCCAGGAAGGTGCCCCGCTCGTGCGGGCGCACGCACTTGAGGGCACGGGTCAGGCCCTTGACGTGGGTCTCGTAGATCACCGTCTTAGACCACGGCGTGTGCGGGCGATGGTCACGGCCGCCCCAGTACAGGGGCTCGTCCACCACCACTGCCTTGGGCATCGCGGCGGCGCTGTCGCGACGGTCGAACGACAGGTCGGCACGTGGCGAGGACACCCGGTAGCCATGCAGCACATCGGACCAGCGGAGCTGCCCGGCGAGCAGGCGCGCATACGGATCGAGCAGCAGCTTGTTCGGATTGAAACGGTGTCCCCGCTCCGGCTCGTACGGCCCATGCGCGCGGTAACCGTAGAGCTGCCCGCCGCGCAGGCGCGGCAGATAGCCGTGCCAGATGTCGTCGGTGCATTCGGGCAGGTCGTAGCGGGCGATCTCGCGGCGGCCGGAAGGATCGAACAGGCACAGTTCGATCCGCTGCGCATGCGCGGAGAACACCGCGAAGTTGGTGCCGATCCCATCGCAGTTGGCGCCCAGCGGATAGGGCGAGCCGCTTTGCATGCGTTCGGGAAGCGTCGGCATCAGTCAGCCTCCTGCCGCAGCGATCGCCGCGGCGCACCCGTGCGTGACCTCATGGCCACGGCCTGGCACCGCGGCCGCGCACAAGGTGCACTCCCACACGGGTATGGGGAGACGTTCATTGGCATCAAATCCTTGCAGGAGCTCACCCGTGCGCGACCACGGGACAATGGCAGCCTGACACGGGTGCCGGATGGCGTTCATGGCTGCTCGGCCAGGTAGATGACGGTGGCCAGCGGCGGCAGCGTGAGGGTCACCGAGCGGGGCTGGCCGTGGATCGGCACCGGCTCGGCCGGTGCCTCGTCCTGCCCCACGCCGGAGCCACCGTAACCGGCGGCGTTGCTGTTGATCGCCAGCTGCCAGCGGCCCTCGTGCGGCACGCCGATGCGGTAGTCGTGCAGCGTGGCGGGCGTGAGGTTGCTGACCACCAGCGCCGTGCGCGCGCCCTCGGCGAAGCGCAGCCAGGCAAACACGCTGTTGGACGCGTCATCGCCGATTGCCCAGCGGAAGCCGCGCGGATCGCCATCCCAGGCGTGCAAAGCAGGTTCCCTTGCAAGCAGACGGTTGAGATCGCGCAGCAGCAGCTGCACGCCGCGATGGCGCGGGTCGTCCAGCAGGTCCCACGGCAGCTGCGCATCGTGGTTCCACTCGGTCGGTTGCGCCAGCTCGGCGCCGGCGAAGACGAGCTTCTTGCCCGGATGCGCCCACATGAAGCCGTAGTAGGCGCGGAGGTTGGCGAAGCGCTGCCAGTCGTCGCCGGGCATGCGGCCCAGCAGCGAGCGCTTGCCGTGCACCACCTCGTCGTGCGACAGCGGCAGCACGTAGTGCTCAGAGTAGGCATACACCATGGCGAAGGTCATCTGGTGGTGGTGCCAGCGCCGGTGGATCGGGTCGCGTGCCATGTATTCCAGCGTGTCGTGCATCCAGCCCATGTTCCACTTGTAGTCGAAGCCCAAGCCGCCTTCGGTGGGTGCACGGGTGACGCCCGGCCAGGCGGTCGATTCCTCGGCAATCGTAAGCACGCCCGGGTGATGCTGATGCACCACGGTGTTGAAGCGCTTGAGGAAGGCTATGGATTCGAGGTTCTCGCGGCCGCCGTGAATGTTCGGTACCCACTCGCCCTGCTTGCGGCTGTAGTCGCGATAGAGCATCGAGGCAACCGCGTCCACGCGCAGCCCGTCGATGTGGAAACGGTCCAGCCAGGCCAGCGCGCTGCCGATCAAAAAGCCGGAAACCTCGTGGCGGCCCAGGTTGTAGATCAGCGTGTTCCAGTCCTGGTGGAAGCCTTCGCGCGGGTCGGCGTGCTCGTAGAGCGCGGTGCCGTCGAAGCGCGTCAGGCCATGGGCATCGGTGGGGAAATGCGCCGGCACCCAGTCGACGATCACGCCCAGCCCCGCCGTGTGGCAGCGGTCGACGAAGCGCGCGAACGCCTCCGGCGGCCCGAAGCGCGCGGTCGGCGCGTACTGGCCCAGCGTCTGATAGCCCCAGGAGCCGCCGAACGGATGCTCGGCGATCGGCAACAGTTCCAGATGGGTGAAGCCCATGCCGACCAGGTAGGGGATCAGCCGCTCGGCCAGCGCCTCCCAGCCGGGCGACCGACCGTGCGCGTCGTGCCACCAGGAGCCGGCGTGCAGCTCGTAGATCGACAGCGGCGCCTCCAGGCGCTGGCGGCCGGCGCGTTCGGCCAGCCAGGCCTGATCGGTCCAGCGGAACGGCTCGGCCGCGGCGACCACGGAGGCGGTCGCGGGCGGCGCCTCGGTTGCCAGCGCGACCGGATCGGCCTTCTGCCGCACGCTGCCGTCGGCGCCCAACAGCTCGTACTTGTAGCGCGCACCCGGTTGCAGGCCAGGCACGAACAGCTCCCACACGCCGTACGGTTGACGCAGCCGCATCGGGTGCCGGCGACCGTCCCACTGGTTGAAGTCGCCCACCACGCTGACCCGCCGCGCATTCGGCGCCCATACCGCGAAGCGCACGCCCGGCACGCCATCGACCGCCATCGCATGCGCGCCCAGCTGGCGGTGTACCGCCGGATGCTGCCCCTGCGCGAGCAGGTCCAGATCGTGCGGATCGAGCAGGGTGCCGAAGGCGTAGGTGTCCTCGATCTCCTGCAGCGCGGCCGGCCAGTGCACGCGCAGGCGATAGGCGCCCTCGCTCGGCACCACGCCGATGAACAGGCCCTCGCTCGGCTGGTCGAGGGTGGCGAGCAAATTGCCTTGCGCGTCCACCGCCTCGACCGTGCATGCGCCCGGCTGCAGCGTGCGCACCACGCGCTGGTCATCGATGCGATGCGGGCCCAGGACAGCGAACGGATCGCCATGGCGCGCCTGCAGCAGCGCATCGCGTGTGCCCGGATCGAGCGCGCCAGCGTCGCGGCCGTCGCGGATCGGCGCCTGGCTCATGCGCCGGCCTCCGGCGCGCCGACCGCCGCCTCGGTGGTCAAACGCAGCAGGCCCTGCACCGGAATGCCGAGCCAGCCGGGCCGGCTGGCCGCCTCGTAGACGATCTCGTAGGCGGCCTTGTCCAGCAGGAACAGCTCCAGCAACGGCGCCAGTGCCGTGGGGCCAACCCAGCGCACCGGCGCGCGTTCGAGCACCGCCACATAGGCGGCCAGGAACACTTCCGGTGCACGCAGGCGGAAGCGCTCCAGGTAGGGCGCGAACAGCGGGTCTCCCAGCGGTGCGATGCCATCCTCGGCGCGCGCGGCGACCGCCGCCACGTAGTCCAGCGAACGCAGGAAGCCGGCGACGTCGCGCAACGGCGTGGTCTTCAGCCGGCGCTCGGCCAGCGGGCGTGCGGGCTCGCCTTCGAAGTCGATCAGCCAGGCATCACCCTGCACCACCAGCACCTGGCCCAGGTGGAAGTCCCCGTGCACGCGGGTGCGCAATACGCCGGCGCCGTGTGCGGCCAGCGCGTCGATCCGCCGGCACAGCGCCTCGCGCCGCTCGAACAGGCGCTGGCGCTGGCTGCGCAGGACTTCGTCGGCGGTATCGAGGTGCTCGATGGCCTCCATCGCGTGGTCGAGCTGGGCGCGCACCTCGGCCGCCCAGGCGGCTGCATCGGCCGCGTCTGCGGTCTGCGGCTGGAACGCCTCGTCGTCGCACGGCTGCGCCAGCACCGCATGCAGTTCGCCCAGGCGCGTGCCCACCGCGGCGGCGAAGCTGTCGTAGTCGGCCAGGATCTCGGCGCGCGCCGCGTCGTCCACGGCGTGGCTGAATTCGTCGTAGCTGCGCTGCAGGTAGTCGAGCGTCCAGCGCCAGGCATCGCCCTGGTTGCGCACGAAGCCCTGCAACACCGCCAGTGCGGAGGGCACGCCGTCGGCGCCCACGTGCAACACCTCGCCCAGCAGCGGCGGGCTGTGCGTGTAGCCCACCCGGGTGAGATGACGACCCATCTCCAGCTCCGGATTGAGCCCGTGGGCCACATGCCGGAACAGCTTGAGCATCCCCGCCTCGTGCACGATCACCGAACTGTTGGACTGCTCCGCCGACAGCCAGCGGTTGGCCAGGTCGGCTGGAAAGTCGGTCGCATCCAGCGCCGGCGTAGCGGTGAAGCGGATCATCCCACCGCGCTTGAGCGGCAGCTCCACGCGCTGGCGCAGGCCACGCAGCAGGCCGGAGATGAAGGCATCCAGCACGAAGCCGTCGGTGAGGAAACCCACCCGGCGGCCGCGACGAACCCGCGCCAGTGCCAGCTGCTGCGCGCGTGGCGGCGGGTTCTCGTCTTCCCAGATGATCCCCAGCGGCAGGCAATAGCGCTCGATGCTGCCGTCCTTGAGCGTGGCGATGATCTCGGTCACCACCAGGTCCTCGCCGCGGTCGGGCCACGGCTGCGCGTACATCACGCTGATCGCGGCGATGCCGCGGTCCTTGGCGCCGAACCAGCGCCGTTTGCCCAGGTAGGTGGGCAGCACGTCGCGCTCCAGGGCGCCGCGGTGGTGCGCCATCACCGGACCGTCCACCAGCGGCCCGCGCAGCACCAGCGTCTCGTAGTCGGGCATCGGCTCGGCCGGCACCTGGTGCCAGGCAGGCATCTGCGCATTGGCACACAGCTGGAAGGCGTAGAAGCCGTACGGCGGCAGCGTGAGCAGGTACGGCAGGCGCCCGATCGGGGGAAACGAGGTGCCGCCGATGATCTCCACCGGCACGCGGCCGTCGAACGCACCCAGATCCAGCTCCACCGCCTGCAGTGTGCGCGACATGTTCGCCACGCACAGCACCTGCTCGTCCTGGTACTCGCGCAGGTAGGCCAGGATCTTGCGGTTCCCGGGGTACAGGAACTTGATGCTGCCGCGCCCGAACGCCTTGTAGCGCTTGCGCACGGCAAGCACGCGGCGGGTCCAGTTGAGCAGCGAGTGCGGGTCGCGTGCCTGCGCCTCGACGTTGATCGCCTGGTAGCCGTACAGCGGGTCCATGATCGGCGGCAAGACCAGCTTGGCCGGGTCGGCCCTGGAGAAGCCGCCGTTGCGGTCCATCGACCATTGCATCGGCGTGCGCACGCCGTCGCGATCGCCCAGGTGGATGTTGTCGCCCATGCCCAGCTCGTCGCCGTAATACAGCACAGGCGTACCGGGCATGGTGATCAGCAGCGAATTCATCAGCTCGATGCGGCGGCGGTCGCGCTCCATCAACGGCGCCAGGCGCCGGCGGATGCCGAGGTTGATGCGCGCCCGCCGGTCGGCCGCGTAGGTGTCCCACAGGTAGTCACGCTCGACGTCGGTGACCATCTCCAGGGTCAGCTCGTCGTGGTTGCGCAGGAAGATCGCCCACTGGCAGTTGTCTGGGATCGCCGGCGTCTGGCGCATGATGTCGGTGATCGGGAAGCGATCCTCGCGCGCGATCGCCATGTACATGCGCGGCATCAGCGGGAAATGGAACGCCATCTGGCATTCGTCGCCGTTGCCGAAGTAGTCCTGGGTGTCCTCCGGCCACTGGTTGGCTTCGGCCAGCAGCATGCGGTCGGGGTAGTGCTCGTCGATCTCCTTGCGGATCAACTTGAGGATCGCATGCGTCTCGGGCAGGTTCTCGTTGTTGGTGCCCTCGCGCTCGATCAGGTAGGACACCGCATCCAGCCGCAGGCCGTCGACGCCGATGTCCAGCCAGAAGCGCATCACGCCGAGCACCGCCTTGACCACCGCCGGGTTGTCGAAGTTGAGATCCGGCTGGTGCGAGAAGAAGCGGTGCCAGAAGTATTGGCCGGCGACCGGATCCCAGGTCCAGTTGGACTTCTCGGTATCCAGGAAGATGATCCGCGTGCCAGCGTAGGCCTGGTCGGTGTCGGACCATACGTAGAAGTTGCGCGCCACCGAGCCGCGCCTGGCCCGCCGCGCGCGCTGGAACCACGGGTGCTGATCGGAGGTGTGGTTGATCACCAGCTCGGTGATCACGCGCAGGCCGCGCGAGTGCGCCGCGGCGATGAACTGCCGGGCGTCGGAAAGTCGGCCGTAATCCGGATGCACGTCCTTGTATTCGGAGATGTCGTAGCCGTCGTCGCGCCGTGGGCTGGGATAGAACGGCAGCAGCCACAGCGTGTTGACACCCAGCTCGACGATGTAGTCGAGCTTGTCGATCAGGCCCTGGAAGTCGCCGACGCCGTCGTCGTTCGCATCGAAGAACGACTTGACGTGCACCTGGTAGATCACCGCGTCCTTGTACCAGAGCGGGTCGTTGGAGAAATTGCGCCGGGTGGTCCTGGCCTGCGCGCTCATGCGGGACTCCTCTGGTGCGCGAACGCATGCCCTCCGGTAGGAGCGCACCCTGTGCGCGACCGCGGTGGTACGCCGTTGCCGCGCGGTCGCGCACAGGGTGTGCTCCTGCATGGGTGCAGCGCGGAGACGCGGGAACTCATGCCCGGCCCTCCACCCGCCAGATCGCGTACGGCAGGTCCTGCCCCAGCCATGCCTGCTGGCGACCGCCGCGCCAGGTCAGCGTGGCGTCGCGCAGCAGGTCCTCCACGGTGAGCGGCGCGTCCTCGGCCACGCCCCAGTCGGCGAGCGGCAGGTGCAGCTCGCTCGCCTGCGCGTGGTGCGGATCCAGGTTGATCGCCACCAGCACGCGGTCGCGCTCGCCGACGCCGTCGCCGGTGGCGAGGTATTTCTCGAAGAACAGCACCTGCGGGTTGTCCGCGCGCAGGAAGCGCACGTTCAGGTGGCTCTGCAGCGCCGGCTGCTCGCGGCGGATCGCGTTGAGCTGGGTGAGCTCGGCGATGATGTTGCCCGGCGCGGTCCAGTCGCGCGGCTTGATCTCGAATTTCTCCGAGTCCAGGTACTCCTCCTTGCCCGGAATCGGCACCGCCTCGCATAGCTCGAAGCCGGAGTACATGCCCCACAGGCCCGACAGCGTGGCCGCCAGCGCGGCGCGGATCAGAAAACCGCTGCGCCCGGACTGCTGCAGGAAGTACGGGTTGATGTCCGGCGTGTTGACGAAGAAGTTCGGGCGGAAGAACTCCCGCGGCGGCCCCTGCGTGAGCTCGGTGAGGTAGTCGGTGAACTCCTGCTTGCCATGGCGCCAGGTGAAGTACGTATAGGACTGGTTGAAACCCAGCTTGGCCAGGCGGTACATCGGCTTGGGCCGGGTGAAGGCCTCGGCCAGGAACAGCGTGTCCGGGTACTGGCTGCGCACGCGCGCGATCAACCACTCCCAGAACGGGTACGGCTTGGTGTGCGGGTTGTCCACCCGAAAGCTGCGCACGCCCTCGCCGGCCCAGTACAGCACCACGTCACACAAGGCCTGCCACAGCGAGGGCACTGCGCCCTCGGCGTAGAAATCCACGTTGACGATGTCCTGGTATTTCTTTGGCGGGTTTTCCGCGTAGCGCAGGCTGCCGTCGGGGCGCCAGTCGAACCACTCGGGATGTTCGCCGAGCCACGGGTGGTCGGGCGAGCACTGGATGGCGAAGTCGAGCGCGAGCTCCAGCCCGTGCGCCTGCGCCGCATCGCGCAGGGCACGGAAGTCCTCGAGGGTGCCCAGCTGCGGGTGGATCGCCGTGTGGCCCCCTTCGGCCGAGCCGATCGCATACGGGCTGCCCGGATCGTGCTCGTCGGGGGTGAGCGTGTTGTTGCGCCCCTTGCGGAAGGCACGGCCGATCGGATGGATCGGCGGGAAATACAGCACGTCGAAGCCCATCGCCTGGATCGCCGGCAGCCGCGCGATGACATCGCGGAAGGTGCCGTGGCGAGAGGCGTCGCTCGTCTGCGAGCGGGGAAACAGCTCGTACCAGTTGGCGAACTGCGCCGCGTGCCGATCGACCTCCAGCGCGAGCGGCGGATGCTCCACCGCGAATGGCCTCGGGTCGGCCTGGGCCATGGCCTGTTGCGTGTCCTCGGCGATCAGCAACCGGTAGCGCGCCGCGTCGTCGGCGGCCTTGGCCAGGGCGCCGGCCAGGGCGCGCAGCGGCTTGCGCCGGGCGGGCGCGGCGCTGGCGGCGAAGGCCTCGACCAGCTGCTGTCCCTCGCGCATCTCCAGGGCGAGCGGCACCCCGGCGTCGTGCTTGGCCACGATCTCGTGGCGGTAGCTGGCGTAGGCATCGCGCCAGGCCTGCACGGTGTACTCGTAACGGCCCACCCGCAGCGGCACGAAGGTGGCGGCGTAGCGGTCGTTGCCCAGCGGCTGCATGGGCTGTTCCTGCCACTGTTTCTCGTCGACCGCCCGCCAGCGCAGGCGCACCGCCAGCCGGTCGTGGCCATCCATGAAGACGTCGGCCTCCACCCGCACGCTGTCGCCGACCACGCGCTTGATGGGGAAGCGGCCACTATCGACGCGTGGGGTGATCGCCTCGATGGCGATGCGTGGCGCGGCGGTCGCCGCGAGCAGCGCCTGCTTCCTGGCGGCAGGCGCCACGCGCGTCGTCACCGGGCGCGTGCGTTCGCCCAGCAGCAGGCGGATGCCGCCGGCCGCCAGCATCAGCACCGGCGCATCGAAGGTCGTCGCGGTGGCCCCGCCGCCGGCATCGCGCCAGTGGGCAAAGCCGCGCGCGGCGCCGCCGGCGATGTCGCCGAGGTGCACCACGCTGTCGCCGTCCAGCCGCGCGTTGAACAGGGCCAGCCGCGCCTGGTCGCCGGACTGGCACAGCACACCGACCCACGCGTCGTCCACGTGCAGCGCCGGCATCTGCCGCGTCTGCACGCCCGGGTCGGCCAGCCAGCCATTGATGCGCCGGACGTCGTCGGCCAGCGCACTGGCGCCGGCGGCAGGGTCGCCGACGAAGCCGGCCGGCATCAGCCAGCCGCAGGCACAGGCGGCGGCGAACCAGGCGGCCCGTCGGCGGCTGAGTTCGGTGGTACCGGCGGCGCCTGGCGAACCGGGAGCGTCGAAGGGCGTGGCGGCACACGCCAGCGGCGGGGCCACGTTCGTCAGCCGGCGCAGTTCCCGCGCCAGCCAGCCGGCGCGGAAGTCCCACCATTCGGCCGAGCAGAAGCTGTAGTCGAAACCCGCTGTGGCCAGCGCGGACAGCGCCGACGGCGGCAAGCCCTGCGTCCAGCCCAGCAGCAGGGCGGCGCGGGCATGCGCATGCAGGCCGTCGAGCAGATGCTCCCACCACGCCGGCGGGGCGGCCTCCAGCGACAGGAAACGGTAGCCGGCGACGCCTGCCTCCAATCCATGCCACAGGCGCTCGCACCACCAGGCCAGTGCCTCGGGTGCCACCGCCTCGTCATGCAGACGCCAGCGCACGCCGGCCTCGGGCGCGGGCTTGCGCGGATCAGGCAGGCTCGCCGGATGCGCCAACGCGTTGAACCAGCCCGGATGCTGCGCGCGCACCGCCAGACCGGGAGAAAGCGGCTGCGCCACATCGACATCCAGCAGCAGCGCCAGGCCGTGTGCCGCGCACTGCTCGATCCGCGCCGACAGCGTCGGCCCGCTGGCGGGCGGCTCGCCCGCAGCGTCTGTCGGCAGGACACCGGCGGCCAGCACGTGGCTGAAACCCAGCTCGCTCGCCTGCGCCAGCCAGGGTGCCCAGGCCTCGGGGTCGTCATCAAGCCCGGCGGGCAGACTGAAGATACGAAGCGCCGTCGCGGCTGCGTGAGCCGGCATATCTACTCCCGAGATGGAACGCGCCGTTGCCGGCACACCTGCTAGGCCATACCGTGCCCGGCGCGAGCGGCCGCCGGGCGATCGGACGTTTGGATGGAACCGCGCGCAAGACCCTCCGACGCTCAGGCCCCCCGTTTGCGGTGACCCCCACGCGGCTCGTCCGCGCGATTGGCCTGTGGCCGCTGGGTGTACTGGCGCACCGCCTGCGTGCTGGTGCCGACCGCGGCAATGGCTTGCCGCAGGTCGCCCTCCGAAATGCGCAACTGCTTGGACCAGTACCGTATGGCGAACGGATCGGCGGCGTTGATGGTGTTAAGAGTCCGATCGGGCTGACTCATCGGAGGTAACCACTCGGTGGCGGTCTCGGCGTCGCCGCGTACGGCAGGGATTTCATCTTGCAATCGCGAGCCTGAAGGCGCCGTCATGGCCGGATGAGGATGGTGTAACGGCCGCGCTCAATGCACCGCCCGGACCACTCGTGCACTGCGTTCTGCGCAGGCCGCCGGCGACATGCCTCGGATCGTGTACCGCATGGCGTGTGGCATGGCGACCGGCCCCGGACTGTAAGGAGCCCACCTGTGGTCGCCCTTCACCCACCGTCTCGCATGGGGGCCTCCGCGATGGCGGCCGGCAGGCAGCACAGGCCCGAGGCGTTCCCATATATCACGCTCTGTAGCCCCCCGCCCCAGCCGTCTCCCCAGCGGGGAGAGGGAGCACTCGCTCGATTCGAAGCCCTATCTCCAGCGTGGAGGGAGCACAAACCTCGCGCGACCGAAGCCCTCGTGCGAGCAGGCTCGGAGGAGAGGGCTCAAGATGCGAGCGCCACGCCATCTTGATACCCGCGCCTTGCTCCCTCTCCCCCGAACAGTTCCATCGTTTGGGGAAGATGGTCGGAGTGAGGGGGAGGCTTTTCGGTTTCCGGCGACAGCCGCCACGCTCTCCCGAGAAGAGCGACTTTCAAGATGCGCGAACCGGTCACCGTTCGCCCTGAGCGTAGCGAAGCGGAGTCGAAGGGCTGCGGGGACGCCCCACGGCTGCGGACCCGCCTCTCAGGTGAACGGTGCGGCGGGACTTCGCTCCTGCCGAGAGGAGACCCTCAAACCTTGGGTGGCGTCAGGCGCTGCAGCAATACGCCCTGCAGCCGCCCCTGCAGCCCGGCCGACAGCGGTGCATCGTGGCGGTCGGTGAGCTGGAAGAAATCCTCCACGCGTTCGCCGAAGGTGGCGATGCGCGCGTCCTGCACGCGCACGCCGACCTCCAGCAGCACCTGCGCCACGGCGGCGAGCAGGCCCGGGCGGTCGCTGCAGACCAGCGCCATCTGGGTGCGGCCGTCGATGGCGCTGAAGGCGATGCGCGGCGGCATCTGGAAATGCTTCAGGTGCCGCGACAGCCCGCGGCGGGTCGGCTGCACCGGCTTGGCCTCGGCCAGCGCGCGCAGCAGGCGCTGGCGCAGCTCGTCCGAGCGGGTGGCGTTGGCGGGCATCTGGGTGTCCGCCTCCAGCAGCAGGAAGGTGTCCATCGCCAGTCCGCTGGGCGAGCCGAGCACGCGCGCTTCCATCACCGAGAAATGCATGCGGTCGAGCATGGCGGTGACGCTGGCGAACAGACCATCGCGATCGGGCGCGCAGACGAACAGCTCGGTGCTGCCGCGGATCGAGAACGGATGCACCTCCACCAGCGGCAGCGCGCCGTTCGCACGCAGGATCGCCGCGGTCTGCCAGGCCACCTGCTCCGGGCGGTGGCGCAGGAAGCTGCGCTCGGGGAAGTCGCTCCACGCCGCCTCGACCTGCGCCGGCGCGAAGCCTTCGGCTTCGAGCAGCGCCATCGCGTAGGTGCGGCATTCGGCGATGCTGGCGCCGGCGTCGCGCGGCAGCGCGGCGTCGCTGCGCAGCGCGTAGCGGGTCGCGGTGTAGAGGTCGGCCAGCAGACGATCCTTCCAGGCGTTCCACAGCCGCGGGCTGGTGCCGATGATGTCGGCGATGGTGAGCAGGTAGAGCCGGTCCAGCCGCAGGCGGTCGTCCACCGTCTGGGCAAAGCGGTGCACCACGTCCGGGTCGGTGATGTCCTGGCGCTGCGCGGTGGTGCTCATCAGCAGATGCTGGCGCACCAGCCAGGCGACCGTGTCCACGCTTTCGGGCGACAGGCCGAGCCGCGTGCAGAACGCGCGGGCGTCCTCCTCGCCGAGCACCGAATGGTCGCCGCCGCGGCCCTTGGCGATGTCGTGGAACAGGCCGGCCAGCAGCAGCAGTTCGGGCTTGTCCAGCGAGGCCCAGATCTGGCAGCCGAGCGGGAATTCCTTGAACGCCGCTGGGTCGGCGAAGCGCGCCAGGTTGCGCAGCACGCGCAGCGTGTGCTCGTCCACGGTGTAGACGTGGAACAGGTCGTACTGCATGCGCCCGAACACCTTGCCGAACGCCGGCAGGATCGCCGCCAGCAGCCCGTGCCGGTTCATCCGCCACAGCGCATCCACCGCCGGCGCGCCGCGCTGGAGCAGCTTGAGGAATGCCGCCAGCGCGGTCGGATCGTCGGCCAGCGCGGTGCCGTGGTGGGCGGTGGCCTGATGGATGCGCCGCATGGTCTCGGCGCTGAAGCCGATCAGCTCGGGGTGATCCAGTCGCGCCAGGAAGATCTCCACCAGCGCCGCCGGCCGGGTCATGAACAGTTCCGGGTCGGCCGCGGCGATGCGCCGGCCGTGCTGCACGAAGCCGTCGCCGATCGGCGTCATCGCGCCGTCCGGCTCGAGCATCTCCTCGAAGCGCTCGACGATCTGCACCCCGAGCCGCTCCACCTGGCTGGCCGCGCGGTAGTAGCCCTGCATGAACTGCTCGACGCCGAGGTTCTTCTCGTGCTGGTCGACGAAGCCCATGCGCGCGGCCAGAGCGCGCTGGAAGTCGAACAGCAGCCGTTCCTCCGGCCGCCCGGCCTCCAGATGCAGGGCGAAGCGGTAGCGGCGCAGCGTGGCCTCGGCCGCGGCCAGCGTGGCGCGCTCGACCGGATCGAGCAGGCCCTCGGCGACCATCGCATCGAAGCCGTCGGCGTGCGCCAGGCGCAGGCCCAGCCAGCGCAGCGAGTCGAGCGTGCGCAGGCCGCCGGGGCCGTCCTTGAGGTTGGGCTCGAGGTTGTAGGCGGTGTCGTCGAAACGGGCGTGGCGAGCGTCGCGCTCGGCCAGCCGTGCGGCGAGGTAGGCGCGCGGCGGCCACAGCACCGGATCGTCGACGATGGCGCGCAACGCGGGATCCAGTGCCGGGTCGCCGGCCAGCCGGCGCGCATCGAGCAGGCTGGTGAACACGCTGGCCTCCGCGGCCGCCAGCGCGCGGCACTGGGCGGGCTCGCGCACCGCGTGGCCCACCTTCAGCCCGATGTCCCAGAACGTGGCGAAGCACTGCTCCAGCGCGCGGCGCAGGGTCGGCTCGTCGCCGGTGGTGAGAACCAGCAGGTCGACGTCCGAGTGCGGAAACAGCAGGCCGCGGCCGAAACCGCCGACCGCGAACAGCGCGGTGTCGAGCACCTCGCCCAGGCAGGCGTTCCACACGTGCACCACGATGCGCGCCACCGACTCGCTGCGGCGCGCCGCCAGGGCCGTGGCATCGGCACTGTCGCGGAAGGCGGTGGCCAGCGCGCGATCCATGTCGCCCAGCAACTGGCGCAACGCCTTGCGCGCCTCGGTCGAGACGCCCGAACGGGGCACCGCGACGGGCAGGCGCGGCAGCGGCGGCAGCGGGACGGCGATGGAGGGCATGGGAGGAGTGAGAAGTGAGGAGTGAGAGAAGGCAGGACAGTGTAGACCCCGGCATGGCCAGCGCCGGGGCCCGGGGCGCGGCTCCATATCAGCTCATGCCACGTCACCGCCGATCGCCCAAATGCAGAGGGCGCCACGTTGACCGGGCGCCCTCTTTCACTCCTCACTCCTCTCCACTCACTTCTCGCCCTTCAGGCATCCGGCCAGGGCGTGAGGATCTCGAAACCGTCGTCGGTCACCGCGATGGTGTGCTCCCACTGGGCGGAGAGCGAATGGTCCTTGGTAACCACTGTCCAGCCGTCGGGCAACTGCTTGGTGTGCGGCTTGCCGGCGTTGATCATCGGCTCGACGGTGAAGGTCATGCCCTTTTTCAGCTCGATGCCGGTGCCGGGCTTGCCGTAGTGCAGGACCTGCGGCTCGTCGTGGTAGACCTTGCCGATGCCGTGGCCGCAGTACTCGCGCACTACGGAAAAGCCGGCCGCCTCGGCGTGCTTCTGGATCGCCGCGCCGACATCGCCGAGCGTGGCGCCCGGGCGCACCGCCTGGATGCCGCGCATCATGGCATCAAAGGTGGTGTCCACCAGGCGCTTGGCCAGCACCGACGGCGTGCCCACGCAGTACATGCGGCTGGTATCGCCGTGCCAGCCGTCCTTGATGACGGTGACGTCCAGATTGATGATGTCGCCGTCCTTGAGCACCTTGCCCTCGGTCGGGATACCGTGGCAGATCACGTGGTTGACCGAGGTGCACAGCGTCTTGGGGAAGCCGTGGTAGCCCACGTTGGCCGGAATCGCCTTCTGCTTGTGCACGATGTGCTCGTAGGCGAGGCGGTCCAGCTCCTCGGTGGTGACGCCGGGCTTGACGTGCTCTTTCAGCACCGCCAGCACTTCGGCGGCGAGCTGGCCGGCCACGCGCATCGCGGCCAGGTCTTCGGGGGTCTTGAGGGTAATGGCCATGGTTCCACCCAGATGGCGGCGGCGGGCCGGCGGACCAACGCCCGCCGGCAACTTGCCGCCTAACCGGCGCACCGGCTACTATTTGCGAGTTTTGCAGGCCGCACGCGCCCTTTCCGGGTCATGTCGACTGCACAGCGAACGGGCATTGTAACCGCGCCGCGGAGCAAGCCCAACCAACGCCACACACGTATCGGCACCGCCTTCGGGGTGCCGCGTCCGTTTCCGCCACTCACCAGGAAACGCCGCGGTCGAAGGTAAGGGATGCGTGGAGGTCCCAACCCCCAGGTTCCTTCTGGAACCGACAATCCGGAGTTACACCCATGGCCCAAGTCACCATGCGCCAAATGCTCGAAGCGGGCGTCCATTTCGGTCACCAGACCCGTTACTGGAACCCCAAGATGGCGCCGTACATCTTCGGCGCGCGCGGCAAGATCCACATCATCAATCTCGAGAAGACCCTGCCGCTGTTCACCGACGCGATGAACTTCCTGTCGGGGCTGGCGCAAAAGCGCGGCACCATCCTGTTCGTCGGCACCAAGCGTTCGGCCCGCGAGCCGCTGGCCGAGGAAGCCGCACGCGCCGGCATGCCGTTCGTCACCGCCCGCTGGCTCGGCGGCATGCTGACCAACTTCCGCACCGTGAAGCAGTCGGTCGCGCGCCTGAAGGAACTGGAAGCGGCCGAGACCAACGGTTCGTTCGAGAAGCTGGTCAAACATGAAGTGCTGGCGCTGCGCCGCGAGCGCGACAAGCTGGAGAACTCGCTGGGCGGCATCAAGAACATGAACCGCCTGCCCGACGCGCTGTTCGTGATCGACATCGGCCACGAAGACATCGCCGTGCAGGAAGCTAAGAAGCTCGGCATCCCGGTGATCGCCGTGGTCGACACCAACTACAACCCGGAGCTGGTGGACTACGCCATCCCGGGCAACGACGACGCCATCCGCGCGATCCAGCTGTATGCCCGCGCCGCCGCCGACGCGATCCTGGAGGGCAGGGCCGCCGCGCCGAACGCCGCCCAGGGCGACGCCGACGAGTTCGTCGAGCTTGACGAGGAAGGCAACCCGGTCGCCAGGGACGAGGATCGCAAGGCCGCCGCGCCGCGCCGCGCCCCGGCCAAGAAGGGCGCCGGCGCGCCGCGCCGTGACGGCGGCCGCGGCCGTGGCGGTCGCGAGTCGTCCGACGCCGCCGAGTAAGCCTGACGCTTCACCCGCGGCGTGGCCCGACCCGGCCACGCCGCTCCCAAGCATTCGAGGAACTGACATGAGCAACATCTCCGCCCAGCTGGTGAAGGAACTGCGCGAGCGGTCCGGCGCCGGCATGATGGAATGCAAGAAGGCCCTGGTCGAGAACAATGGCGACATCGAAGTCGCCATCGAGTGGCTGCGCAAGAACGGCCTGGCCAAGGCCGACAAGAAGGCCGATCGCGTCGCCGCCGAAGGCCGCATCGCGGCCGCCCAGGCCGCCGGCAAGGCGGTGCTGGTCGAGGTCAACTGCGAGACCGACTTCGTCACCAAGAACCCCGACTTCGTCAAGTTCAGCGACAGCGTGGCTGCGGTGGCGCTGGAATCCGGTGCGACCGATATCGATGCGCTGAAGGCCGCCGCGTTCCCGGGCGCGAGCAATGTCGAGGAAGGCACCAAGGCGCTGATCGCCACCATCGGCGAGAAGATCGACGTGCGCCGCCTCGCCCGCGTCGAGACCGACGGCACGATCGGCAGCTACATCCACGGCGGCCGCATCGGCGTGCTGGTGGCCCTGAAGGGCGGCTCCGAGGAGCTGGCCAAGGGCGTGGCCATGCACGTGGCGGCGATGAACCCGCAGTACGTGAGGGCCGAGGACGTTCCCGCCGAGTTCGTGGCGAAGGAAAAGGACATCGCGCTGAGCCAGATGACCGACAAGGACAAGGCCAAGCCGGCCGAGATCCTGGAGAAGATCATCGCCGGCAAGATCAACAAGATCGTGTCCGAGGTGACCCTGCTCGGCCAGCCCTACGTGCTGGACACCGGCGTGACCGTCGGCGACGCGCTGAAGAAGGACGGTGCCGAGGTGGTTTCGGTGGCCCGCCTGGCCGTTGGCGAAGGCATCGAGAAAGTGCAGGAAGACTACGCCGCCGAAGTGGCCAAGGCGATGCAGGTCTGATCGCCCCGCTGCCCTCGGGCCGCTGAAGAAAGCCGCGGGTGACCGCGGCTTTTTTCTTGCCTGCGCCAGGCGCGTGGCGCACGCGCGCATCATCGGTGCCTGGCGTCACGCCGCCCCGGGCGGCGCACTCTCCCGCCCGTGAGCCACCGCCGACCGCGAGCCACAGATATCGCCGCCCCGACGCCGAACCATCCGCGCTGCTCAGCGAGGCGGCCCATCCTCATCCAGCACCATCCAGCGCGCAACCGCATGCAGATGGCGCAGCGCCGGCAGGTCGATCGGCGCGCCGACGCCGTCGGGCATCGCCATCGCATGATCCAGATCGCGGCACACGTGCACGGCGCCACGGAAATCGGCGTCCTCGAAATAGGCGCTGCGGGTCACCACGCAGCCCACTCCGGCCGCCCGGGATGCGCCAAGGCCGGCCGGCGAATCTTCGATCGCCATCGCATCGACGGCGGCCACGCCCAGCCGCTCCAGCGCCAGCTCGTAGGCCTGCGGATGCGGCTTTTTCAGCGGCGCATCCTCGGCGCACACCCGCACCGGAAACAGCGTGCGCCAGTCGGCGCCGAACAGCCGCGGAAACAGCGCCTCGATATTGCCGCGCCCGGTCGTGGTGGCCACCGCCAGATGTACGCCGGTGTCGACGCATGCGTGCACCAGTCGCAGCACGCCCGGCCGGGCGACAAGCACGCCCTGCTCCACCAGCTCGCAGTAGTGCTGCCCCTTGCGCCGATGCAGTTCACTGGCCAGTTGCAGACGCCCGGCCTCGGTGGCGGGCGCATCCGGACGCGACTCCATCCAGGCCAGCAGACGCTCCCGCCCACCGGGCACCCGCAGCAGATGGCCGTAGGTCGACACGTCCCAGTCCCACGCCAGGCCGCATTCGGCAAAGGCGCGATTGAAGGCCACGCGATGACCGTCGCGCTCGGTTTCCGCGATGGTGCCGTCGACGTCCCAGATGACCGCGCGCAGCATGGTCAGGCGTAGCGCCTGGCCATCGCTTCGAGCGACACCGGCTTGATCCTCGCTGCCTGGCCGGCCGAGCCGAACGCCTCGAAGCGCGCCTTGCAGATGCCGCGGGCAGCCTTCCTGGCGGCGATCAGCGGCTTGCGCGGATCGAACTCGCCCGGCTTCTCGGCCAGCAGCTGGCGCATCGCCCCGGTCATCGCCAGGCGGATGTCGGTGTCGATATTGACCTTGCGCACGCCGCTGCGGATGCCGCGCACGATCTCCTCCACCGGCACGCCGTAGGTCTCCTTGATGTCGCCACCGTACTGGCGAATGATCGCCAGCCACTCCTGCGGCACGCTGGAGCTGCCGTGCATGACCAGATGGGTGTCGGGCACGGCGGCATGGATCGCCGCGATGCGGTCGATGGCGAGGATGTCGCCAGTCGGCTGGCGGGTGAACTTGTAGGCGCCATGGCTGGTGCCGATGGCGATCGCCAGCGCGTCCACGCCGGTGCGCGCGACGAAATCCCGCGCCTGCTCCGGGTCGGTCAGCATCATGGCGTGGGTGAGCTTGCCCTCGGCGCCCACGCCGTCCTCCTCGCCGGCCTCGCCGGTTTCCAGCGAGCCCAGGCAGCCCAGCTCGCCTTCCACCGACACGCCGACCGCGTGGGCGAACTCGCAGACCTTGGCGGTGACGTCGACGTTGTAGTCGTAGCTCGACGGCGTCTTGGCATCCTCGCGCAGCGAGCCGTCCATCATCACGCTGGTGAAGCCGGAGCGGATCGACTGCTGGCAGACCGCCGGCGTGGCGCCGTGATCCTGGTGCAGCACGATCGGGATATCCGGATACGACTCCACCGCCGCCAGCACCATGTGTCGCAGGAACGCCTCGCCGGCGTAACTGCGCGCGCCGGCCGAGGCCTGCAGGATCACCGGCGACTGCACTTCGTCGGCCGCTTCCATGATGGCCTGGATCTGCTCGAGGTTGTTCACGTTGAACGCGGGCACGCCGTAGTCGTGCTCGGCGGCGTGGTCCAGCAACTGGCGTAGCGAAACAAGGGCCATCGTCATCTCCGTAAGGCGGGTAACCAAGGGTGCAACGGCACCCGGACGGGGGTAGTGCCGCCCCAATCCGTCGACCGGATCGGGGCCCATGCACGCGCGATCCGCGACGAACTCAGCCGGACAGGCCGGCCGCGCATGCCGCGGAAATCTCGGAAGCATTCGGGCCGTGGCGCAGCGAAAGCACGTGCTCGGCCACTTGCGGCAGGCTGTGGAACACCCGGCTCGGCCGGTCGTGTTCCACCGGCCGGCCCGCGTTGTAGCCCCAGGGCACCGCCCAGTCGACCACGCCGGCATGGCGCGCCGCATGCAGATCGGTCGCCGAGTCGCCCAGGTGCGCCGTGCGCGCCGGCTCGCAGCGCAGCATCGCCATCACGTGCTGCAGCACCCGCGCGTCGGGCTTTTTCCAGGCCAGCGAGTCGCCACCGATGACCTGCTCGAAATAGCCGGCGAGGTCGTTGGCATCGAGCACGCGCCGGGCATGGCGCAGCTCCTTGTTGGTCACCAGCCCCAGCCGCACGCCGCCCTCGCGCAACGCCTGCAGGCAGGCGTGCGCGCCGGGATAGGTGACGCCATGCGTGCCCGCGGTTTGCGCGTAGTGATGATCGAGCCGGGCCAGCACAAGCTCGCGGTCCAGCCGCTGTGCCGGGTCGATCTGCGCCAGCAGCCGGCGCATCAGCGCGTGCGCCCCGGCACCGATCAGCGCTTCGATCTGCGGCTGCGGGCACGGCGCCACGTCGACATCGGCCAGTGCACGATTGACCGCCTCGGCGATCTCGGCGGCGGTATCAACCAGGGTGCCGTCGAGATCGAAGGTGAGCAGGTCGATCCGCCCGGCGGTGTCGGCACGCGCGGTGCGGTGGGAGGGGACGGTCATGAGCCAAGCGTCTCCTGGATGCGGTCGGCGAGCGCCTGCGGCGTCAAGCCGAAATGCGCGAACACGTCGGCGGCGGGCGCGGACTCGCCGAAGCTGTCCACGCCCAGCGCGGCGACACAGCCGTACTGTCCCCACCAGGCGGTGACGCCCGCCTCCACGCCGAAGCGTGGCAGCATGCCGAGCACCTGCTCGCGGTAGGCGCGATCCTGCCGGTCGAAGCGGGTCGAACTGGGGATCGACACCACCCGCACCGGCACACCCCGCTCCGCCAGCAGCTGGCGCGCGCGCATCGCCAGCCCCACCTCCGATCCGGTCGCCAGCACGGTAGCCCGTGCCGCGTGATCCTCCGCCAGCACATAGCCGCCGCGGGCGATCGCCGCGACCTGCTCCGCGCTGCGGGCCTGCGTCGGCAGCGCCTGGCGCGACAGCAGCAGCGCGCTGGGCTGGGTGGCCGCGGCCAGGGCCTCGGTCCAGGCCACCGCGGTTTCGGTCGGGTCGCACGGGCGCCACACCGCCAGGTTGGGAATCAGCCGCAGGCTGGCCGCATGTTCCACCGACTGATGGGTGGGGCCGTCCTCGCCCAGGCCGATCGAGTCGTGGGTGAACACGTGGATGACCCGCAACTTCATCAGCGCGGCCATGCGGATCGCATTGCGGCTGTAGTCGCTGAAGGTGAGAAAGGTGCCGCCGTAGGGAATGAAGCCGCCGTGCAGGGCCATGCCGTTCATCACCGCCGCCATGCCGAACTCGCGCACGCCATAGGACAGGTGGCGCGCACCCGCGTCGGGAAAATCGGTGAGGTTGGAGCCGGTGAGGTCGGCGCTGCCGCCGAACATTTCCGGCAGCTCCGGCGCCAACTGCGCCAGCACCTGCTGCGAGGCCTTGCGCGTGGCGACGTCGTCGGTACGTGCCGCCTCGTGCTCCACCACCGCCGCGCTCAGCGTGTCCCAGTCGGAGGGCAACGTGCCGGCCATGCGCCGCTGCAATTCGGCCGCCAGTTCCGGATGCGCCGCGCGATAGGCGTCGAAGCGGGCCTGCCACCGGGCCTCAGCCTGCTCGCCGGCCTGGCGCGCGTCCCATCCGGCACGGGCATCGTCGGGCAGTTCGAACGGCGGATGAGACCAGCCCAGCGCCTCGCGGGTGGCGGCGATCTCGTCGACGCCCAGCGGTTCGCCGTGTGCACGCGCGGTGCCGGCGCGACCGGGCGAGCCGGCACCGATGGTGGTGCGGCAGACGATCAGCGTAGGCTTGCCGCGGCCACGCCTGGCCTGGGCGATCGCCGCTTCGACGGCACCGATGTCATGGCCGTCCAGCGGCCCGATCACGTCCCAGCCGCAGGCACGAAAACGCGCCGGGGTGTCGTCGCGGAACCAGCCCTGCACCGGGCCGTCGATGCTGATGCCGTTGTCGTCGTACAGCGCCACCAGCTTGTCGAGCTGCCACACGCCGGCCAGTGAAATCGCCTCCTGGCTGATGCCTTCCATCAGGCAGCCGTCGCCGAGGAACACGTAGGTGTGGTGATCGATCACCGTGTGCCCGGGACGGTTGAACTCCGCCGCCAGGCGCTTTTCCGCCAGCGCCATGCCGACCGCGTTGGTGATGCCCTGCCCCAGCGGCCCGGTGGTGGTTTCCACACCGGGCGTGATGCCGCGTTCGGGATGCCCCGGGGTGCGACTGTGCAGTTGGCGAAAACGCTTCAGCTCCTCGACGGGCAAATCGTAGCCGGTCAGGTGCAGCAGCGCGTACAGCAGCATCGAGGCGTGCCCGTTGCTGAGCACGAAGCGGTCGCGGTCGATCCAGCCCGGGTTGGCCGGGTTGTGCTTCAGGTGCGATCCCCACAGCGCCACGGCCATCTCGGCCATGCCCATCGGCGCGCCCGGATGGCCGGAGTTCGCCCGCTGCACCGCGTCCATCGCCAGTGCGCGCAGGGCGCTGGCGCGCGGATCGCGCGAGGCTTCGCCATGTTCGATGCGGATGCTCGACTGGCTGGCCATCACAGCGCCCCCAGCGCGCGCTTGCGCCGCTCCATCATGCGCCAGATGAATGGCGTGAAGATCATCTGCATGGCCAGCTCCATCTTGCCGCCGGGCACCACGATGGTGTTGGCGCGCGACATCCACGAGTTGTGGATCATGTTGAGCAGGTAGGGAAAGTCGATGCCCTTGGGATCGCGGAAGCGGATCACGCAGATGCTCTCGTCGGCATTGGGAATGTCGCGCGCGATGAACGGATTGGACGTATCCACCACCGGCACGCGCTGGAAGTTCACGTGGGTGCGCGAGAATTGCGGGCAGATGTAGTTCACGTAGTCGGGCATGCGGCGCAGGATGGTGTCGGTGACCGCCTCGGCGGTGTAGCCGCGCACGTTCTTGTCGCGATAGAGCTTCTGGATCCACTCCAGGTTGATCACCGGCACCACGCCGATCAGCAGGTCCGGATGCTGCGCCACGTCCACTTCCGGGGTCACCACCGCGCCGTGCAGGCCCTCGTAGAACAGCAGGTCGGTATTCGGCTCGATGTCTTCCCAGGCGGTGAAGGTGCCCGGCTCTTGCTGGTAGGGCGCGGCCTCGCCGGCATCATGCAGGTACTTGCGGCTCTTGCCGATGCCGGTGCGCGCGTAGTCGCCGAACAGTCGCTCCAGTTCGGCGAACAGGTTGTTCTCCGCGCCGAAATGGCTGAAGTGCATGTTGCCGGTCTGCTCGGCCTCGGCCTGGCGCAGGCGCATCTCCTTGCGGTCGAAGCGGTGGAAGCTGTCGCCTTCGATGATCGCCGCGGTGAGCCCCTCGCGCCGGAAGATGTTCTGGAACGTGCGCGTGACCGAAGTGGTGCCGGCGCCGGACGAACCGGTGATGGCGATGATCGGGTGGCATTCGGACATGAGGATTCCCCAGCAGCTCTCAGGAAGGGTCGGTGCCCGCCGCGCGCAGCGACGGACACGATGGAACCGGTGACTGGCGGATGTCAGTCGCGGAACAGCCCGCGCTCGGCAAACAGCGGATTGGAGGTTTCGCGCCGCGACGGCTCGTTGTGGTATTGCTCGATGCGCTCCACCTCGCGGCGCGAACCGAACACCAGGCCGATGCGCTGGTGCAGCGACTCGGGCGTGAGCGCCAGCACCGGCTGGCGGCCGGTGCTGGCGCGGCCGCCGGCCTGCTCCATCACCATGCCGATCGGATTGGCCTCGTACAGCAGCCGCAGGCGCCCGGCCTTGGCCGGATCCTTGCTGTCGCGCGGATACAGGAACACGCCGCCGCGCATCAGTATCCGGTGCGCCTCGGCCACCATGCTGGCGATCCAGCGCATGTTGAAATCCTTGCCGCGGATACCGGTCTTGCCGGCCAGGCATTCGTCCACGTAGCGCTTCACCGGCGCTTCCCAGAAGCGGCTGTTGGAGCTGTTGATGGCGAACTCGTGGGTGTCTTCGGGAATCCGCATGTCGGCATGGGTGAGCTTGAACTCGCCCACGTTGAGATCGAGCGTGAAACCGGCCACGCCGTTGCCCACGGTCAGCACCAGCATCGTGGTGGGTCCGTACAGCGCGTAGCCCGCCGCCACCTGGGTGGCCCCCGGCTGCAGGAAGTCGGCCTCGACCACGTCGCGACCCGAGTCGATCGCCTCCTGCGGCGCACGCAGGATCGAGAAGATGCTGCCGACCGAGACGTTGACGTCGATGTTGCTGGAGCCGTCCAGCGGATCGAACACCAGCAGGTACTTGCCGCGCGGATAGCTGGCGGGAATCTGGTAGGGCTCATCCATCTCTTCCGACGCCATGCCGGCCAGGTGGCCCGACCACTCGGTCTGGCGGATCAGCATCGCGTTGCTGGCGATGTCGAGCGGCTTCTGCTCCTCGCCCTGCACGTTGATCGCGCCGCCCGCCGGCGTCTCGGCCAGCGCGCCCAGGGCCACCGTGCGGGCGATCGCCTTGCAGGCGATCGATACGTCGAGGATCAGCGCGTTCAGTTCGCCGCTGGCGGTGGGGAAGCGACGACGCTGCTCGATCAGGTACTGGGTCAACGTGATGCGGTTGGACAGGGGCATGGCGACCTCAGGAACTCGGGTTCTGGAACACACGACTGGCCAGCAGATCGGCTGGAACGAGGGTGGTGAGGGCCGCTTCGTCGAGCACCCGGTCGCGATCGACGAACAGGCGGCTGGCCTGGCGCAGGCGGGCACGATCGAGCGCATTGCGCACGCTGCGGGCATTGGCGAAATGCGGCTGCACGATGCGCCGCTCGAGGTAGTCGTGGAACACCTCGGCGGCGCCCTCGCCGAAGCGGTAGTGCTGCTGATGCAGCATGCGTTCGGCAATCTGCGCGAGCTCGTCCACCGAGTAGTCGGGAAAATCCAGGTGGTGCGCGATGCGCGAACTCATGCCCGGGTTGGACTGGAAGAAGGTGTCCATGCGGTCCTTGTAGCCGGCCAGGATCACCACCAGGTCGTCTCGCTGGTTCTCCATCACCTGCAGCAGGATCTCGATCGCCTCGGCGCCGTAGTCGCGCTCGTTCTCCGGCTTGTAGAGGTAGTACGCCTCGTCGATGAACAGCACGCCGCCCATCGCCTTCTTCAGCACTTCCCTGGTCTTGGGCGCGGTGTGCCCGATGTACTGGCCGACCAGGTCGTCGCGCGTCACCGCCACCAGATGCCCCTTGCGCACATAGCCGAGGCGATGAAGGATCTCGGCCATGCGCATCGCCACCGTGGTCTTGCCGGTGCCGGGGTTGCCGGTGAAGCACATGTGCAGGCTGGGGTTTTCCGCCTGCAGGCCCAGGTTGATGCGCAGCTTGTCGATCACCAGCAGCGCGGCGATGTCGCGGATGCGCTGCTTGACCGGGCGCAGGCCCACCAGGTCACGATCGAGCTCGTCCAGCACGTCCTCGACGTGGCTCAGCGCCAGCACTTCGTTGACGGTGCGGGCGGCGGCCATGGCGGTCGCCTCGCCTTGCGCGGCCGGCGCCGGCGCCGTCACGGGCGCGGCGACGGTGGGCGCGCGGCTGCCGGGAATGCTGTAGTTCGGCGCGCCCATCTCAGAGGGTGTCGACAAAATAAAACAAACCTGTAGAATCTGCCGTAGGTCTCACGAGCGGACGGTTCTCATGGAACAAAAGAAGCGCAGTGACGTAAAGCGCGGGCGCAAGCCGGCGTTGAACGA
>NZ_JBMSDZ010000020.1:0-60471 GCF_049445995.1 Dyella sp. KRB-257 | reverse complement strand
TCTCCTCAAGGCACCATCAAGACCAGGTGGTTGATAGGCGCGATGTGGACGTGCAGCAATGCATTGAGCTTACGCGTACTAATGCGCCGTGCGGCTTGACCATATAACCCCAAGACGCTTCGCTGTGCTTCAGCAACGCATCTCGAAACACGCTTCGCCCCAAATCGCTTGTCACTCGTTTACCCCATGCTTTGACGCGAAGTCCTTGTCGCGAAGAGCAAAGACCGCCATCCATGGCGGACTCTTCAAAAGGTCTTCAAACCCCATTGAAGCTCGGCGCAGTGCGCCGCTTCAACCCCTTTCCCTGGCGGCTATAGCGCTGTGGTCCCACCCGATCCCATCCCGAACTCGGAAGTGAAACGCAGCTGCGCCGATGGTAGTGTGCTTCCGCATGCAAGAGTAGGTCACCGCCAGGGACCTCATACACCAATCACCCCCTCCACAAGAGGGGGTTTTTTGTGGGGCGCCATGCAGAACTTCGGCGCCCCGAAGTTCGTATCCGGTGACCGCGGGTTCGATGGCTGTCTTCGATGGCTGGCGACGCAAGTATCCGGTTTGATTCGCTGCCGATCTGGAATGATGCCACCGGACGATGTCGGAACGTCAATGGTCGAACCCGGGGAGCTCGGTGAGGGCATCGGTGTCGTGATCGATTGGCGGGATCACCGTGAGCACCTCCTTGACCGTGGTCAGGCCCTGGGTCACCTGGTCGGCGGCGGAAATGCGCAGCGGTCGCATGCCTTCCCTCAAGGCCGCCGCCGAGAGGGCGGCCAGATCCGGCTGGCTGGAGATCCGCGCCCGCAGAGGACGGGTAAGTTGCAACATCTCGTAGATACCGGTGCGGCCGATGAAGCCGGTATTGCGGCATTCGAGGCAGCCGACGGGTCGGTACACCACTTCTGGCAGCGGCATCGACCAGCCGTGGGTCAGCGCCTCCCATTCGTCCGGATCCTGCGCTTCCGGCGCCTTGCAGTGGGCGCACAGCGTGCGCACGAGTCGCTGCGCCACCACGCCGGTCAGCGTGGACTGGATCAGATAATGCGGCACGCCCAGGTCGAGCAGGCGGGTGATCGCGCTGGGCGCGTCGTTGGTATGCAGGGTCGACAGCACCAGGTGCCCGGTCAGCGAGGCCTGCACCGCCATCTGCGCCGTTTCCAGGTCGCGGATCTCGCCGACCATGATGATGTCCGGGTCCTGCCGCAGCAGAGTGCGCACGCCGGCGGCGAAATCGAGGTCGATCGATGCCTGCACCTGCATCTGGTTGAACTCGCCGCTGACCATCTCGATCGGGTCCTCGACCGTGCAGACGTTGAGCTCCGGCGTGGCCAGATGCTTGAGCGTCGAATACAGCGTGGTGGTCTTGCCCGAGCCGGTGGGGCCGGTCACCAGCACGATGCCGTGCGGCCGCTCCACCATGGCGCGCCAGATGCGGTCCTCCATCGGCGAAAAGCCCAACTGCTCGAAGCTCTTGGACACGATGTCCGGATCGAAGATGCGCATCACCACCTTCTCGCCGAACGCGGTCGGCATGGTCGAGATGCGCAGCTCCACCTCGCGAAGTGAACTGGAGCGCGTCTTGATGCGCCCGTCCTGCGGGCGGCGTTTTTCCGAGACGTCCATGCGTGCGAGGATCTTGATGCGCGAGGTCACCGCGGTCATGACGGTCGGCGGCAGTTCGAACACCTTGTGCATCACGCCGTCGATGCGAAAGCGCATCTGCCCGGACTCGCGGCGGGGCTCCAGATGGATGTCCGAGGCGCGCTGCTCGAAGGCGTACTGCAGCAGCCAGTCGACGATGTGCACCACATGGCGGTCGTCGGCACCGACCTCGCCGGCCTTGCCCAGCTCCACCAGTTGCTCGAAATTGAGGATCGTCGAGCTGTCGTACCCGGCCGCCTTGGCGTCCTGCGCCAGCTGGATCGAGCGCTGGACGCCGTAGAACTCCTGCAGGTAGCGATTGATGTCCAGCGGACTGGATACCGCGCGGTGCACGTCGCGTCTGAGCATCTGCGCCAGGTCGCGCGCCCAGTCGCCATCGAACGGCTCGCAGGTGGCGAAGGTGATCTCGCCGGGACTCGCCGCCACCGGCAGGATGCGATGGCGCTGGGCGTAGGCCAGACTGACCGTCTGCGTGACCGAGGCCACGTTGATCTTCATCGGATCGATCTTGAGATACGGCAGCCCGGCCTGCACGGCCAGCCATTCGGTCAGCGTTTCCAATCCGAGCGGACGGCCCGGTTCGCGCTGGTTCGGCAGCCTGGCGTTGGCGATCACCACCAGCGGATGCAGTTCCACCGTGCTGCGCCCGGCGCGGCTGCCCATGCGCACCTGGCGGGCGTCCTCCGCCAGCAGGTAGCCATCGACCACCAGCGCCGCCAGCGTCTCGTCCAGTTCCAGCCGGCCGCGACGGCCGAGCAGGGGCGTGCTTTGCGGGGATGCGGCCATGAACGGGGGATGCTCCAGACGTTCGGCATGGCGTGAAAAGCGAGCTGCCATGCGGTCGCGGCTATACTAACGCGCTTTATTCCCAGGTCACGGAAAGCCATGTCCGCGCGTACCTTCCAGGACGTCATCCAGACGCTCAACCGCTACTGGGCGGCGCAGGGTTGCGTGCTGCTGCAGCCGCTCGATACCGAGGTCGGTGCCGGCACGTTCCACCCCGCCACCTTCCTGCGCTCGCTGGGCCCCGAGCCCTGGTCGGCCGCCTACGTGCAGCCCTCGCGCCGCCCCACCGACGGCCGCTACGGCGAAAATCCCAACCGCCTGCAGCACTACTACCAGTACCAGGTGGTGATGAAGCCCAATCCGGAGAACATCCTGGAGCTGTACATCGACTCGCTGAAGGAGCTGGGGCTCGATCCGCTGGTGCACGACCTGCGCTTTGTCGAGGACAACTGGGAATCGCCCACGCTCGGCGCCTGGGGGCTGGGCTGGGAGGTGTGGCTCAACGGCATGGAGGTGACCCAGTTCACCTACTTCCAGCAGGCCGGCGGCCTGGAATGCCGTCCGGTGACCGGCGAGATCACCTATGGCCTCGAGCGGCTGGCGATGTATCTGCAGAACGTGGACAACGTCTACGACCTGATCTGGACCGACGGCCCGCGTGGCGTCGTCACCTACGGCGACGTGTTCCACCAGAACGAGGTCGAGCAGAGCACCTACAACTTCGAGCACGCCAACGTGCCCGAGCTCCTGCGCTGGTTCGACGTGTGCGAGGCCACCGCGAACCAGCTGATCGCCGCCAACCTGCCGTTGCCGGCCTACGAGCAGGTGATGAAGGCCAGCCATACCTTCAACCTGCTCGACGCGCGTCGCGCGATCAGCGTCACCGAACGCCAGCGCTACATTCTGCGCGTGCGCACGCTGGCCCGCGCCGTGGCGGAAACTTACGTGGGCCAGCGCGAGAAGCTCGGTTTTCCGGGCCTGAAGAAGCACCAGGAGCAGGCTGCATGAGCGCCGCCAAGTCGCTGTTGATCGAGCTGGGCACGGAAGAGCTGCCGCCCAGGGCGCTGGACGAACTGGCTGCCGCGTTCGCGAGCGGCATCTGCGACGGGCTGGCCCGGCGCGGCATCGACGCCGGCCTCGATGCCGCGCGCACCTTCGCCACGCCGCGGCGTCTGGCCGTCCATATCCCGGGCGTCGCCCAGGCCCAGCCCGAGCAGACCATCGAACGCCGCGGTCCGGCGGTGAGCGCCGGCGTGGACGCGAACGGCCAACCGGCCAAGGCGCTGGTCGGCTTCGCGCAGTCCTGCGGGGTCAGCGTGGATGCGCTGGAGAAGCTGCAAACCGACAAGGGCGCGTGGTTCGTCTACCGCTCGGTGAAGCCGGGCCGGTCGGTGGCCGCGCTGTTGCCGGAGATCGTCGCCGAGGCACTCAAGGCGCTGCCGATCCCCAAGCCGATGCGTTGGGCCGGACACGACTACAGCTTCGTGCGCCCGGTGCACTGGCTGGTGATGCTGCACGGGTCGGAGATCGTCGATGGCGAGGTGATGGGCCTGACCAGCGGACGCAAGTCGCGCGGCCACCGCTTCATGCGTCCGCAGCCGATCCACGTGGTGGACGCCGACAGCTGGGAAGACGCGCTGCTCGCCGCCAAGGTGATCGCCGATCCGGCCGCCCGCCGCGATCGCATCCGCGACGAAGTCGCCCGCGTCGCCGCCGAGATCGGCGGCACGCCGCGCCTGGACGGCGCGCTGCTGGACGAGATCGCCAACCTCACCGAATGGCCGGTGGCGATCGCCTGCACCTTCGAGCGCGAGTTTCTCGCGGTGCCGCCGGAGGCGCTGGTCACCACCATGGAGGCGAACCAGAAGTTCGTGCCCGTTTTCGATGCCGACGGCCGGCTCACCGAGCACTTCATCGGCATCGCCAACATCGAGTCGAAGGATCCGTCCGAGATCCGCAAGGGTTACGAGCGGGTGATCCGTCCCCGCTTCGCCGATGCCAAGTTCTTCTGGGACGAGGATCTGAAAACGCCGCTGGCGGGTTATCAGGAGGCGCTGAAGAATGTCACCTACCAGCAGTCGCTGGGCAGCCTGTGGGACAAGACCGTGCGCGTGGCCGAGCTGTCGCGCGTGATTGCCAGCCGCGTGGGCGTGGACGCCGGCGCGGCGACGCGCGCCGCCAGCCTGGCCAAGTGCGACCTGCTGACCCGCATGGTCGGCGAGTTCCCCGAGCTGCAGGGCGTGATGGGTCGCTACTACGCCAGCCGCCAGGGCGAACCCGCGGCCGTCGCCGACGCCTTGGACAGCTTCTACCGGCCGCGTTTCGCCGGCGACGCGATCGCCGCCGACGCGGTGGGTCAGGTGGTGGCGGTCGCCGAGCGGCTGGACACGCTGGCCGGCATTTTTGCCGTGGGTCTCAAGCCCACCGGCAGCAAGGACCCGTTCGCCCTGCGTCGCACCGCGCTGGGCCTGGCGCGCACGCTGGTGGAGGCGGGCCTCGAACTCGATCTGCAGGCGGCGTTTGCCGAGGCGCTGGAGCTGCTGCCCGAGGCAGCGCTGCAGGCGGGCATCAAGCCGGGCAAGGACGGCCAGGCCGGCGCGTTCGATGCCGGCGTGCGGCGCGCCGCGCTGCAGCGCGAGTTGCACGAGTTCGTGCTCGATCGCCTGCGCGGCTACTACGCCGAGCGGGGCTTCGACGGCCAATCGTTCGAAGCGGTACTGGCCGTGGCGCCGACCAGCCTGGCCGACTTCGACCGCCGCCTGCGCGCGGTGGCCGACTTCTCGCGCCGCCCGGAGGCGACCAGCCTCGCGGCGGCGAACAAACGCGTGGCCAATCTGCTGCGCAAGCAGGCCGAGGAATCCGGCGCGGGGGTCGTGCCCACCGCGGTGGACGCCGCCCGCTTCGAACTGCCCGCCGAGCACGCCCTTGCCGAAGCGCTGGCCGCCGCCGACCGGGACAATGCCGGCCCCTGGGCCGGGCGCGACTACGGCCGCGTGCTGGAGCGTCTGGCGCAGTTGCAGGCGCCGGTGGATGCGTTCTTCGATTCGGTGCTGGTCAACACGGACGACGTGGCCGTGCGCGCCAATCGACTCGCCCTGTTGGCGAAGCTCAAGGACCAGTTCAGCGCGGTGGCCGATATCGCCCTGCTGTAAGCGGTCAGCCAACGCCGGTGCGTCCGCTGCCGGCCGCGTGTTTTGGCGCCGTCAGGCGATCTCGTCGCACCGCAGGCGCAGCGCCAGTCGCTGCTGGAATGCGAGCAGGGCACTAGCGTCGATCTGGGTGCCGCCCGGCCCCACGATTTCGTACAGCTCGCCAAGCAGGCGCTCGTGCTCCGCGTCGTCGAGCTCGCTGCCGGACAGCGACAGGTCCGTGCGCAGGATGGCGCGTGCCGCCTCCAGCCGCTGCTCGTCGACCACCTGGGCCATCGGTGCGTCATCCAGCGGCGTGGAAAGGCCGTCGCGTCCACGGTTCTCGCGCGACTCACCGATCGTCCGCGCCTCGCCGGTGCGCGGTTCCGCCTGGATCGCGCCTTCGCCGGCCACCAGCCAGACCAGCGAGATCCCCAGCGTGCGGGCCAGGGTGACGCATCGCGCCCGCGACGGATCGCTGTTGCCGTCGCGCCAACTGCGCACCACACCTTCGGAAAAACCGCACATACGGGCGATCTCGGTGGCGCTGCCCACGCGCTGGATCAGCAACCGGATGCGCTCGGCGAAGCTGTTGGAAGCGCTGGTCGCCGCATGGGTGGCGGTGGGGTCGATCGACGCAAGCCGGGATTGGGTGGTTTGAGGCGGGAGGAGGTGCTGGCGAGAATTCATGGATGTGCCTGGAACGAGGGTGCCGCCAAGCGCGATCCGGGCGCATGCCGCGGCAACGGGGGATAGGAAACACTACCTGACGGCCGACCATAGCCGGGACAAAGTGTCGTGAATCTTTCGCCCAGTAGGGTTGCACCGAAGCACCGCGGCAGGCATGGGGCAGTGTGCGACGGCTTGCTCGACGACGGCTCGCTTGACTGCACGCTTGACTTTTCCCCTTCATCCTTTATCGGCTAAGCTTGACCCTCTCCCCCGCGGTGCTTTGCGTGGCGCGTCGGCGTCAGGCGAGGTTCGTGCCCGTTAAAGATCGTTCGATGAGGTTTCACGATGCGCAAGGCAATTTGGTCGCTGGTTTCGGTGGCTGCGCTGGCGATGTCCGGCTGCAACAGTTCTTCTTCCTCCCAGCAGGCGCCGAGCAAGGCCGATGAGGGCGCCGCCGCGACCGCCGCGCCCCAGGCCGGCAACACGGTGGCCGGCCAGATCACCCTGCGCGAACCGACCCAGCTGTCGCCGCAGGCCAAGCTGGAAATCAGTCTGGTGGACGTGTCCGCCGCTTCGGCCGGTGCCGCCGCGGAGGGGGCCGCTGCCCCGGCTGCCGCGCGCGCGCCGCTGGCCACCAAGACGATCTCACCGGTGGGGCCGTTCCCGGTCAGCTTCGAGCTGGAGTTCAACCCGACCGACGTGAACCCGAACGACCTCTACGTGGTCAAGGCCAACCTGGTCGATGGCGATCGCACCTACGAGATGCCGCTGCAGGCGCCGGTGCTGACCAAGGGTGCCAGCAACCAGGTCAGCATCCAGTTGGTGGCCCGGCAGACCCCGGCGGAGAAGGATCTGGCCGCGTTCGAGGATCTGAAGAAACAGATCGGCGGCATGAAGATCAAGTCCGGCACCAAGCTGGAGAAGGACGCGTCGCGCGGCTGGCAGGTGTTCCGCAAGGACGGACAGGTGCAGTTCATCCGCGAGCAGGTCGATTACGGCGACAAGGGTTTCACCGAGACCGATTACGCCTACAAGGCCGGCAAGGCATGGGTCGCCGTGCAGCAGAAGAAGTCCAGCAAGGACGCCAAGCCGAATGCCATCGAGCGCGTGAGCTGGGATGTGGACGGCAAGCCGGTGCTCAGGCAGGTGGTGAGTGGCGGCAAGACCAGCGACCTTTCAGACGGCGAGGCGGACAGCCTGAAAAGCCAGGCCGAGGTGATCCTGAAGCTCGCCCAAAAATAGGCGATCCGCTTCGGTGTCCGGCAAGGCGCCGGGCGCCTCCGGTACTGGAAACAAAAAGGCCGTCCGCATCGCGGACGGCCTTTTTCGTAGTGCGGGCCGATGGATCAGAACGCGACCTTGAAGCCCAGGTTCACGCTGTTGTCCTTCTGCGTGCTGTCGCTGAAGCGGCTGTTGACCGCGATCCAGCTGGTCACGCTGGGGGTGAGCTGCGCCGACAGTCCGATGTTGGCGCTGCCCCAGGTCTTGTCCGGCGTGAAGCCCGACAGCGCGAAGCTGCCGCCCATGCTGTTGAGACCGGCGCGCACGGTGCGCGGGTCGGCCTTGCTGTCGTGGTTCCAGGCCAGCTCGACGAACGGGGCCATCTGCAGGTCGTTCACCTTCCACGAGCCCATCAGGCGCCAGCCCAGCGAGCTGATCAGCGCGTCGCGCTGCTGGCGACCGAAGTACATCGCGGTCGAATCGCGGCCGCCCTCGGTATAACCGTTGACCTTGATCGACTGCCATTCCACGTGAGCGAACGGGCCGGTCTTCAGCGACGGCCCCATGTCGAACCACCAGCCGCCCTCGACGCCGCCGCCCAGGTGCGAGCCATCGGCCTTGCCGCTCTCGACGCGCAGCGACGGGCCGAGCTGGATGCGCCGCTCGATGTCCTTGAAGTTGGACTGGCCGAAGCTGGCGAAGCCGCCCACGTAGCCGCCGCCGTTGCTGTACAGGGCAAACGCCTGGCCGGAGATGTCCTGCATCTTGTAGCCGCCGCTGTTGCCCTTGAAGTCGGCCTTGCTCTGGCCGATGCCCAGCGACAGGCCCACCGAAGTGTGCTCGCCGGTGCGCACGTCGGCGCCGAGCGTCAGGTTGACGTTGTCGCTGCTGGTCCTGGGCGTGCTGTCGGTGCCGTCGAAGCGCTGCTGGCCGTAGTCGATGGCGGCGAACATGCGCGTCCCGCTGCCCTGGCTGTCGGCGAGCATCTCGTTGCGGATCGCGCGGTACTGCGCCGCGGACGACGCCAGCGGCGCCTCGCCCAGCAGCGAGATCTGGCCCGGCGCCGCCAGCTCGGCCAGCACCACCTGCGACAGCAGGCGATGCGCCGCGGTGGTGGGATGCACGCCGTCGGCGAACAGGTAGCTCTCGTCGGTGCCGGCCGCATAGGTGTACGGCAGGCCCGAGCCCGCGGGGCCGCACTGCACCGAGCTGGCGGCCAGGCCACAGGCCGCGTCGGTGACGTTGCTGAAACCGAACGCCTGCGGATTCGCAACGACCTCGTTGATCAGGCCGTAGGTGTTCACCGGGATCACGTTCAGACCCTGGCTGCTCAGCTGCGACAGGCCGCTGCTCAGCGTGCTGTTGTAGAGCACCGACAGCTGCGTGGCGCCGGCCGAAGCGGCCGCGCCCTGCGCCATGGCCGACGGCGTCTTGCCGATGTCCGGCAGGTTGTACACCACCACATAGTTGGCACCGGCGGCCTTGAGCTGGCCGAGCATGCCCACTTCGGTGATCGCCGCATTGGCGGTGCCGGCGGCCAGTACGGTCGGATCGGTCGAGGTGGCGGTGAGGTAGAAGATGTCGTTCGCGCCACCCCACACCTGGTAGAGGGCATTCGGATCGGCCTGCCCGCCGGTGGCGGTGAGATACATGCCCAGCTGCTGCGGCAGGGTCGGCACGGCCGCCACGTTGTTGACCAGGCCCGCGCCGCCCCAGGCGAAGTCGGTGCCACCGGCCAGCGAGGCGGTAATCGGATGGCCGAGACCATCGGCGACCAGCTCGGCGGCGGTCTTGCCCGGGTTGGTGGTGAAGCGCAGCGGCGGCTGGATCTGCGGCGCACTGGCGAGCGAGATGTTGCCGCCATCGCTGAGGCTGTCGCCGAACACGACGACCTGGCTGAAATCGGTGGCGCTGGCGGCCTGGCTGGCGAACAGGCCGGCGACGATGGCGCCGGCGAGAAGACGGGTACGAGGCATGGTGATGGAGCTCCTGGGCCGGGGTGGCTTGTTATGACCGCGTTACGGTAATCCACTCCATACCTGAGCGCATGCTGCGTTGCATCGCAACGGCGCATGCGCTCAGGCGGGGCGCTTTCAGCGCTGCCTGGCGCGCAGGAGGGCGTCGGCGAAAGCGCTGTTGGCGGGCGGGGCGCTGGGCTTGGGCGCGCCGCCGCCGGGGCGTGGCCCGCGGCTGTCGCGGCGCGGCTCACCGCCACCCGCGGCCGGCCGCGCGCGGCTCTGCCCCGGCTCGTCGTCCAGCCGCATCGACAGGCCGATGCGCTGGCGCGGCAGGTCAACCTCCATCACCTTCACCTTGACGATGTCGCCGGCCTTCACCGCGTCGCGCGGGTCCTTGACGAAGGTGTGCGACAGCGCCGAGACGTGGACCAGGCCGTCCTGGTGCACGCCGATGTCGACGAAGGCGCCGAACGCGGCGACGTTGGTGACGCGGCCCTCGAGGATCATGCCGGGGCGCAGGTCCTTCACGTCCTCCACGCCCTCGGCGAAACTCGGCGCGACGAACTCGGGGCGGGGGTCGCGGCCGGGCTTCTCCAGTTCCTTGAGGATGTCGCGCACGGTCGGCACGCCGAACTGCTCGTCGGTGAACTGTTCGGCCTTGAGGCCGCGCAGGAAGCCGGTGTCGCCGATGATGTGGCGCACCTCGCGGCCACACTGGGCGATGATCCTCTCGACCACCGGATAGGCTTCCGGGTGCACCGCGCTGGCGTCCAGCGGATTGTCGCCGCCGGTCACGCGCAGGAAGCCGGCGCACTGCTCGAACGCCTTGTCGCCCAGGCGCGGCACCTTCAGCAGCGCCTTGCGGTTGGCGAACGGACCATTCGCGTCGCGATGCTTCACCACGTTCTCGGCGACCGAGGCGGTGAGGCCGGCCACGCGCGAGAGCAGGGCGGCCGAGGCGGTGTTCACGTCCACGCCGACCGCGTTCACGCAGTCCTCCACGCGGGCGTCCAGCGCGCGGGCCAGCTTCACCTGGTTGACGTCGTGCTGGTACTGGCCCACGCCAATCGCCTTGGGCTCGATCTTCACCAGCTCGGCCAGCGGATCCTGCAGGCGGCGCGCGATGGAGACGGCGCCGCGCAGGCTCACGTCCAGCTCGGGGAATTCCTTGGCGGCGGTCTCGGAGGCCGAGTACACCGAGGCGCCGGCCTCGCTCACCACCACCTTCGAGAGCTTGTGCTCCGGATGGCTCCTGGCCAGCCCCTTGATCAGCTCGCCGGCCAGCTTGTCGGTCTCGCGCGAGGCGGTACCGTTGCCGATCGCGATCAGGTCCACGCCGTGCTTCTGGCACAGCCGCGCCAGCGAGGCCAGCGACTCGTTCCACTGCCGCCGCGGCTCGTGCGGATAGATGGTGTCGGTGGCCAGCAGCTTGCCGGTGGGATCGACCACGGCGACCTTCACGCCGGTGCGGATGCCCGGGTCCAGCCCCATCACCGTCTTGGCGCCGGCCGGTGCGGCCAGCATGAGGTCCTTGAGGTTGTCGCCAAACACGCGGATCGCCTCGTCCTCGGCGCCTTCGCGCACGCGGCCGAACAGGTCCAGCGTGAGGTGCAGGTGCAGCTTCACGCGCCAGGTCAGGCGCACCGTCTCGCGCAGCCAGGCGTCGGCGGCGCGGCCGCGGTCGAGGATGCCGGCGTGCGCGGCCACGCGGCCCTCGCCCTCGGCGTGGCCCTGCTCCGGATCGAGCGCGGGGATGAGCTCCAGCTCGATCACCCCCTCGTTGCGTGCGCGCATCAGCGCCAGCAGGCGGTGCGAGGGGATCTTGCCGATCGGTTCGACGTGGTCGAAGTAGTCGCGGAACTTGGCCCCTTCGTGCTCCTTGCCCTCGACCACCCTGGCGCGGATCTGCCCCTTGTCCCACAGCCAGTCGCGCAGTTCGCCGACCAGTGCGGCATCCTCGGCGATGGTCTCCATCAGGATCGCGCGGGCACCGTCCAGCGCGGCGCGCACGTCGGCCACGCCCTTGTCCGCGTCGACGAAATCGGCGGCGAAGGTTTCCGGGTCGCGCGTGGGATCCTCGCGCAGGCCCAGCGCCAGCGGCTCCAGGCCCGCTTCGCGGGCGATCTGCGCCTTGGTGCGGCGCTTGGGCTTGTAGGGAAGGTAGAGGTCTTCCAGCCGCGCCTTGGTGTCGGCGGCGAGGATGTCGCCCTTCAGCGCGTCGGTGAGCTTGCCCTGTTCCTCGATGCTGGCCAGCACCGCCGCGCGGCGGTCTTCCAGCTCGCGCAGGTAGCGCAGGCGCTCTTCGAGCAGGCGCAGCTGGGTGTCGTCGAGGCCGCCGGTGGCCTCCTTGCGGTAGCGCGCGATGAACGGCACGGTGGCGCCGCCGTCGAGCAGATCCACGGCGGCGCGCACTTGCTCGGGCTTGGCGGCGATGTCCTGGGCAATGCGTTGTTCGATGCTGGGCATGGTCGAGCGGGTTTTCCTTGAGGTTAGGAGCGTGGGCCGTCGAAAGCAGAACTGATCGCTGATCATAGCAAGCGGCCAGGAGCGGTCCGGTGCGTGCGGCAGCAAAGGAAACGCCGCGGCAGGCCGCGGCGTCGGTAGTACGTAAGGAGGCTGGTCAGGCGTCAAAGCGGCCGGGCGCGCTGCCTTCCTTTCTCGCGTCGTGTTGCTGGAATTCGGAAGCACGGCCGTTCAGCACCAGCGTGCTGGCGACCATGTCATGCAGCGCCTGCTTGCGGCTGGTCCAGCCGGCCATCAGAAAGCCGAAGCCCAGCGTAAACACGCTGAGGAACTTCGCCGGATAGCGGCCGAGCGCGCGCGGGAGGCTGATGCGCGCGCCGTGCAGATCGGTAACCCGGATGCCGAGCGCGAGCTTGCCCAGCGTACCCTGCCAGACCGAGCTCTCGCACAGCGCGAAGTACAGCCAGGCGAGCACGCCGGTTACCAGTGTGGCGTTGCCGATCTCCGCATAGAACCGGCTGTAGGCATCCAGCATGGCCTGGATGTTGCCCGCTGCCGCCTGCATGGCCTCGCCGAGGCGGGCTTGCGCCGCTCCCGCGCCCATCGCATCCATGATGAGCTTGTTCGGGATGTACAGCACCAGCGCATCGATGATGTAGGCGAGGAAGCGCTTCCAGAAGCCGGCGTAGTTCTCCAGCGCCATCGTGACGGTCGGCGGCAGCGGCGCGGCGGCGATCGGCGGCGGCGTGGCCGAGGCGGGGCGTTGCACGTCCTCGGGAAACAGCACCGCCAGCGGCTGCCAGTCGGCCAGGCCGTCGTACCAGCCGAGGTCGTCGCCGCTGGCTTCGCCGCTGCGCAGCCACTGGCGGACATCCGCTTCCTTGTAGGGCCCGTGGCGTTCGCCGTTGCGGCCGATCCAGATGTCCATGCGTGGGTGCCTCGCGGTCAGTCGAATCGCGCCATGATGCCACGGCACCATGACGCGGGCAGGCGTCAGGCGGCGCGTCGCTTGAGGTGCACCAGCAGCAGCGAGATCGCTGCCGGGGTCACGCCACTGACCCGCGCTGCCTGGCCCAGCGTGGCCGGCTGCACGCGCTTGAGCTTGAGCAGCACCTCGGCGGACAGGCCGCGCACCTGGTCGTAATCGAAGCCGGTCGGGATCGCCGTGTGTTCGTGGCGGCGCGCCCGTTCGATCTCCTCGCGCTGGCGTTCGAGATAGCCGGCGTACTTGGTCTGCACTTCCACCTGCGCCGCCACGTCCTCGTGCTCCACCGCCGGGCCGAGCTCGGGCACCGCGGTGAGGCGGAGGTAATCCAGCTCCGGCCGGCGCAGCAGGTCCAGCGCGTTGGTCTCGCGGCTCACCGCGATGCCGAGGTGGCGCTCGATCGCTGCACCCAGGGCATTGTTCGGCGCGGCCCACAGCGCGCCCAGGCGCTGCGTCTCGCGCTCGACCGCGTCGCGCTTGGCGCGCAGCGCATCGAAGCGTTCGACGGGCACCACGCCCAGCGCGTGGCCGGTTTCGGTGAGGCGCAGGTCGGCGTTGTCCTCGCGCAGATGCAGCCGGTATTCGGCGCGCGAGGTGAACATGCGGTAGGGCTCGAGGGTGCCGTTGCCGGTGAGGTCGTCGATCAGCACGCCGACATAGGCCTCGTCGCGGCGCGGGTACCACGGCGCCTTGCCCTGTACGGCCAGCGCCGCATTGAGCCCGGCGATCAGGCCCTGCGCGGCGGCTTCCTCGTAGCCGGTGGTGCCGTTGATCTGGCCGGCGAAGTACAGGCCGCCGATGGCCTTGGTCTCCAGCCACGGCTGCAGGCCGCGCGGATCGAAGTAGTCGTACTCGATGGCGTAGCCGGGCCGGGTGATGTGGGCGTGCTCGAAGCCCTTGATCGAGCGCACCAGCGCCAGCTGCACGTCGAACGGCAGCGAGGTGGAGATGCCGTTGGGATAGATCTCGAACGTATCCAGCCCTTCCGGCTCGATGAACACCTGGTGGGATTCCTTCTCCGCGAAGCGCACTACCTTGTCCTCGATCGACGGGCAGTAGCGCGGCCCCACGCCCTCGATCTGGCCGCTGTACAGCGGCGAGCGGTCCAGCGCGCCGCGGATCAGTTCGTGGGTGCGTCCGGAGGTATGCGTGATCCAGCAGCTGACCTGGCGCGGGTGCTCCTCGCGCGAGCCGAGGTAGGAAAACACCGGCGCCGGATCGTCGCCCGGCTGCTCTTCCAGGCCGCTGAAGTCGATGCTGCGTCGGTCGAGGCGCGGCGGCGTGCCGGTCTTCAGCCGGTCGGCCGCCACGGGAAGTTCGCGCAGCTTTTGCGCCAGCATGCTGGCCGGCGGGTCGCCGGCGCGGCCGCCGGCGTACTGCGCCGGACCGATGTGGATCCTGCCGGCGAGAAAGGTGCCGGCGGTCAGCACCACGGCGGGCGCGTGGAAGCCCAGGCCCATCTGGGTGATCACGCCGGTCACCCGGCCGCCCTCGACGATCAGGTCGTCCACCGCCTGCTGGAACAGCTCCAGATTGGGCTGGGTTTCCACGATCCGGCGAATCGCCGCCTTGTACAGGGCACGGTCGGCCTGGCAGCGGGTGGCGCGCACGGCCGGGCCCTTGGAGGCGTTGAGCGTGCGCCACTGGATGCCGGCGCGGTCGGCGGCCCGGGCCATGGCGCCGCCCAGCGCGTCGATCTCCTTCACCAGGTGCCCCTTGCCGATGCCGCCGATGGCCGGGTTGCAGCTCATCTGGCCGATCGTCTCGATGTTGTGGCTGAGCAGCAGCGTGCGCGCGCCGGCGCGGGCGGCGGCAAGGGCCGCCTCGGTGCCGGCGTGGCCGCCGCCAACCACGATGACGTCGTAGGATGTCGGGTGACGCATGGAACTGACCTGCTGGGTCCAAAAGTGGACGTGGTTGGGCGATATGGTAAGTCGACGTCAGGCGGTGCGCCTGTTTGGAAATGCCTGGCACGGTTCATGCACAAATTCTCACGCACTTTTCACGGGCAGACGCTGCGCAGTCGATGCGCGCCGAGACGGAACGACAGGGGTTCCGCCGCGTGCCGGGAAAGGAAGCAATGACGGCGCCCTCGGGCGCCGTCTCCCTTTGCGGGATGCGTTGCGAGATGCGCAAAACACAAAGCCCCGCGCCATATGGCGCGGGGCTTTGTTTTGAGAGATCTGGCGCCCGGCGGTCTCAGGAACAGGGGGAATCCAGGATGACCGTATTGCCGGGCGCCAGAAACCGGTAAATCGGGAATGCGGGTGGCCAAGACGCCAGTAACGTGGGTCCGATATTCGACTCGCACGCGTGAACCCGGTGTGACCGAAACGGCTCTTTTGGCCTTGCCGCGGCAGCACCTGACGCGATGCGTCAGTTCCGGTGGCGGGTGCACAAAACGGGTGTGAGTGCGATCACATTGTTGGCACGCCGGATGCATTCCCCCTGGCGAGGCAACCGCAACAACCGAGGGGGGGCGCGGCATGGACATGAGCATCAATTTCGAACCGGTCTATCGGCAGCACGACCTGTGGATGGAGATCGGTCGCGTCGAGATGGCGATGGAGCAGCTCGAGCGCCGTGGGGAGCGCGAGCGCAGCACGCTGCGTCCCCGTCTGGAATCGCGCCGTCACCGCCTGCTCGAACAGCTGCAGCAGCTCTCCGCCTGAGCGCGCTGGCCGCCCGTGCCGGTCATCGGCACGGCCTGCCTTCGGTACGGCGTGGAGTGTCTTCGCTCCGCCGCGCCGAAGGCCTGCGAGGGATGGCGAGTGCCCCGTTTCGCTTGAGCGATCAGCTCTTCAGCATGCCCGCCACGATTTCCGCCAGATTCCGCGACAGCCCCGGCGTTTCGGCCAGGGCTGACAGCACGTGTCTGGCCGCGTCACGGCGTACCGGTTCCAGCCGCTGCCAGCCATTGAAGGCGGTCGCCAGCCGCGCGGCGATCTGCGGGTTGAGCGCATCGAGCGCCACCAGGCGCTCGGCCAGCAGCCGATAACCGGCACCATCGGCGCGATGGAAACCGCTCGGGTTGCTGCTGGCGAAGGTGCCCAGCAGGGCGCGCGCGCGGTTGGGATTCTTCAGCGTGAAGGCCGGATCGCTTTCCAGCGAGCGCACGCGCTCCAGCGCTCTCTCGCCCGGCAACTGCGCCTGCACCGCAAACCACTTGTCCAGCGCCAGCGGATTGTCCGCGTGGCGGCGACGGAAATCGGCCAGCGCGTCGGCGGCCGATGCCGCCTCGCTGCGCACCAGCACCGAGAGTGCGGCCAGGCGATCGGTCATGCCCTGCGCCCGGCGGTATTGGGCGTCCGCACGGGCCTGCGCCGTGGGTGCATCGGCCAGCGCGAGCAGTTCCAGCACGCGGCGCTTGAGCCGCCGCTGCGCCTTGGCCACCGCATCGAGCTGCAGCGGTCCGGCCACGTCGAGCGCGGCCAGCCGTTGCGCCAGGGCCAACACGCCGATTGTCTCGGCCAGCTGCTTCTGCAGTTGCTGCCGCAAGGCGTGGATCTGCGCCGGATCCACCTCCTGCTCGCGCTCGGCCAGCTCCACCTCGCCCGGCGGCGTCAGCAGGTCGGCCAGCAGGGCCGGGTCCAGCGCGCAGTCGGCAAACAGCTGCGCCAGCGCGTTACACCATGCCTGCAGGGCGGTCCGCCCGCCATGGCGGCAGTCGTCGAACGCCAGCGCGGCCAGCTGCTGGCCGGCCTCCCAGCGGTTGAAGCCGTCCGGATCATGGGTGAGCAGCAGGGCGAGGTCGGCCGGGGCGGAGTCGCACTCCAGGATCACCGGCGCGGAGAATCCGCGCAGCAGCGAGGGCACCGGCGAGCGCTCGATTTCGTCGAACGCGAACGTCTGTTCGGCCCGGTCGAGCACCACCACCGTCTCATTGCCGAGCGTCCTGTCGTCGATGCGCAGCGCCAGCATGCGGCCGTCGCGATCGAACAGCGCGAGCTTCACCGGGATCGGCAGCGGCGGTTTCTCCGGCTGGCCGGCCGCGGCCTGCGCGTGCTGCGACAGCGTGAGCGTGTAGCGGCGCGCGCCGGCGTCGAAGTGTCCGCGCGCGCGCAGTCGGGGCGTGCCGGCCTGGCCGTACCAGGCGAGATAGGGCATCAGGTCCAGATCGTTGGCGTCGCCCAGCGCGGCAAGGAAATCCTCGATCGTGGCGGCGCGGCCGTCGTTGCGTTCGAAGTAGCGGTCCATGCCGCGGCGGAAGCCCTTCTGCCCCAGCCTGCCGGCCAGCATGCGCACCAGTTCCGAGCCCTTCTCGTAGACGGTGGCGGTGTAGAAGTTGTTGATCTCGTGGTACTCGGCCGGGCGCACGGGGTGCGCCAGCGGGCCGGCGTCCTCGGGGAACTGCGCGCGGCGCAGCAGCGCCACGTCCTCGATGCGCTTGAGCGCCGCCGAGTTCATGTCGGCGGAGAACTGCTGCTCGCGGAACACCGTGAGCCCTTCCTTCAGCGACAGCTGGAACCAGTCGCGGCAGGTCACGCGGTTGCCGCTCCAGTTGTGGAAATACTCGTGCGCCACCACCGCTTCCACCGCCTTGTACTCGTCGTCGGTGGTGGTGTCCGGATCGGCCAGCAGGTATTTCGCGTTGAAGATGTTGAGACCCTTGTTCTCCATCGCGCCCATGTTGAAGTCGTGCGTGGCGACGACGTGGAACACGGACAGATCGTAATTGCGCCCGTAGGCCTGCTCGTCCCAGCGCATGGCGCGCTCGAGTGCGTCCATCGCGTAGTGGCAGCTGTCGATCACGTCGGCTTCGGCCCAGATCACGAGTTTGACGTCGCGTCCATCGGCGGTGCGGTAGTCGCGCTGGATTTTTTCCAGCCGTCCGGCGACCAGCGCGAACAGGTAGCAGGGCTTGGGATGCGGATCGACGAAGCGCGCCCAGTGGCGGCCGTCCGGCAGCTCGCCGGCGCCGTCCGGGTTGCCGCCGGCCAGCAGCACGGGAAAGCGCGCGCGCTCGGCCTGCAGCGTCACCGTGTAGCGGGTGAGCACGTCGGGGCGATCGGGGAAGAAGGTGATGTGGCGGAAGCCTTCGGCCTCGCACTGGGTGAGCAGGAAGCCCGCCTCGCGGCTGCCGGAGAGATACAGGCCCTCCAGCGCGGTGTTGGCGGCGGGGTGGATGCGCACGCGGGTGCTCAGCACGCTGCCGTCGCGCGCGCCGTCCACTTCCAGCACGCCGTCGGCGTAGCGCCACGCGCCGGCGTCCAGCGGCTGCTCGTCCAGCGCGATCGCCAGCAGCTCCAGCCCCTCGCCGTCGAGCCGCAGCGGCCTGCTGGCGTCGCCGCGCAGATGCAGGCGGGCGGCGACTTCGGTGGTGTCGATGCCGAGCTCGAAGCTCAGCTCGATCGATTCCACGCGCCACGCGGGCGGGGTGTAGTCGCGCAGGCGGATCGGAGCGGTGGCGTGGTCCTGACGGTCGGGCATGGGAGAGCGGATCGGGTGGGGCCGATCAGGCTAACATGGCCGGCCTTGTAGCCAGGTTCACGTCGATGCCGTCCTTCGAGGTTGCCCGCGATGCGCTGGGAGCGCACGCACTGATCGTGCTGCACGACGCCGCGCGCGCGCGCAGCGTGCGGATTGCCCGCCGTGGCGCCACCGTGCTGTCGATCGAGGTGCGTCACCGCGACCGCACGATCGACCTGGCCGACGGCTACCGCGACGCCGCCGAACTCGACGCGCGACCCAGCTCGCGCTTCGCGGTGATGGTGCCGTTCGCCAACCGCATCGCCGGTGCACGCTACCGCTTCGACGGCGTCGACCGCGACCTGCAGCCCGGCGTGCCGGAGGTCGAGCGCGCGGCCCGCCATGGGTTCGTGCGCGGCGTCGATTTCGACCTGCAGGCGCTCAGCGCAGACGACGACGGCGCCGGGGCCACCTTCACCACCGCGATCGCGGCGGACGCGCACCCCGGTTATCCATTCGCGATCGCGCTGGCGATCCGCTACCGTCTCAACGCGCGCGGGCTCACCTTGGAGGCGACCATGCGCAACACCGGCGACCGCGCCGCGCCGTGCTTCTTCGGCTGGCATCCGTATTTCCGCCTCGGCGACACGCCGCTGGCCTCGTGGGAACTGCAGGTGCCCGCGTGCACGGTGATCGCCACCGACACGGGCTACATTCCGCTGCCCGGCCACGCGGCGCGCGTGCCGATCGACCGCGCGCCTGCGCTCGATTTCCGCACGCCACGCGCGGTGGGCGCGCTGGAGCTCAATCACGCTTTCGCCGACCTCGTGCCCGACGCCGATGGCCGGCTGCGCAGCCGCCTGCGTGACCCCTCCAGCGGCCTGGGCCTGGCGCTGTGGCAGGAGCGCGGCGTGATGCTGGCATTCACCGCCGACACGGTGAGTCGCGACGTGCGCGGCTCGCTGGCGCTGGAGCCGATGGAAAGCTGGGCCGATGCCTTCAACCGGGCCGATTGCGCCGACGCGATCCGCCTCGCCCCCGGCGCCGAGCGCCGCTTCCGCTGCGGCGTGGAGTTCGAAACCGCATGAACCTGCCCGCGCTGCCCACGCTCGAGACCATCCGCGACGCCGCCGCGCGCATCGCCCCCTACGCCGTGGTCACGCCGGTGCTGCGCAGCGATGCGCTCGACGCGCTGGCCGGCGCCCGCCTGCACTTCAAGTGCGAGAACTTCCAGCGCGGCGGTGCCTTCAAATTCCGCGGCGCCTGCAACGCGGTGTGGTCGCTGGGCGATGCCGACGCGCGCCGCGGCGTGGTCACCCACTCGTCCGGCAACCACGGCAGCGCGCTGGCGCTGGCCGGGGCCACGCGCGGCATCGCTGCCCATGTGGTGGTGCCCGAGGGTGCGGTGCAGGCCAAGCTCGAGCTGATCGCGCGCGCCGGCGCGGTGCTGCACCGCTGCGCACCGACCCAGGCCGCGCGCGAGGCGAAGGCCGAGCAGGTGCGGCGCGACACCGGCGCCGTGCTGGTACATCCGTATGCCGATGCGCGGGTGATCGCCGGGCAGGGCACGATCGCGCTGGAGCTGCTCGCCCAGGTACCCGCGCTGGATGTGCTCATCACGCCGGTGGGCGGCGGCGGGCTGGCCGCCGGCGTGGCGATCGCCGCGCACGCGCTGTGCCCGGGGCTGCCGCTGTTCGCCGCAGAACCGGCCGGTGCCGACGATGCGGCGCGTTCGCTGGCGGCCGGCCACCGCGTGCAGAGCGTTGTCCCCGATACCGTCTGCGACGGCCTGCGCGCGCTCATCGGCGCGCCGAACCTGCAGGCCTTGCGCGAGCACGCGGTGGAGGTGATCACGGTCACCGACGCGGAAGCCATCGCCGCGATGCGGCTGATCTGGGGCGAGCTCAGGATCATCGCGGAGGTGTCCTGCGCCACCGTGCTGGCCGCGGTGCTCAAGGCGCCAGGATGCTTCGCCGGTCGCCACGTCGGCCTGGTACTCACCGGCGGCAACGTGGATCTCGACGCGCTGCCCTGGGGCACGACGCCGCGCCCCTGATCCGTGCCGGCGGCCGCCGGCCGCATCACGGGACGGTTTTCGCCAGTCGGCTCAGTCGCCGATCGTCTCGCCTTGCAGGGACGTCGCGTGCCGCCCCGGCGGCGCGGCGTGATCCACCGGCACCGGCCGGTAGCCCGGTCCGAACGACACTTCGCCCGGCTTCCAGCCATCGAGCGTGCGCACTGCACCCCAGAAGCGCCTGAACGCCGCCCAGTGCAGGCCGACCAGGCCATGCTCGTTGTCCGCATCCACCACCGGATCGCCCACGCCGGTGGGGCGGATCGGCTCGCCGTACAGCGCGGTGCCGAACAGCACGTCCCAGATCGAGAACACCTGGCCGTAGTTGCAGTTGTGCAGGCCCGGACGCTCCGGATCGACCCGCATGTGATGCAGGCGATGGAAAGTGGGGTCGACGAACAGCCGTCCGAACAGCGGCCCGAAGTTCAGCCGCGTGTTGGTGTGCGAGAAGTTCTGCACCAGCTCGCCCAGCAGCATCAGCCAGGCGAAGTCGGTCGGCGCCACGCCGATCGCCAGGCCCACCACGGCGAGGATCATCGACTGGATGAAGCCGTCCACCAGGCTGCCGCGATCGTTGGTCCAGCAGCTCATCTGGCGCGTGCTGTGGTGCATCGAGTGCAATGCCCACCACCACGGCAGCGCGTGCTGCACGCGGTGCATGGTGTAGTACACCAGGTCGTAGATCACGTAGTAGACGAGGAACAGCGCCAGCGGGTGCTGCCCCAGCACGGGAAACCAATGCGTGATGCCGAGGATCGAGTCGCGGCTGGAGGTGTCCGGCCCGTTGGACACGCCGCCGAAGTAGTTGGCGAACGGCGTCAGCACCAGATAGGAAAACAGCGGGAAGATCCCCAGCAGCATCCACAGCGTGTACTGGCGATCGACCCGGGTCAGCCTGCGGTCGATCCAGCGCTCGGCCGGCCAGAAGCTTTCCAGCGGACGGAACAGGCCCGCGATGATCGCCACCTGCGCCACCGCAATCAGCAGCGACTCGGCGATCTCGCGCGGATCGCCGGCCAGCCCGTCCAGGTGCAGCCATTGCAGCAGCGGCAGCACGCCGTGCCGGGAGAAGGCATCGACCAGGGCGGTCCAGGCGTGCGCGAGGGAAGGCATCGGAAACGGCATCGGCGGGAGTGCACCGCGTAGCCTCGTCGCCCCGCCTTTCCGGCGGGTTTCACCGGGGTCGCTCCGGCATGCCTGACCCGGCGCGACGCGTGGGCTGGCTTGCCGCTTCCCGCGGTGTGGAATCATCGGGCGTGGAAATCGACCGACAGCCCCGTCGCCGCGCGTGAGCCCCGTCAGCGTCGCCGCAGGCGCAGCGCTCCGATACATTGCGGATCCGCCGTCACGAGAGAGAGAGAGAGATCGATGCAACGCTGTCGCTGGGCCGGGGACGATCCGCTGATGTGCGCCTACCACGATCGCGAGTGGGGCACGCCGCTGCACGACGACCGTGCGCTGTTCGAGTTCCTCTGCCTGGAAGGCGCGCAGGCCGGCCTGTCGTGGTGCACCGTGCTGGCCAAGCGCGAACGCTATCGCGAGGTGTTCCACGGCTTCGCGATCGATCGCGTGGCGGCGATGAGCGATGCCGAGCTCGACGCGCTGATGCTCGATCCGGGCATCATCCGCAACCGTCTCAAGATCTCGTCCGTGCGCGACAACGCACGCGCCGCGCAGGCGGTGATCGCCGAACACGGCAGCCTCGATGGCTGGCTGTGGTCGTTCGTCGACGGCGTCCCGATCCGCAACGCCTGGCGCAGTGCGGCGCAGGTACCGGCCACCACCGCGCACTCCGACCGCCTGAGCAAGGCGCTGAAGAAGCGCGGCTTCCGCTTCGTCGGCAGCACCATCTGCTACGCCTTCATGCAGGCCACCGGCATGGTCGACGACCACACGCTCGACTGCTTCCGCCACGGCATGCGCTGAAGCGACGGTGTTTGCACCGCAGCATCGCACGTGCCGCTCAGCCGGTGGATGGATAGCGGTGCGTGCCGGGGTCACGGCACGACAGGCAGGGGCTCACGACAGGCAATGGCGTAAGTTTTTGCGCATCGAGCCGTCGTGTGCACGTCGTGTGACGCAGTTCGCACGAATCGCCTCGATTCCCGCACGGGAACTGAGCGCAACCCCAACGCCATCTAAACAAAGCGCCTCGCAAGCCTTGTGGTTGCGTCGGTACTGCGGAACCATGCCACGGGTTTTGCTGCACGCGGTCGCCATCGTCACACGATGCGCGACGGGATACAGGGGCGTGGCAGGGACGGCAGCTTGCATGACCTCCCATCATCCATCCACGGAGAACCCGCATGAAAACCAAGCAGCTTGCGCTTGCCTGCGCCATCGCACTCTCCGCGCCCATCGCGGCTCCCGCTTTCGCGCAGACCTCGGCCGGCGACACCACGGACACGCAGACCAGCACCACCAGCGGCCCGGAAGCCTCCCGCCTGAGCACCGAGTTCTCGACCTTCGCCGGTTCGGACACCAACGCACAGGCGCTGGTGTCCGGCCTGCGTGACGGCACCGCCATCACGCTGGACCAGACGGTGACCCATGCCGACGGCACCACCAGCACCACGCAGACCACCATCCAGCCGGCCACCGGCCCGCTCGGCTACGGCAACGTGCGCATCGCGCTGGCGCTGGCCGAGGCCAGCCTGGCCCGGCAGGGCATCGCCGATCCCACCGCCGAGGAAATCGCGGCCGCCCTCAACGGCGGCACGCTGACCCTGGCCGATGGCACCGCGGTCGATCTCAACGGCGTGCTCGCCGATCGCGCCGCCGGCCAGGGCTGGGGCCAGATCGCCAAGGCGATGGGCTTCCAGCTCGGTGAGCTGATGCGTTCGCCGAACGCCACCGCCCACGCCGCCGCCACGGCGCACGGCCACGCCGACGTAAGGGTGGCCAAGGTCGACCTGTCGGCCCACGGCCAGGCTTCCGCGCACGCCTCGATGCCCGACCACGCCGGCGCCATGGCGAGGATGGATCGCCCCCAGCGTCCGGTCCGCCCCGAGCGCCCGGCCCTGCCGGAGCGCCCGCAGCTGCCGGATCATCCGACCCATGTCGGTCGTCCGGGCGGCTGATCGCCGTTCTTCCCCGCGGGCCCGGCCCGGTGCCGGGTCCGCTCCCTTCTCAGTCATCAGGAACCCCACGTCATGCGCAACACAGCGTATTGGATCGCCCTTGGCTCGCTCGCACTGATCGCCGCCCCGGTGGCCCATGCGGCCGATGGTGGCGGCCAGTTCAGCCTCAGCGGCGGTGCCGACTACAGCAGCGGCAAGTACGGCACCAGCATCACCACCGACATCTGGTCGGTGCCGGTCACCGCGGCCTACCAGACGGATCGCTGGACCTTCAAGCTGGTGGTGCCGTACGTCAGCATCAGCGGCGCCGGCAACGTGATTCCTGGCACCGGTCCAGTCAACAACGGCAACCCGATCGGCCGCGGCCTGGGTCGCCTGCTCGGCGGCGGCGGGGGCAGCGGTACCCCGACCACCACCACCTCCGGCTCCGCCTCGGGCCTGGGTGACGTGGTGGCCTCGGCCGGTTATCAGGTCTACACCAGCCAGGACGGCACCTTCGGTCTGGATCTCACCGGCAAGGTCAAGTTCGGCACCGCCGACGAGAACAAGGGCCTGGGCACCGGCAAGAACGACTACGGCGTCTCGCTGGACACCTACAAGGTGGCCGGCAACTGGACCCCGTTCGGCGGCGTGGGCTGGACCAAATACGGCAGCTCGCAGTACATCAAGCTGAAGAACGCGCTCAACGCCAACCTCGGCGTCGACTACAAGCTCGACAGTACCAACAACGTCGGTACGTACTACTACTACCGCGAACGCATCGCCGAGGGCAGCGCCTCGCAGAGCGAGCTCGCCGGTTACTGGAACCACAAGATCGGCAACCATTGGCGCGTGCAGGCGTATGCGCTGACCGGTTTCAGCAACGGCAGTCCGGATTGGGGCGCCGGTGCCTCGATGAAGTTCCTGTTCTGAATCCGGCGCGGACGACGCACGCGTTCCCCGCGCGATTTTCGGCCCCGCCGCGCACGTCGCGGCGGAGCTTCTTCCTGTGTCCGCCGCGACGCCTCAGGCGCCGCGCCGCGATAGCGCACACGCGCGGTGTGCGGGGTGCCCGGGATCCTCGTGCAGCAGGCGACGGGTGACGCCGTTGGTCCAGCCGAAGCCGTCCTGCAGCGGATACTCACCGCCATCGCCGCCGTGCGCGCCGTCGTCCTCGTGGTTGAGCACGTATTTCTCCACCAGCTTGCCCTCGCGCTGGTACAGGCTGCCCACGGTGTGCAGCCAGCGCTGCGCGATGTCGCGCGCCAGCGGTTGCTGACCGCAGCGGGCGAAGCCCTTGATCGCCAGCCACTGCAGCGGTGCCCAGCCGTTGGGTCGGTCCCACTGCTGGCCGCTGCCCACCTCGCTGGTGGCGATGCCGCCCTGCGCCAGCAGACGCTGGCGCACTGCGGCGGCCACGCGCCCGGCGCGCGCGTCGTCGTCCACCAGTCCGGCGAACAGCGGCGCGGCGGTGGCCGCGGTGACCAGTTCGCGCCGCCTGCCGTGCTGCCAGTCGAAGTCGACGAAGGCGCCCTGCGCGTCGTCCCACATCCAGCGCAGCATCGCCTCGCGGCGCGCCCGCGCGCGCGAAGCGAAACCGGCCGCGTCCTCGCGCTGTCCGGCCGCTCCACTGAATCGGGCGAGCTGGCGCTCGGCGATGTACAGCAGGCTGTTGAGATCCACCGGCAGGATCGCCGTGGTGCGCGTGGTAGAGAGATCGTCCGCGCGGTCGCACCAGCGTGCGCTGAAGTCCCAGCCGGAGGCTGCCGCGGCGCGCAGGTCGCGGTATACCTCATGCGTGGGCCGCGCACTGCGCGACGCGGTGGTCTCGTCTTCCAGGAACGACTCCTCGCGTGGCGTGTCGCGATCGTCCCAGTAGCGATTGAGCACGCTGCCGTCGTCCAGCCGTACGCCGTGGCGGTGCGCGTCGCCGCGGCGCAGGTCGTCGGTGCCATCCATCCACCACGCGTACTCGCGGCGCAGCTGCGGAAGGTAGCCGAGCGCCTGGCACAGGCCGTGCTGCTCGAACAGCGCCACCATCAGCGCGAACACCGGCGGCTGCGAGCGGCTGAGGTAGTAGCTGCGGTTGCCGTTGGGTACGTGGCCGTAGTGGTCAATCAGCCAGGCGAAGTTGTCGGCCATCGCGGCGAGCAGGTCGCGCCGGCCGCTTTCGACCAGGCCGAGCATGGTGAAGTACGAATCCCAGTAGTAGATCTCGCGGAAGCGTCCGCCGGGCACCACGTAGTCGTTCGGCAGCGGCAGGATCGAGCTGTCGGCCGGGTGCTCGTGCGGGCGACGCGTGAGCACGCGCCACAGGCCGTCGATGTGCGCTTTGAGGGATTGGTCGGGGTCGGAGGTGTAGTGGCTGGCGGCAGCCTTCTCCTCGTCGAAGTGCGCGTGCACGAACTGCGCCAGGTCGAAGTCGTCGCGATGCCGCTGCGCGCGGTAGCGCTCCAGGATGCGCTGCGGATCCTGTCGCGGGATGCAGTCGACGAAGGTCTTGCCGTCGTCGAACACCCGCGCGCGCTGCACGGCCCGAAATAGTTCCTGATAACGGTCGGCCGGCGTCAGCGGATCGGCGGCCGGCATCGCGGCCACGCGCCCGGCGGTATCATGCGAAGTCGCGTCCGCCATCGTCATTGTTCGGCGTAGTTCCACAGCAGGCCGCCGTCGACGAACAGCGTGGTGCCGGTGACGTAGGCCGCCTCGTCGCTGGCCAGGAACGCGGCGGCATTGGCCACGTCCTCGGGCGTGCCCAGCCGCTTGAGCGGGATGTTCGCCAGCAGCGCCTTCAGCTTCTCCGGCTGCGCCATCAGCGCGGCGTTGATCGGCGTCTGCACCGCGCCCGGCGCGATGTTGTTGACGCGGATGCCCAGCGGTGCCAGCTCGATCGCCAGGTTGCGCATCAGCATCTTCAGCCCGCCCTTGCTCGCCGCGTAGCTGGCGAAGTGCGGAAACGGCAACTCCTCGTGCACCGAGCTGACGTTCACCACCACGCCGCCCTCGTTGCGTTCGCGCACGTGCAGTGCAAACGCCTGGGTGGCGAAGAACGCGCCGCGCAGGTTCACGCCCATCACGGCGTCGTAGTCCTCCTCGGTGACCTCGACGAACGGCGCGCGCTTCTCGATGCCGGCGTTGTTGACCAGGATGTCCACCCGACCCATCGCCTCGACCGCCCGGGCGATCACTTGCCGGTCGGCGGCCGCGTCGGCGATGTCGCCGGCCACCACCACGCCGTCACTGCCGGCGGCGCGAATCAGCGCCAGCGTCTCGTGGGCCTGGTTGCCGTCCTCGCGTTCTTCCACCACCACGCGGGCGCCCTCGCGGGCCAGCTTCAGCGCGATGGCGCGACCAATGCCCTGGCCGCTGCCGGTGACCAGCGCCACCTTGCCTTGCAGTCGCATGCGTTGCTCCTAGTGATCGCCAGCTTCTTGTCGATAGCGTGCGTTGCTAAGCACACGAGCATGACAGGTTGCCCGTGAAGGTCGCGGCAGTGCATGGCGTGCGCTCACGGAGCGCCACCTCTATCCTTGGAAGGGTCGCCACATGCCGTTCGAACATCATGGACCTGACGGAATCATTTGCATCGTGCGTACCTGACGATCTTGTGGCGCGGTATCAATTCGCCGAGACGCGAAACGCCGCCAGGATCTTGCGGGCAACGAATCCGCAGGCATTTGGACAGATCATCGAAGTCCTCCGCGCATTCCGCTTGCAGACTTCGGACTTGATTGGCGGCTGCCCCGTCCTTGCGGTCTTCATCTGTTCGGCAACGCACGATCAGGACTAGCTCGGCGCATCAAGATCCAATAGACTGCCACTCTGAAGATCTATTAGAGGTGCGCGATGGCAAATCCGTTGATCGAGCAGGAACACGGCGTTCCATTGCCCACCGTCGATGGCGGATGGAGTGCCGTCCTGGCAGATCCCCCTTGGCGGTTCACAAACCGAACGGGGAAGGTGGCACCTGAGCACCGCAGGCTGGATCGTTATTCCACCATGGACCTGCGCGAAATCTGTGCGCTTCCGGTCCGGTCTGCGGTGGCGAAGAACAGTCACCTCTACCTCTGGGTACCCAATGCATTGCTGCCGGATGGCCTGAAGGTCATGGAGGCATGGGGTTTTCGCTATGTCTCGAACATCGTCTGGGCGAAGCGTCGGAAAGACGGCGGGCCCGATGGCCGGGGGGTCGGCTTCTACTTCCGGAATGTGACCGAGCTCTTGCTGTTCGGTGTGCGCGGTTCCCTGCGCACGCTTGCACCAGCACGAAGCCAGGTCAACATGATCGAAACTCGCAAACGCGAGCATTCACGAAAGCCGGATGAGCAATACGCCCTGATCGAGAGCTGCTCGCCGGGTCCCTACCTGGAGATGTTCGCGAGGCATCCGCATCCCGGCTGGACGGTGTGGGGCGCCGAGGCAGCGCCAGAGGTTCAGCCGCGCGGCCGCCAGCACAAGGGATATTCCGGTGGGTCCATGCAGCTACCGCTGATTTCTCCGCATGCCCGCCTCGATGAGCAGGAGGCCGAGAGCATCGGCCAGAAACTCAAGCATAAGTATGAACTGGGGCATTCGATTCGGGATCTCTCGGAAGAGACCTCCTATTCCATCGCGCGAGTGAGAAGCCTGCTCGGCAAGGCCGAAACCAAGCTGCGTCCGCGCGGCGGAGCGCAGTAGCCGCATCCGCCTGAGGATGCGCCTTCCGGCGCCTTCCGGCGGCTTCGGCACTATCTATCGGGAAGGATCGCTGCGCCGACGCGAACCGCGCAGGCTGTCGACCGAGAAGCTGGCGATCTCGCCGCCGTCGCGGCCGCGGCGCGATTGCCCCGGCGGCGGGCCCCACGCATGCGCGGTGACCACTTCCCAGGTGGCCGGGATGCGGCCGTCCACGCGCATGCCCTCGTAGGCGGCGAGCATGCGCTGGTAGTGCGCCTTGCCGGTGAGGTGGCGTTCGCGGGCGCGATCGGCGTGGGTGGCGCCCAGGCCCTTGAGCTCCTTCAGCAACATCGTCGGCGAGCTGTAGGTGAGCGTGTAACGGTCCACGTCGAGCACCGGGTCACGCAGGCCCGCGGCGATCAGCGCGTCGCCCACGTCGTGCATGTCCAGGAAGCGGCTTACGTGCGACTGCTGGTCGGCGCTGGCCCAGGCCGCGCGCAGTTCCTTCAGCGTGTCCGGGCCGAAGGTGGAGAACACCAGCAGTCCGCCGGGCCGGAGCACGCGCGCGCACTCGTTGAACAGCGCGGCGAGGTCGTCGATCCACTGGAAGCACAGGCTCGAATGCAGCACGTCCACGCTATGGTCGGGGAACGGCAGGTGCGCGGCCTCGGCGCACACGCGCTGGAACGGCTTGAGCCACGCGCTGTGCTTCTTCGCCATCTGCAGCATCGGCAGCGCGAGGTCGACCGCGATCACCTCGGCCTTGGGGTAGCGCTTCTTCAGCAGTGCGGTGCCGCGGCCGGTGCCGGCACCCACGTCGAGCACGCGCGCGGGCGATTCCAGATAGAAGTCCAGACGTTCCAGCAGCGACTGCTGTACCTCGCGCTGCAGCGCGTCGTGCTGCTCGTAGGTCTGCGCGGCGCGGGCGAAGTTGCGCTGCACGCGCGCGCGGTCCAGGTGGAACTCGCTCATCGAACCGTCTCCAGCAGCGGCCGCAGGGCATCGGCCACGGCGTCGACGTGGCCCAGGAACGGCGCGTGACCGGCGTGCGCGATCTCGTGGAAGTCGCCCTGCGCGCGCGCGGCGGACCAGCGCATGGCCTCGGGGTGCACCAGCCGGTCGCGGCGGCCGGCGATCCACGCGTTGGGCAGGCACAGCGTGGCCAGCGTGTCGCGCCAGTCGGTGTCTTCCAGCAGGGCGATGCCTTCCTGCAGCACGCGCAGGTCCGGCTCGCCGTGGGCAAACACCAGCTCGCGCAGGTGGCGCAGCTCGGCGCGCGGATCGGCGCTGCCCATCGCCTCCAGCGCGAGGAAGCGTTCCAGCGTGGCGTGGTAGTCGGTTTCCAGGTCGGTGGCGAGCTGGTGCACCAGCGCAGCGTCGCTGCCGTGCGGCCAGCTCGCGTCGCGCACGAACTTCGGCGTGGCGCACAGCATCGCCAGTCCGCGCGTGGGGATCGCCACCTCGCGTGCCGCGGCCAGTGCGACCAGCCCGCCCATCGACCAGCCCAGCCACACCGCGGGCGGCACCTGTGCGGCAATGGCGCGGGCGATCGCGCCCGGCTCCAGCGGCAGACCGTAGCCGCGCGAGCGGCCGTGGCCGGGCAGGTCCGCCACGTACAACGTGCAGCGTTCGCGCAACGCCTCCACCAGCGGCGCGAACACGCCGCCGTGCATCGCCCAGCCGTGGAGCAGCACCAGCGGCACCGGTCCGTGGCCGGATTGCTCGATATGCAGGCTCACGGTCTGTCCCCCTCTCCCCCGCGGGGAGAGGACTGAGGTGAGGGGGCGGGGCTGGCAACCAGGCTGATCGGTGCCGGCGCCAGCGACGGATCCACCGCGCCGCGCTCGTCGAACACGAAGCAGTCGTCGTGGCCCTGGTCGAGCCAGCGCTGCAGCGTCGTGGCATCCACCGCGGGCGCGCGGCCGGCCTCGGGGCGGATCAGCGGCTGGCGCATGGTGATGATTTCCTTCTTCAGCCGCACCCGCATGCGGCCGAACGGCACGGCCTCTGACAGTGATTCCTTCGCCTCCAGCCCGGCGAAGCGCGGGTCCTCGCGCAGCCACTGCATGCAGGCGTCCACCGCCTCGCGCGCGCCGACCAGGAACAGGTTGATGCCCTCCGTCGCCAGCAGGATCGTGCCCTTCAAGGCCAGCGCTTCGCAGCGCGCCAGCACGCGCTCGCGCAGCGCGGGCAGGTCGTCCAGGCGGACGAAACGGTAGGCGGAGAGATTGACGATCGACATGGGGAGGTCGCGGCGCGGAGCCGCCGATTATAGCGGGCCGGTCCGCGTCACCTGGCGGCGGGAAGCCGCAGCGCGGCCAGTGCGTCGAGCAGGCGATCGACGTGTTCTTCCTGGTGCGCCGCACTGAGCGTGATGCGCAGCCGCGCCTGCCCGGCCGGCACGGTGGGCGGACGGATCGCGGTCACCAGCAGGCCCTGGGTTTCCAGCCGCAGCGCGGCGGCGAGCGCGGCATCGGCGTCGCCCAGCAGCAGCGGCTGGATCGGCGTGTCCGAACGCATCAGCGGCAGGCCGAGTTCGCTGGCACTGTGGCGGAAGCGGGCGATCAGGGCGGCAAGCTTCGCGCGTCGCGCGTCGTCTTCGCGGGCGATCTGCACCGCGGCCAGCGCGGCGGCGGCCAGCGCGGGCGGCATCGCGGTGGAGTACACGAACGGCCGCGCGAACTGGGTCAGCCCCTCGATCAGCGCGGCCGAGCCAGCCACGAAGGCCCCGGCGCAACCCAGCGCCTTGCCCAGCGTGGCCATCAGCACCGGCACCTCGTGCGTCGAGAGACCGGCGGCCGACACGCTGCCGGCGCCATGCTCGCCCAGCACGCCCAGGCCGTGCGCATCGTCGACCATCAGCGTGGCGCCTTCGCCGCTGGCGAGCGTGGCCAGTTCGCGCAGCGGCGCCACGTCGCCATCCATGCTGAACACGCCGTCGGTGGCGAGCAGGGCAGGCGCCTGCGGACGGCTGCGCAACTGGCGCGCGGCGCCGTCCACGTCGGCATGCGGATAGCGCTTGAGTTCAGCGCCGGCCAGCCGCGCGCCGTCGATCAGGCAGGCGTGGTTGAGCCTGTCCTGCACGCAGACTGCGCCACCGACATCGCCGAGCAGGGCCTGCAACGCGCCGAGATTGGCCGCGTAGCCGGTGGAGAACAGCAGCGCGCGTTCGCGCCCGGTCCAGTCGGCCAGCGCTTCCTCCAGCATCGCGTGCTCGCGGCGATGGCCGCATACCAGATGCGCCGACGTGCTGCCCACGCCCTCATCGTCGGCCACGCGCTTGAGCGCGGCGATCAGCTGGGGATGCTGGGCGAGACCGAGATAGTCGTTGCTGCAGAAGCCGAGCAGACGACGGCCGTCGACTTCCAGCCAGGGGCCCTCCGCGTGGTCCACGGTGCGGGCGCGGCGCAGCAACGATGCCTGCGCGCGTTCGGACGTCCGGATGGCCAAACGTTGGAGCAGGCCTGGCCGCTCTGCTCCCTCTCCCCCGGCATCGCCGGGGGAGAGGGTCGGGGTGAGGGGGGCTTCTGACTTTGGATGGTTCATCACATCAAGGCGAAAAGCCGCCCCCTCACCCCAGCCCTCTCCCCCGAGCGGAGCTCGGGGGAGAGGGAGTTTGCGAGCCGCGGCGCGGAGAAATCAGGCGGCGCAGCCGCAGCCCAGGCCGCAGCTGGCTGCCTCGGGTTCCAGGATGTCGGCGTGCACGGTGCCGGATTCCTCCACCACTTCCAGCGCGTGTAGGTCGAGCCGGCGGAACAGGGCGCGGTCGTGTTCCACGTCGGGGTTGCCGGTGGTCAGCAGTTTCTCGCCATAGAAGATCGAGTTGGCGCCGGCGAAGAAGCACAGCGCCTGCACCGCGTCGTCCACCTGCTGGCGGCCGGCGGACAGGCGCACCATCGAGGCCGGCATCAGCAATCGGGCCACGGCGATGGTGCGCACGAACTCGAACGGGTCCAGCGCCTCGGTGCCGTGCAGCGGCGTGCCTTCCACCTGCACCAGCTGGTTGATCGGCACCGACTGCGGGTGCTCGGGCAGGTTGGCCAGGGTCTGCAGCAGGCCGGCGCGCTGGCCGCGCGTCTCGCCCATGCCGACGATGCCGCCGCAGCAGGTCTTCAGGCCGACCTCGCGCACGTGTTCGAGCGTGTCCAGCCGATCCTGGTACTGGCGGGTGTGGATCACCTCGCCGTAGAACTCCGGCGCGGTGTCGAGATTGTGGTTGTAGTAGTCCAGCCCGGCCTGCTTCAGCGTGGCGGCCTGTTCGCCGCTGAGCATGCCCAGCGTGGCGCAGGTCTCCAGGCCCAGTCCCTTCACCGCGGCGACGATCTCGGCGACCTTGGCCACGTCGCGGTCCTTCGGGCTGCGCCAGGCTGCGCCCATGCAGAAGCGGCTGGCGCCGGCCGCCTTGGCCGCCTGCGCGCGGGCCACCACCGCGTCCACGCTCATCAGTTTCTCGGCCTGCACGCCGGTGGCGTAGCGCGCCGCCTGCGGGCAATAGGCGCAGTCCTCGGGGCAGCCGCCGGTCTTGATCGAGAGCAGGGTCGACACCTGCACCGCGTTCGGGTCGTGATGTTCGCGGTGCACGCTGTGCGCGCGGTGCAGCAGCTCGTTGAACGGCAGCGCGAACAGCGTGGCGACTTCCTCGCGCGTCCAGTCGTGGCGCAGGGCGGATGCGGTCATGGATCGGGGACTCCTTCTGGCAAGGCGCGAGTGTGGGAGCCACACTCCAGGAGTGTCAACCCGATGCTTTGGCGCATGGTTGACGAGCGCGGCGCGTGGGTTCGCTACCATCGGGCGACCTACCAGGAGAGAACCGCCGATGAGTGCAATGCTGTTCAAGCCGGCGAGCTGACCGCGCGATGCCGCGCATGGACGCGTTCCGTTCCCGCCTCGGCGCCGTCGGCCGCTGGCTGCTGCCGCCGCGCTGCCTGCTGTGCGGCGATCCCGGCCACGAGGACCTGGACCTGTGCCGCGACTGCGCCGCCGAGCTGCCGCGCAACGCGAGCTGCTGCGCGCGCTGCGCCCTGCCGTTGCCGCTGCCGGCCGCGCTGTGCGGCCGCTGCCAGCGCGATCCGCCGCCGTGGGAGGCGGCGTGGGCGCCGTTCCGCTACGGCTGGCCGCTGGACCGGCTGGAGGCGCGCTTCAAGTTCGGCCGCGATCTCGCCGCGGGCCGTTCGCTGGTGGCACTGTGGCGCGGCCAGTCCCGCCCGCTTGCATTGCCCGAGGTGGTCGTGCCGGTGCCGCTGCATCGCGCGCGGCTGCGCCAGCGCGGCTATAACCAGGCGCTGGAGCTGGCCCGTCCGCTGGCCCGTGCGCTCGGCGTGCCGCTGCGCCACGACCTGCTGGTGCGCACCCGCTCCACCGCCGCGCAGAGCGAACTGGATGCGCCCACGCGCCGGCGCAACGTGCGCGGTGCGTTCGTGCTGCGCGCCGCCGTGCCGTTGCCTTCGCATGTCGCCGTGCTCGACGACGTGATGACCACCGGCGCCACGCTGGCCGAGTGCGCCCGCGTGCTCAAGCGTGCCGGCGTGGTGCGGGTGGACGTGTGGGCGCTGGCGCGGGCACCGTCCGCGCGCCGATGACTGGGTCGCGGCGCCGGTCGGCCGGAGGCTTCCAGGGCAACGCGTGGTCGGCACGGGCGACGCCGACCCGCTCAATGCGTGCGTCGCCACAGCCACCACGCCGTCCAGCCGAGCGCCAGCAGCCACAGCAGCACAATGACCGCCGCGGCGGTGCGGCTCACGGGTCTGCCCTGCAGCACCCGCGCGCGTCGCCGCGCATCGAGCAGCAGCGGCCGCGGCGCCAGGCGCAGGATCAGCGCCAGCCCCAGCGGCACGATCAGCAGGTCGTCCAGATAGCCCAGCACCGGGATGAAGTCCGGGATCAGGTCGATCGGGCTCAGCGCACAGGCCGCCACGGCGAGCGCCAGCAGGCGCAGCGGCATGGGCAGGCGTGGATCGCGGGCGAGGAAGTACACGGTCAGCGTCTGCCGCTTGAAGCGGCGGGCCCAGCGCCTGAGCGCGGCGATCATTTGAGCGCCAGCGCCACCACGATGCCGGCCCACAGCGTGAGGCCGAGCCAGTGGTTGTGGCGGAACGCGGCCAGGCAGGCGTCGCGGTCGCGCCCGCGGATGCGCCACAACTGGTGGCCGAACAGCGCCACGCTGGCCACCAGCGCCAGCCAGTACGGCCAGCCCAGCTGCGCGCGCTGGCCGACGAAAACCATCGCCAGCTCGAACGTGGCCATCAGGATCGCCAGGATCGGCAGGTCGGCGTCGCCGAACAGGATCGCGGTGGACTTGGCGCCGGCCTTGATGTCGTCGTCGCGGTCGACCATCGCGTACTCGGTGTCGTAGATCACCGACCACAGGATGTTGCCGATGAACAGCAGCCAGCCCAGCGGCGACACGCTGTCGGTCACCGCCGCGAACGCCATCGGGATGGCCCAGCCGAACGCCGCGCCCAGCACCACCTGCGGCAGGTAGGTGTAGCGCTTGGTGAACGGATACAGCGCCGCCAGCGCGGCGCCGGCGAAGGAGAGCTTGATCGTCAGCGCGTTGGTGAACAGCACCAGCACGAAGGCGAATGCCAGCAGCGCGCCGAACACCATCAGCGCCTCGCGCGGCGTCACCCGGCCGCTGGCGATCGGCCGTCCGGCGGTGCGCGCCACCTGCGGGTCGAGCTTGCGGTCGGCGTAGTCGTTGATGGCACAGCCGGCCGCGCGCATGGTGAACACGCCAAGGGTGAAGATGAACAGCGCGGGCCACGGCGGAAAGTCGCCCGCGGCCAGCCACAGCGCCCACCAGGTCGGCCACAGCAGCAGCAGCGCGCCGACCGGGCGGTCCATGCGGGTGAGCACCAGGTAGTCGCGCGCCTTTCCGTGCAGATGCGGCGGCAGCGGCGCGAGCAGGCGGTCGAGCGCGCGGGTGGCGCGCGGCGAGGCGTCGGCCGGACGCACCGGCTTGCGGCCGACGGCGGCCGGGCGCGGCCGGCCGGCCGGCGGCGGAGCGGGGCGGCGTGAGCGTTTGCGCGAGGTCGGAGCCACCGCGGAAGTCTAGCAGCCTGTCGCTGGCCGAGCTGGCCGACGCCGAGGTGGTGACCCTGTACAAGCGCGACGCCGAGCGCGGCGATCCCGGCCGAGCAACTGCTGCGCTGCGCGCACTGTCCCGTCGCGCTCAGCGCGCCAGCGCCGTGCCAGCGCTCATCGCGTGGACCGTTGCCGGCGGCGGCTCGCACAGCAGCAGCCGATACGCCGGGTTGGCGCTCTCGTCGCGGTACGGATAGCCCAGTGTGGCGAGGAAGCGTGCGAACAGCACGCGCTCGGCCGGCGGCACCTGCAGGCCAACCAGAATGTGGCCGTGGTCGGCGCCCTGGTTGCGGTAGTGGAACAGGCTGACGTTCCAGTCCGGATGCAGCTGCGCCAGGAAACGGGTCAGCGCGCCAGGACGCTCGGGGAAGTCGAAGCGGTACAGCAGCTCGTCGTGCGCCAGCGGCGAGCGCCCACCCACCATGTGGCGCAGGTGCAGCTTGGCCAGTTCGTCGTCGCACAGGTCGAGCACGCCGAAGCCCTGCGCCTCGAACGTACGGGCCAGCGCGCGGCTCTCGGCGCGCCCGCCGGTGCGGATGCCGACGAACAGGTGCGCCTGCCGCGCGTCGCCGATGCGGTAGTTGAACTCGGTCAGGCTGTGCCGGCCCAGCGCCTCGCAGAAGCGGCGGAAGCTGCCGCGCTCCTCCGGAATCGTCACCGCGAACAGCGCCTCGCGCTGCTCGCCCACCTCGGCGCGCTCGGCGACGAAACTGAGCCGATCGAAATTCATGTTGGCGCCGGAGCAGATCGCCACCAGCGTCTCGTTCTGCAGGCCGTGCGCGGCGGTGTACTGCTTGAGCCCGGCCACGGCGAGCGCGCCGGACGGCTCGGGCACGCTGCGGGTGTCGACGAACACGTCCTTGATCGCCGCGCAGATGGCGTCGGTGTCGACCCGGATCATGCCGTCCACGTGCTGCCGGCAGATCGCGAAGGTCTGTTCGCCCACCTGTTTCACCGCGGTGCCGTCGGCGAACAGGCCGACCTCCTCCAGCAGCACGCGCTCACCGGCCGCCAGCGACTGGGTCATGGCATCGGCGGCGGCGCTCTGCACGCCGATCACCCGCACCTCCGGGCGCACCGCCTTGACGAACGCGGCCACGCCGGCGAGCAGGCCGCCGCCGCCCACCGGCACGAAGATCGCGTGCAGCGGCCCGGCGTGCTGGCGCAGGATCTCCATGCCCACCGTGCCCTGGCCGGCGATCACGTCCGGATCGTCGAACGGATGCACCAGGGTGTAGCCGTGTTCCATCTGCAGTGCGGCGGCCGCGGCCTGGGCCTCGCTGTAGGAATCACCGGCCAGCACCACCTCCACCGCGTCGCCGCCGATCGCGCGCACCGCGTCCACCTTCACCTGCGGCGCGGTCTGCGGCATCACGATCGCCGCGCGGATGCCCAGCCGCGCCGCGGCCAGCGCCACGCCCTGCGCGTGGTTGCCGGCCGAGGCGGTGATCACCCCGCGCGCGCGGGCGGCGGCATCCAGATGCACCATCTTGTTGTAGGCACCGCGCAGCTTGAACGAGAACACCGGCTGGTTGTCCTCGCGCTTGAGCAGCACGGTGTTGCCGAGCCGCCGCGACAGCGCGGGCGCGGGGTCCAGCTCGGTCTGCCGCGCCACCTCGTAGACGCGCGCGGTGAGCACGCGGCGCAGCAGGTCGAGGTGGGAGTCGTCTTCCATCGCGTTCACGCGCCGGCGGCCGGGTCCGACGCCAGCGCCACCGGCGCCGGCAGCTCCACCGCCTCGATCACGTCCACCAGCTTGCGCGCCTGCTTGAGGATCTGCTCGATCGAATCCTCACCGCCGTGGGTCACCACGATCAGCCGCGACACCTCGATGTCGGTGGTCGGCGCCACGTTGAGCGAGTCGATGTTGTAGCCGCGCGAGGAGAACAGCCCGGCCACGCGCACCAGCGCGCCGGCTTCGTTTTGCAGGAGGATGGAGAGAGTATGTTTCATGGGATTCCGTGAGTCGCTTTCTTGCCTTTTCCGGTCACCGACCGACGTTCAAAGCTCGGCCGAGTTGTGACGGGGCGATGAGTTCTGGCGTGGATGAGTCACTGGATCCCGGCTTTCGCCGGGATGACGGGCGTGGGGCTTGCGCTAGCGAGACGTTCACAGGCGCATCGTGAACTCTCATTCCCGTCATCCCAGCGAACGCTGGGATCCAGCGTCTTTGCTCTGAATGCGCCAGCCACGCCACCTAGAACATGTCCGCCGGCGCCCCGTCCGCCGCCTCCGGCGGCGTGCGCGAGGCGATGTGCTCGCCGGTGATCATCTGCGCGTAGGTCATGCCGGGGCCGACCATCGGGTAGACGCCGGCGTCCGGGTCGATGATCACCTCGAGGAAGGCCGGACCGTCGAAGGCGAGGAAGTCGGCGATCACGCGCTCGATCTCGGCCGGCTGGTCCAGCCGCTGCGCCCAGGCGAAGCCGTCGGCCTGCGCGGCCTTGACGAAATCCTTGGTGTGCAACGTCTTGTCCGACGAGGCGAAGCGGCTCTCGAAGAACAGCTTCTGCCACTGCCGCACCATGCCGTCGCCGGCGTTGTTGAACACCACCACCTTCAGCGGCAGGCCGTAGGTGGTCACCGTCTCCAGCTCGCCGAAGTTCATGCGGATGCTGGCGTCGCCGTCGATGTCGATCACCAGCGCCTCCGGCCGCGCGAACTGCGCGCCGATCGCCGCCGGCAGGCCGAAGCCCATCGTGCCCATCGAGCCGGAGGTGAGCCACTGGCGCGGTCCGCGGAAGTCGAAATACTGCGCGGCCCACATCTGGTGCTGGCCGACGCCGGTGGAAATGATCGCGCGGCCGTCGGTGATGCGGTTGATCGCCTCGATCACCGCGTAGGGCTGGATCATCGCGCTGGCGCGGTCGTAGTTCATCGCATGCACGCGCTTGAGCTCGACCACGTGCGCGTGCCATGCGGCGTAGCGGCGATCGGCCTGCGGGCGGAAGCCCTGTGCCTTGCCGTAGCGGCGCAGCCGGTCCAGCGTGCGCACCATCGGCCCGCAGTGGTGCCAGTCGACCGCCTTCACCTTGCCGATCTCGGCCGGATCGATGTCGACCTGGGCGACATAGCGCGCCCGCGGCGCGAACTTCGCCGGCACGCCGGCCACGCGGTCGTCGAAGCGCGCGCCCAGCGCCAGCACGAAATCGCAGTCCTCCACCGCGTAGTTGGCGTACGCGGTGCCGTGCATGCCCAGCATGTGCAGCGCCAGCGGTCCGGTGGTGTCGACCGCGCCCAGCCCCATCAGCGTGGTGGTGACCGGCAGGCCGAAGGCGTCGACGAACGCGCGCAGCGCCTCGGCCGCCTCGGCCGCGATCACGCCGCCGCCGGCGTAGATCAGCGGCCGCTTCGCCTGCCCCAGCGCGGCGAAGAACGCGGCGCAGTCCGCGTCGGACAGGTGCGATTGCTCCACCGCCCGCATCCGCGCGCGGTAGCCGGGGATCGCCAGCTGCCCCTCGCCCTGGAAGGTCAGCGCGGCGTTCTGCACGTCCTTGGGGATGTCCACCACCACCGGGCCGGGCCGGCCGCTGCGCGCCAGCTCGAACGCGGTGCGCAGGGTGGATTCCAGCCTGGCCGGCTCGGTGATCAGGAACACGTGCTTGGCGCAGGCACTCATGATGCTGGTGATCGGCGCCTCCTGGAACGCATCGCTGCCGATCGCCGCGGTGGGCACCTGGCCGCAGATCACCACCATCGGGATCGAATCGGCCATCGAGTCGCGCACCGGCGTCACCGTGTTGGTGGCGCCGGGACCGGATGTGACCACCGCCACGCCGACCTTGCCCGAGGCACGCGCGAAGCCTGCCGCCATGAACCCCGCCCCCTGCTCGTTGGCCGGCACGATCAGCGGCATCGGCTCGCGGCCGTCCTCGCGCGGGTGCTCGGCGTTGTAGCGGAACACCGCGTCGTACACCGGCAGGATCGCGCCGCCGGAATAGCCGAACAGCACCTCCACCCCTTCGTCGGCGAACACCTGCACCGCGATCTCGGCACCGCTCATGGCGCGGCCGGCGAGCGGATGCACGCCCGGCGGCGGCAGCCCTGCCGGCGCAGCGTGCGGAGCCTGTCGGGTGTCCGGTGCAGCTTTCAGCGATGGCGCGTTCATCAGCAAACATCCTTCAACGGTGGTGGGCCTTTCCACTCCCTCTCCCCGCTTGCGCGAGGAAGGGTTCGAAGCAACAGCGGCCGGCATCCCGCGAGACCCCGGCTTTTGGCTCCCTCTCCCCTGGAGGCGAAGCCGCCGGGGGGAGAGGGTCGGGGTGAGGGGGGCTCTGGCTCTTGCCGTGGGTAGCGGCCGAAGCAAGAGCGTCCCCCCCCCCTCACCCAGCCCTCTCCCCCGCTGCGCAGGGGAGAGGGCTTCAAGCAGCTTCGGCCGGTTTTTCGCGAGGTGCCGGCTTTCTTGCTCCCTCTCCCCTGGAGGCGAAGCCGCCGGGGGAGAGGGTCGGGGTGAGGGGGGGCTCTGGCTCTTGCCGTGGATGGCGGCCGAAGCAAGAGCGTCCCCCCCTCACCCAGCCCTCTCCCCCGCTGCGCAGGGGAGAGGGCTTCGAGCACTTCGTCACCCCACTTTCTTGAGCGGTGCGGCGGTGGCCGCGGCATTGCCGGTCTGCAGCCACGGCATGCGGGCGCGCAGGGCGGCGCCGACTTTCTCGATCGGGTGGTCGAGGTCGGCCTGCTTCAGGCGCTGGTAGTTGGGCAGGCCGGCCTTGTATTCCTCGGTCCAGTTCTTCGCGAAGGTGCCGTCCTGGATGTCCTTCAGCACCTCCTTCATGCGCGCCTTGACGCCGGCGTCGATCACCCGCGGGCCGCTGACGTAGTCGCCGTACTGCGCGGTCTCGGAGACGAACTGCAGCATCCTGGTCAGGCCGCCCTCGTAGAACAGGTCGACGATCAGCTTCAGCTCGTGCATCACCTCGTAGTAGGCGATCTCCGGCTGGTAGCCCGCTTCCACCAGGGTCTCGAAGCCCGCCTTCACCAGCTCGCTGGCGCCGCCGCACAGCACCGCCTGCTCGCCGAACAGGTCGGTCTCGGTCTCTTCCTTGAAGTCGGTCTTGATCAGCAGCGCGCGGCCGCCGCCGATGCCGTCGGCGTAGGCGTGCGCCCGGGCCTCGGCCTGGCCGCTGACGTCCTGGTACACCGCCCAGATGCTAGGCACGCCGCGGCCGCGCTCGTATTCGGTGCGCACCAGCGCGCCCGGGCCCTTCGGCGCGACCAGGATCACGTCGATGTCCTTGCGCGGCACGATCTGGCCGAAGTGCACGTTGAAGCCGTGCGCGAACAAGAGCGCCGCGCCGGGCTTGATGTTCGGTTCGATCGATTCCTTGTAGAGGGTGGGCTGCACCATGTCCGGGGTGAGCACGGCGACCAGGTCGGCGCCCTTCACCGCCTCGGCCGGTTCCACCACGGTGAAGCCCTCGGCCTTGGCCTTGTGCCAGGTCGGGCCGTTCGGGCGCAGGCCCACGACCACGTCGAGGCCGGAGTCGCGCAGGTTCAGCGCATGGGCGCGGCCCTGGCTGCCGTAGCCGAGCACGGCGATGCGGCCCTTGGCGAGGCGGCCTTGGGCGAGGCGGCCCTGATCGGGGATGTTGTCGTTGTTCGTGCTCATGCGGTGACTCCTTGGGTGTGTGCTTGCGATGATTTGGCCGTCTGGACGGCCGAAACGGAGGGGGTGTCGGCGCGCGTGGTGGCGCCGTCGGAGGCGGAGCCGACCAGGCGGGCGTACTTGGCCAGCGCACCCTGGGTGACCTTCGGCGGCGGCGCCTTCCAGTCGGCGCGACGAGCGTCGAGATCGGCGCTGGTGCGCAGTTCGCGCCGCTCGCCGTCGATGACGATGCGGTCGCCCTCGCGCAGCAGGGCGATCGGGCCGCCGCGCACGGCTTCGGGCGCGATGTGGCCGACCATGAAGCCGTGGGTGGCGCCGGAGAAGCGGCCGTCGGTGATCAGCGCGACGTCGTCGCCCAGGCCGCGACCGACCAGCGCCGCGGTGACGCCGAGCATCTCGCGCATGCCGGGGCCGCCGGCCGGACCCTCGTTGCGGATCACGATGACGTCGCCCCTGGCGATGCCGCCGGACTGCACGGCGGCGAATGCGGCCTCCTCGCTCTCGAACACGCGCGCCGGGCCCTCGAACTGCGCGCCGGTCTTGCCGGCCAGCTTGAGGATGCAGCCCTCGGGCGCGAGGTTGCCGTAGAGGATCGAGTAGCCGCCGCGCGGCTTGAGCGGGGCGCTGACCGGATGGATCACGTCCTGCGCTTCGGCACGCGGCGCGGCGGCGGCTTCGGCGAACAGCGAGCGGCCGGTGACGGTGGGCGTGTCGGCGAGCATGCCGGCGGCGATCAGCTCCTGCGCCACGCGGGCGGCGCCGCCGGCGCCGAACATCTCCACCGCGGTGTAGCGCCCACCGGGCAGCAGGTCGGCGATCACCGGCGTGTGCACCGAGGCGGGCTCGAAGTCCTCGATGCTCCACTCCACGCCGGCCTCGCGGGCGATCGCCAGCAGGTGCAGCACCGCGTTGGTGGAGCCGGCGGTGGCGGCGACCATGCGTGCGGCGTTCTGGAACGCGCTGCGGCTGAGCAGGTCGGACGGGCGGCGCTCGGCCTTCAGGCATTCCATCACTAGCTCGCCGCAGCGGTAGGCCGCCTGCCGCTTGGCCGGATGGGTGGCGGGGATGTCGTTGAAGCCCATCGGCGACAGGCCCAGCGTGGTCAGCACCATCGCCATGGTGTTGGCGGTGAACTGGCCGCCGCAGGCGCCCGCGCCGGGGCAGGCGTCGCGCTCCACCGCGGTCAGTTCGGCGTCGTCGATCCTGCCGGCGCCGTGCGCGCCGACCGCCTCGAACACCTGCTGGATGGTGATCGGGTGGTTGTCGTGGTTGCCGTGCGCGATGGTGCCGCCGTACAGCGCCACGCCGGGGATGTTCAGCCGCGCCAGCGCCATCGCGGCGGCGGGGATGGTCTTGTCGCAGCCGCACAGCACCACCATCGCGTCGAGCGAATGGCCGTCCACGGCCAGCTCGATCGAGTCGGTGATCACCTCGCGGCTGACCAGCGAGGCGCGCATGCCGGGCGTGCCCATCGCCATGCCGTCGGTGATCGCGATGGTGTTGAACTCCACCGGCGTGCCGCCGGCGGCGCGCACGCCTTCGATCGCCGCGTCGGCCAGCTCGCGCAGGTTGAGGTTGCACGGGCTGACGTTGGTCCAGGTGTGCACCACCGCGACCAGCGGCCGGGCGATCGCCGCGTCGTCCAGGCCGGTGGCCCGCATCATCGCCCGGGCGGGCGCGCGGTCCGGGCCGGTTTTCATCACATCACTGCGCATCACATGCTCCATCGGAACCAAGAGAAAGACCTCACCGCACGCCCCGGCCTGTCTGCGAGTACCGGGGAGGAGCAGCGCAGCGCGACGGGGAGTTGGCCGGCGGGCGCGCGGAGAAGCCAAACGGGGGCCGGACTCAACCGCATGCGCGGCCGCCGGCAAAAAAGGCGTGGTGGATCGAGGCGTGCTCTTCCACCGCCATCAGCACCGCATCGCGCACCGCGGCGGTGCCGGCGCGGCCACCGATGTCGCGGGTGCGCGGACCGTGCTCCAGCACCTTGGCGACGGCGGCCTCCACGCACTGCGCCTCTTCCTCCAGGCCCAAGGAATGGCGCAGCAGCAGCGCGGCGGAGAGGATCGCGCCGGTGGGGTTGGCCACGCCCTGTCCGGCAATATCCGGTGCCGAACCATGGATCGGCTCGTACAGGCCGCGCTTACCATCGCCCAGCGAGGCCGAGGGCAGCAGGCCGAGCGAGCCGGCCAGCGCGGCGGCCTCGTCGGTGAGGATGTCGCCGAACAGGTTCTCGGTGACCACCACGTCGTAGCGCGAGGGCTGGGTCAGCAGCAGCATCGCCATCGAGTCGACCAGCTGATGCTCGACAGTCACGTCGCGGTATTCCGGCGCGAGGCGCTGCACGACGTTGCGCCACAGGCGCGAGGTCTCCAGCACGTTGGCCTTGTCCACCGAGGTGAGGTGATGACGGCGTTCGCGGGCCAGCGCGAAGGCGCGGCGCACCACGCGTTCGATCTCGGCCACGGTGTACTTGCACTCGTCGGTGGCGGTGTCGGCCGTGCGCGTCCTGGCGCCGAAGTAGGCGCCGCCGGTGAGCTCGCGCACGAACAGCACGTCGACGCCGGCGAGCTTCTCGTTCTTCAGCGGCGACAGCTCGGCCAGCGCCGGATGCACCTGCAGCGGACGCAGGTTGGCGTACACCCCCAGCGCCGCACGCAGCGCCAGCAGCCCCTGCTCCGGACGCACCGGCGCGTTCGGATCGGACCACTTCGGCCCGCCGACCGCGCCCAGCAGCACCGCGTCCGCTTTCTGGCATGCGGCCAGCGACACGACCGGCAGCGGCTCGCCGGTGGCGTCGATGGCGCCGCCGCCGATCATGTGTTCCTCGAACATGAACTGGTGGTCGTAGTGCTCGGCCACGGCTTCGAGCACGGCGACCGCGGCAGCGGTGACTTCCGGGCCGACGCCGTCGCCGGGCAGGGTGACGATATGGGCCTTCATGCGTGTGGCTCCTGGCGGTGGAGGGTCGTCGGGGACGTCTGGTTCTCTCTCACGTCACCCCAGCGGAAGCTGGGGTCCAGCGTCTTTGCGGTGTGCGCGGAAGTCACTGGATGACTCGCTGCGCTCGCCCCTGCGGGGCCGTCCTGCGGACGTTCTGCGCGCGAAGCGCTGGTCCGGCTTTCGCCGGGATGACGGTGAGGAGACGGGCAGGTATCGGCGAATGTCATGCCGCCGCTCCCACGTGTGCTTCGAACGCCGCGATCGCCTCGTCGTGCTGCAGCAGGAAGCCGAGCTGGTCGACGCCTTCGAGCAGGCAGTGGCGGGCGAAGGGTTCGAGCTGGAAGGCGATGCGCCCGCCATCGGGCAGCGCGATGAACTGCTCGCGCACGTCGATGCCCAGCTCCACGCCGGGGTGCTCGAGCAGCCAGCGGTGCTCGGGCTCGCTGATCATGATCGCCAGCAGGCCGTTCTTCAGCGCGTTGCTGCGGAAGATGTCCGCGATCTCGCTGCACAGCACCGCCTGGATGCCGTAATCGAGCAGCGCCCACGGCGCGTGCTCGCGCGAGGAACCGCAGCCGAAGTTGCGTCCCGCGACCAGGATCGCGCAGCCGGCCGCTTCCGGCCGGTTCAGCGGGAAGGCGGGGTTGTCGCTGCCGTCGGCCTGGTAGCGCCAGTCGTGGAAGCACAGCTTGCCCAGGCCCTCACGCGTGGTGGTGGTGAGGAAGCGCGCCGGGATGATGCGGTCGGTGTCGATGTTCTCGTCCGCCAGCACGGCGGTGCGCGAGTGGATGCGGGTGACGGGCTGCATCAGAAAACCTCCGAAGGACAAGCTCCCTTCTCCCCGCCGGGGAGACAAATCGGCAGGACGGCCGATTTGCGCGGCGTCAGCCGCCTGAAGGGCGAGGGCCATGGATGGCCCAAGTGAAGGTGCCCCGAAGGGGCGGATGAGGGGCGGGTGCTCGCCGTGAGCAAGCTGCTTGCGTTCGCTTCCTCTCCCCGCCGGGGAGAGGATGGAGGTAAGGGGCTGGGGTTTGCGCTGATGTGGATCGAAGCGCGCATTGATGTTGGGCCGAGGCCAGGTTGGCCCCTCACCCCAGCCCTCTCCCCGCGGGGGAGAGGGAGCAGTGCGCGGTGAGCGTCAATCTTCATGCCGCCACCTCCACCAGGTATTCCCGCGGATCGGCGATGCGCCCCGCGACGGCCGAGGCCGCCGCGGTGGCGGGGCTGGCCAGCACGGTGCGCGCGCCCTTGCCCTGGCGGCCTTCGAAGTTGCGGTTGGAGGTGCTCACCACGAGCTGGCCGGGCTGGGCGAGGTCGCCGTTCATGGCGATGCACATCGAGCAGCCGGGCACGCGCCATTCGGCGCCGGCGGCGGCGAACACCTCGTGCAGACCCTCGCGCTCGGCGTCGCGGCGCACCGCCTCAGAGCCGGGCACCACCAGCATGCGCACGCCGTCGGCGACGCGGCGGCCGCGCAGCACGCCGGCCGCTTCGCGCAGGTCGGACAGCCGCGAGTTGGTGCAGCTGCCGATGAACACCACGTCCACCGGCGTGCCCTGCATCGGCTGGCCGGCCTCGCTGCGCATGTAGTCGAGCGCGCGCTTTTCCTGCGCGTTGCGGGCGGCCGGCACCGGCGCGTCCATCGCGATCGCCATGCCCGGATGGGTGCCGTAGGTGACAGTGGGCTTCACCGCGGCGGCGTCGATGCGCACCTCGCGGTCGTAGCGTGCGCCGGGATCGCTGGGCAGCTGCTTCCAGCGTGCCACGGCGGCGTCCCAGGCGGCGCCCTGCGGCGCGTGCGGGCGGCCCTTGAGCCAGGCGAAGGTGGTCTCGTCCGGGGCGATCAGGCCGGCGCGCGCGCCCGCCTCGATCGACATGTTGCACACCGTCATGCGCTCTTCCATCGACAGCGCCGCGATCGCCGGGCCGCGGTACTCGATGACGTGGCCGGTGCCGCCGTCCACGCCGATCCGGCCGATGATGTGCAGGATCAGATCCTTCGCGCCCACGCCCTTGGGCAGTGCGCCGTCGACGTGGATCGCCAGCGTCTTCGGCTTGCGCTGCAGCAGGCATTGCGTGGCCATCACGTGGCCCACCTCGGTGGTGCCGATGCCGAACGCCAGCGCGCCGAACGCCCCGTGGGTGGAGGTGTGGCTGTCGCCGCAGACGATGGTCATGCCCGGCCGGGTGGCGCCCAGCTCCGGGCCGATCACGTGCACGATGCCGCGCTCGGCGCTGTCCCAGCCGTGCAGGGCGATGCCGAACTCGCGGCAGTTCGCTTCCAGCTGGGCCACCTGCGCCTTGGCCTCGGCATTGGCGTAGGGACGCTCGCCGTCCGCGCCGGCGGGCAGGGTGGGGGTGGAGTGGTCCAGCGTGGCCAGCATGCGGTCGGGGCGGCGGGGCTTGAGCCCGCGCTCGCGCAGCTCGGTGAACGCCTGCGGCGAGGTCACCTCGTGCACCAGGTGCAGGTCGACGTAGAGCACCGCCGGGGTGTCGGTGCTTTCGGGCGCCACCACGTGGGCGTCCCAGATTTTTTCGAACAGGGTCTTCGGAGCCGTCACGCCGGGATCTCCTGGGAGGCGGGTTGGGAATGGGGCGGGCGAACGTGGGCGGCCGCGGCAGGCGCATCGATCGCCTCCAGCCAGCCCCAGCGGTCCTCGGTGCGGCCGTCGAACAGGCCGAAAAAGGCATCCTGCAGGGCGCGGGTGATCGGGCCGGGCCTGCCGTTGCCGACGACCTTGCGGTCGACCGAGCGCACCGGCGTGATCTCGGCGGCGGTGCCGGTCATGAAGATCTCGTCGGCGCTGTACAACGCCTCGCGCGGCAGGTCGCGCTCTTCCACCACGAGGCCGAGATCCGCGGCCAGCGTGATCACGCTGTCGCGGGTGATGCCGGCGAGAATGCCGGCGCTGGTCGGCGGGGTGAGCAGCTTGCCCTTCCTGACCAGGAACAGGTTTTCGCCCGCGCCCTCGCTGAGCAGGCCGTTGTGGCCCAGGGCGATGCCCTCGTCGTAGCCGCCGCGGCGCGCTTCGGCCGCGATCAGCTGGCTGGACAGGTAGTTGCCGCCGGCCTTGGCCCAGCTCGGCAAGGTGTTCGGCGCCGGCCGATGCCAGGACGACACGCACACGTCGGCGCCCTTCTCGCGCGCGTCGCCGAGGTAGGCACCCCACGCCATCGCCATGATCGCCACGTCCACCGGCGCGCCGTCCTTCGGCAGCACGCCCAGCCCGCCGGCACCGCGGAACACGATCGGCCGCACGTAGGCCGAAGGCATCGCGTTGGCGCGGATCAGCTCGCGGCAGGCCTGGTTGATCTCCTCCTCGCTGTAGCCGATGGCGATGTCGTACACGCGCGCGGACTCGAACAGCCGCGCGGTGTGGTCGGCGAGGCGGAAGTACGCCGGGCCGGCCGGCGTGGCATACACGCGCTCGCCCTCGAACACCGACGAGCCGTAGTGCAGCGCGTGCGTGGTGACGTGGACGGTGGCGTCGGCCCACGGCACCAGGCGGCCGTTGTGCCAGAGGAAGGGTGTGCTCATCGGTGGGTTTCCTTGTGCGCGCGTCCGTTCGCGCGAAGGTCAACAAGCGGCCTTCCATGGCCGCACTCTTCATCAGAAGCGGGCGGGTTGGGGTCTTGCGCGCACTGGCGCTCGATGCGGTTGACGATGGCCAGCGCGGCCAGCGCGGTGGCTTCGACGATGTCGGTGCTGATGCCGTGGCCGCGCCAGTCGCGGCCGGCGTGGCGCGCGGTGAGCTTGGCCTGGCCCTGCGCGTCGCCGCCTTCGCTGACCGCGCGCACGCTGAAGTCGGTCAGTTCCACCGCATGGCCGGTGGCGCGCTCGATCGCGCGCAGCACGGCGTCGACCGGGCCGTCGCCGATCGCCGCCTCGCTGGCATCGCGGCCATCGTCGTGGGCGAGCTTCACCGAGGCGGAGGCGCTGCCCTGGTGCGTGCTGCTGTTGAGCTGCACGATCCGCCACGGCCCGGTCGCCTGCGGGTCCTGGCCCAGCGCCAGGGCTTCCAGATCCTCGTCGTGGATCTCGCGCTTCTTGTCGGCCAGCGTCTTGAAGCGGGCCAGGATGTCCTCCATCGCCGCCTCGTCCGGCGCGTGGCCCAGCGCTTCCAGTCGCTGGCGCAGCGCGGCGCGGCCGGAGTGCTTGCCCAGCACCAGCTTCGTCTCGGCGATGCCGACGTCCTGCGGGCGCATGATTTCGTAGGTGCCGCGGTGCTTGAGCATGCCGTGCTGGTGGATGCCCGACTCGTGCGCGAACGCGTTCTCGCCGACGATCGCCTTGTTGCGCGGCACCGCCTGGCCGGTGAGCTGGGTGAGCAGGCGCGAGGTGGGATAGAGCCGGCGCGTGTCGATGCCGGTGTCCACGCCGAAGTGCGGCGCGCGCACCTTCAGCGCCATCACGATCTCCTCCAGCGCCGCGTTGCCGGCGCGCTCGCCGATGCCGTTGATGGTGCATTCCACCTGGCGCGCGCCGGCGCTGATCGCGGCCATCGAGTTGGCCACCGCCATCCCCAGGTCGTCATGGCAGTGGCTGGAGAAGATCACTTTCTCCGCGCCGTGCACGTGCGCGCGCAGGTAGGTGAACAGCTCGATCATCTCCGACGGTGTGGTGTAGCCCACGGTGTCCGGCGCGTTGAGCGTGGTGGCGCCGGCGGCGACCGCGGCGCTGAACACCTCCGCCAGGAAGTCGGGCTCGGTGCGAAGGGCGTCTTCGGCGGAGAACTCGACTTCGTGGCAGAGCTGCACGGCGCGCTCGACCGCCTTGATGGCGGCATCCAGCACCTGCGCCCTGCTCATGCGCAGCTTGTGCTCGCGGTGCAGCGGACTGGTGGAGAGGAACACGTGGATGCGCGCGCGCTGCGCCTTTTCCAGCGCGCGGGCGGCAGTGTCGATGTCGCCGTCCTGGCAGCGGGCGAGACCGCACACGGTGGTGGTTTTCAGCGTGCGGGCGATCTCCGACACGGCGGCGAAATCGTCCGGCGAGGCCTGCGGGAAGCCCGCCTCGAGCACGTCCACGCCCAGTGCCTCCAGCGCCTGCGCCATGCGCAGCTTGGCGCGCCGGTCCATCGAGAAGCCGGGCGCCTGCTCGCCGTCGCGCAGAGTGGTGTCGAAGATCCGCACGCGGTCTTCGGCAGTGGGTGTGGCTACGTCGTGCTCGGGATTCATCGGTGTCTCCGGGAGGGGCGGCACGCGGGCCAAAAAAAACCCCGCGCCGGTGTCGGTGCGGGGTCTGGGGGTGTCTCAGGTGTGTTGCTCTTGCCTGGACGCAGCCGCTAGCCCGCACCTCCGCTGGTAATGAGGAGTACGAGTACAAGGGAAATGAGAAGGAGGCCGCCGCCGACCGGCAGCGGGTCGCCCACCGTCGTGGGGCGACGGCTCAGGGAGAGGCTGCGGTGGCTGTTGCGCTGCGACATGGACCGACCATAGGGCAGCGGAAAAGGTGGCGTCAACAGTTTCATGTGAATCCATGCGGAAAACATGATTTGGCCGTCCAGATGTCCATATGCGCTTCGGGCGTGATCCACGCAGGGCAAGCGATGAGCGCCAACGCGTGCGTATGGAAGAGCGGACTCGCGGGTTTTCGGCAAGATGCCCTGGCGCCGCAAAGAGCTGCGAATGGGGGCTTTCCGCGGCCCGCAACCGCCACGCGGCCGATGCGGCTGCGCGATTTCCGTGCTTCGAAACCGTCACCCTTGCATGCCTGGCAGCCAGGTTGCTCCGCAAAAAGCAGGGGCCGGCAGATGCCGGCCCCGAGGGGTTGTCGCATGGACTGGCACGACCTCGCCAAGGCGATGGCGCGATGCAGCAGGTTTACAGCTCGGCGCGGAATTCCACGCCGATCACCCGCGGATCGTTGACGAAACCCGTGCGGTTGTTGAAGTCAATTGCGCCGATCAGCGCGCGCTTGTCGGTGATGTTGCGGCCGTACAGGGCGATCTCGCGGCGGCCGTAGTCCCAGTTGTAGCCCACGCGCAGGCCGCCTTCGAGCAGCGGCTTGCCCTTGAACTCGGCCGAGTCGTAGAGGAAGAAGTTCACCTCGCTGCGGTAGTTCCAGTCGGTGTAGACGAAGAACTCGCCGCTGTCGCCGTACGGGATGCCGTAGCGGGCGGTGAGGGTACCGATCCACTGCGGCGCGTTCGGCAGCACGTTGCCGTCGATCAGCGCGTTGCCGTCGGCGTTGCGCGGGTCGAGCACGGTGCACTGGGCGCCGCATACGGCGACCGCCAGGGTCGGGTCCTTCAGCTTGGTGTGGTTGTAGCTGCCGCCGGCGGTGAGCACGAAGTTCGGCGTGAGGTAGGCTTCCAGGTCGAACTCGGCACCGTAGCCCTCGGTCTTCCTGGCGTTGATCAGGCGAGTGATGTTGATGTCGCCGCCCACCGCGGTGAGCTGCTCGTTGTGCATGGTGTAGCTGTACACGTCGGCGTTGAAGCGCACGTGGTTGTCCATGCCGGTGGACTTCAGGCCCAGCTCGTAGGAGGTGATCGTCTCCGGCCTGGCCTGCGAGATGAAGTCGGAGAACAGCACGCGGCCCTGCACGCTGGGCGCACGGAAGCCGTTGGCCACGCGGGCGTAGACGTTGACGTTCGGGCTCAGCGTCCAGGTGCCGGTGAGGTCGCCGCTCCAGCGCGAGTCGTTCGGGTTGGCGGTGAGCGTGAGCGGCGGCGCGCCGAGCGGCGAGAGCAGGCGGTCGACGCGGAAGTCGCGCTGGTCGTGCGAGTAGCGGGTGCCGGCGCGCAGCTCGAAATCGTCGGCCAGTTGGTAGTTGACCGAGCCGAACACCGCCCACGCCCGGGTGCGCTGGGTCTGCCTGGCGTAGCCGTCCAGCGCGTGGTTGTTGAAGGTGGCGTAGTCGAAGTTGCTGATCGCGATGTCTTCGTCGAAATAGTAGGTGCCGACCTGCCAGTTCAGGCGATCCCGGCGGTTGCTGGCCAGGCGGAACTCCTGGGTGATCTGGCGATCGTGCGGCATCGCGTCGGCGGTCTCGGACGGGAACGGGATGAAGCCCGGACCCATCGGCAGGTGGAACACCGCGCCGTAGCCGCCGTCCACGTCGCCCAGGCTGTAGGTGGTGGCGTGTTCCAGCCCGGTGATCGAGGTGACGCTGTAATCGCCGAGGTTCCAGTCCAGGTGCAGGTTGCTGCCCCAGGTGAACAGGTGCTGCTGGTTGCGGCCGTCTTGCGCCACCTGGTCGCGCTGGAAGCCGGGCACGAACTGGTTGCTGCCCAGCGTGATCGCATTGGCGCGGTTCACCGTGGCGGTGCCGTTCAGCCAGCGCGCGTGGGTATTGACCAGCGCACTGAAGCCGCCGTCCTCGTACAGCGCCTGCAGGCGCACGGCGCGCTCGTTGTAACCGCCCAGCGCGTTGGCCTTGCCGGTGAAGGTGTTGTCGATCCAGTTGTCGCGGTGCTGCGCCAGCGCCGATATGCGGCCGGACCAGTGCCCGCCCAGCGCGCCGCCCAGCGCCGCCTCGGCGTTGGCGGTGCCCAGCGAGCCGTACGAGACGCGCGCGTAGCCGGAGGTTTCCTGGCTCGGGCGCACCGACTCGAACTTGATCACGCCGGCCGGCGAGTTGCGGCCGAACAGCGTGCCCTGCGGGCCGCGCAGCACTTCCACCTGGGCCAGGTCGAACAGCGGGAAGCCCTTGAGGATCGGGTTCTCCTGCACGATGTCGTCGTACACCATCGACACCGGCTGCGAGGCGTTGAGGTCGAAGTCGCTGTTGCCCAGCCCGCGGATGTAGAAGCGCGGAAACTCGCGGCCGTAGGAGGTTTCGGCGTACACGCTGGGCGCGCGCGAGGCCAGCTGCAGCACGCCGTCGCCGGACTGGCCGAAGGCCTCCAGCTTCTCCGGGGTGATCACGGTCAGCGACATCGGCACCTTCTGCAGGTTCTCCACCCGCTTGGAGGCGGTGACCTTCACCGTCTGCAGCTCGGTGGTCTTGATGTGTTCGGCGGCGGTGTCCTGCGCGTGCACGGCAGACAGGCAGAGCCCAGCGAGAATGGAACCGGCGAGCGCCGCGCGGCGCGGCGTGGATGCGATCGACATGATGGTGTCCCCGGGGCGGTGGTTGGAAAAAGCGGCGGCTCTGCGGCCGCCGTCCCGCGCATTTTCCTATGCCGTCGCCCCGGGGCGACAGTGCCCGGCCCCGATCAGGCCGTCGCGTGTTCGCGCAGCACGCGGCGCAGTGCATCGTCCGTGGCCGGCAACGGCGCGGCGTGTGCCGGGCGCGCCAGCATCGCCGCCAGCGCGGCCGGCACCGCCAGCGGATGCCCGACCAGCGGCTCCACCACGCTCTCGAACTTGGCCGGATGGGCGGTGGCGACGACGGTCCAGTCGTCGCGGTTGCCCGCTGCGCGCAGCGCGTCGAGCACGTGCACGGCGGTGGCAGTGTGCGGGCAGAACTCCTCGCCGTGCTCGCTGGCATGACGGGCGATGGTGGCGCGGATGGCGTCGTCGTCCACGCCGGTGCCGGGCAGCTCGCGGCGCAGCGTGGCGTCATCGAACAGCCAGCGCAGGCGCTCGACGTTGCTCGGCGCGCCCACGTCCATCGCGTTGGCGATCGTCGCCACCGCTTCGCGCGGGCGGTAGTCGGCGCCGCCGAGGAACTCCGGCAACGTGGCGTTGGCGTTGCAGGCCAGGTGCACGCGGCCGATCGGCAGGCCCAGTGCGCGCACCCACAGCGCGGCCAGCGCGTTGCCGAGATTGCCGGTGGGCACGATCAGGTTCAGCGGCTGCCCTCGTTCGCGCCACCAGGCCAGTGCGGTGTGCGCGTAGTAGCTCATCTGCGGCAGCAGGCGGCCGAGGCTGATGCTGTTGGCCGAGGACAGTGGCACCACGGCCTGCAGCGCGGCGTCGTTGAGCGCGGCCTTGACCATGCGCTGGCAGTCGTCGAAGCGGCCGGCCACGCGCAGCGCGCTGACGTTGCCGCCGAAGCAGCCGAGCTGGTGCGCCTGCCGCGGCGAGACCTTGCCGGCCGGATACAAGATCAGCACCCGCACCCCGGGCCGGCCGTGGAAGGCCGCGCCGACCGCCGCGCCGGTATCGCCGGAGGTGGCGACCAGGATGGTCAGCGGCCGCGCGTCGCGGCGCGGCAGCCGCGCCAGGCAGGCGGCGAGGAAGCGCGCGCCGACGTCCTTGAACGCCGCGGTGGGGCCGTGGAACAGCTCCAGCACGTGGGCGCCGTCGGCCGGCAGCGCGCGATGCGGCACCGGGAAATCCAGCGCCTCGGCGCAGATCGCCGGCAGCGCCCCGGCCAGCGGATCGCCGGCGAAGAACGGTGCGAGCACGGTGGTGGCGGTGTCGGCCAGCGTGCCGTGCGGGTCGAAGGCGGCGACGTCCAGCCGCGGCATCGTCTCGGGCACGTAGAGGCCGCCATCCGGGGCGAGGCCGGCGGCGATGGCCTCGCTCAAGGTTGCGGCCGGGCTGCTGCCGCGGGTGCTGACGTAGCGCAACACTCCGCTCATGGCCACCTCGTGTAGGAGCGCACCCTGTGCGCGACCGCTTCCGGCGCCATGCGTGTCACCGGCAAAATGCTTCCGCGCACAGCGAAAATGCTTTCGCGCACAGGGTGCGCTCCTACAGGAAATGCTCGGCTCATACGGCGTCTCCGACATCGACCACGTTGGCCGCCGGCCCGTCGACCGGCGCGACGAACGCGTCGCTGTCCAGTCCCGCTTCCGCAAAGGCGGCGCGCATGGCGACGGCGGCGTTCTCGGCGTCGGCGCGGTGCTCGTACCAGCCGAACACGCTGGGCCCGGCGCCGGAGATGCTGGCGCCCATCGCGCGGTGCTCCAGCGCGGCCTGCTTCACGCGGGCGAAATTCGGCACCAGCGGCGCGCGGCGCGGTTCCACCAGCACGTCCTTCAGGCCTTCGCGCACCAGCGCGGCCTCGCCGCGGTAGCAGCCGGCCAGCACCAGCGCGAGGTTGGCGCTCTGGCTGACGAAGCTGCCCAGCGGGTAGTCGCCGGCCAGCGCGGCGCGCGCCTTGCGCGTTTCCAGCACGAGGTGCGGATGCACCAGCGCACAGTGCCAGCCGGCGGGCACCGGGATACGCACCAGCCGGTCGTGGGTGGCCAGCACCAGGCCGCCCAGCAGCATCGGGCCGATGTTGTCGCCGTGGCGGCTGCCGCTGGCCACCGCCTCGCCGTCCAGCGCGAAGCCGTACAGCGACTCCGGTGGCAGCGGCCGTTCCAGCAGGGCGTTGGCCGCGACCAGCGCGGCCACGCAGGAGGCCGCCGAACCGGCCATGCCCGAACCCAGCGCGATGCCCTTGTGCAGGGTCAGCTCGAAGCCGTGCGCCAGGCCCAGCGCCTTGCGCAGCGATACCAGCGCCATGCCGGCGGTGTTGCGCTGCGGATCGAGCGGCAGCTCGGTGACCACGCCGCGGATCGCGGCGATGCGCACCAGCGGCTCGTCGATGCGGCGCACCTCGGCGCGATCGCCGGCGCCGGCCATGGAGTGGCCGAGGATGTCGAAGCCGACGCCGACGTTGCCCACGCAGGCGGGGGCGAAGGCGCAGGCGTGCAGGGCGCGTTGCGGGGCGGTGGTCATGCGGTCTCGCAGTTGGGCGTTCATGCGCGCAGCTCCAGCGATTCGGCGATGCGCAGCAGGTCGGCGAAGATGCCGGCGGCGGTGACTTCGGGACCGGCACCCGGCCCCTGCACCAGCAGCGGATTATCGCAGTAGCGGCGGGTGGTGAACTGCACCACGTTGTCGGTGAGCCGCGAGTGGGCGAACGCGTGCGCGGCCGGTAGCACCGCCAGCTTCACGCTGGCGCGGCCGGCGCGGTCGAGGTGGGCGACATGGCGCAGCACGCCGCCGCGCGCATGCGCCTCGGCCAGCCGCGCGGCCATCGGCGCGTCGAGTTCGTCCAGCCGCTCCATGAAGGCGTCGCGCGACAGCGCAGCCAGCGTGTCCGGCACCAGGCTCTCCACCGCCACGTCGTCCAGCGACAGCGCCCAGCCGGCCTCGCGGGCGAGGATCACCAGCTTGCGCGCCACGTCCATGCCGGACAGGTCGTCGCGCGGATCGGGCTCGGTGTAGCCCAGCGCGTGGGCCTCGCGCACCAGCGCGGAAAACGGCTGCGCGCCGTCGTGGCGGTTGCACAGCCAGGCCAGCGTGCCGGAGAACATGCCCTCGACCGCGAGCAGCTCGTCGCCGGTGTCGAGCAGGTCGCGCAGCGTCTGCACCACCGGCAGGCCGGCGCATACGGTGGCCTCGTAGCGGAAACGCGCGCCGCTGGCGGCACTCGCCGCGCGGATGGCCTGCCAGCGCGCCAGCTCGCCGCTGCCGGCGAGCTTGTTCGGCGTCACCACGTGCAGCCCGGCGGCGAGCCAGCGCGGATAGTGCGAGGCCACCGCATCGCTGGCGCTGCAGTCGATCAGCAGCGCGTCGCGCGGCTCGTTGCCGCCGCGCACGTGGGCGGCAAAGGCGTCGAGGTCGTTCGGGCGCCACACCTGGGCACCGCCGGCGCGGCCGTTGAGTTCGGTGTCGTCGCAGTCCAGCCACATGCGCTTGCTGGCGACCACGCCGCGCAGGCGCAGCCGCACGCGGCCTTCGCGCTCCAGCCGCGGTTGCGCGGCGCGCAGCTGGTCGAGCAGGGCGCTGCCCACCCGGCCGGGGCCGATCACGCCGACCGCCAGTTTCCGGCTGCGCGGGGAGGCGGCCGCCGGCGCGGACGCCGACGGCAGCGGTTTGGGATGTTCGAGCAGTGGGGGTGCGCAGGTATTCACGTAAGCCTCCGGATGAGGCCCGTGCTCTTCTGGCGGTATCGGTGGTGTACGCCGGCCCGCCTCGTCGAGGGCGGGGCCGTTGCGTGTGATGAAGCTAGTCGCGCACGGACACCCACCCCGACCGAGTGGTAATGGTCGTGGTGGTAATGGTCGTGGCGCAGGAGAGGGTGTCGACACAGCGCCCGCCAGCGCGGCGCGCCACACCGGGGAGGTGCGCGGAGCGGAGGCTGGCAGGGGCGTTGTCGGTCGACATGTGTTCGACGTTACGGGCCTTGCTGCAGTGCAGTCAACAGGTGCAATTGCAACCATCCGCGCGACGTGACGCGCGTCGCGGCCGGTTCCGGCATCAGCGCTGGTAGTGGAAGCTGAGCAGGAAATAGCGCCCCACCACGTCGTCGAACGACGGGCTGTAGGTCAGCGAGGGACGGCCGAAGTAGCGCGGGTGGTGATCGAGCGCATTGTGCACGTTGACGCCGATCCGCCAGTGCCCGAAGCCGCCGTAGTCGAGGTTGAGGTCGAGCAGGGTGAACGCCGGCGTGCTGCAGTGGCCGGCCGCGCGCAGCTCCTTCGGGCAGGTCAGCAGGCTGTTGGCGCTGGTCCGGTAGGCGTAGTGCCCGGTGTAGCGCAGGTTGGCGGTGGCGACCCAGTTGCCGCGCGTCCATTCCACCCCGGCCAGTGCGGTGGCCTTGGGCTGGTCGGCATAGCCGTCGTAGACGTCCGGCAGGGCGCCCGGCTCGATCTGCCGGCGCAGCCTGGACAGCCAGTCCACGCCGAGGCTGAAGCTGAAGCTGCCCCGGTGCGCGGTGTCGAGCCGGTAGCGCACGTCGAGGTCGAACGAGCGCACCATCGTCTTGCCCAGATTCACCAGTTGCTGGTCGAAGGCGTACAGCGCGCCCTGGGCGTCGCGCCGGAACAGTTCGGGATAGGCGTCCGGATGATCCAGCGCGTAGGACACCGGCAGCGCGCGGATCTCGTGGCGGCGGTCGACCTGGTAGACGTCCAGCGCGATGCCCAGTGCCGGGGTGGGCGCCAGCACCACGCCGAAGGTGAGGCTGCGCGAGCGCTCCGGCTGCAGGTGGGGATTGCTCACGCTGTCCAGCCGCAGCGTGCACAGCGAATAGCCGGAGCCGACCGGGCGGGCGTTCACGCACGGCAGCAGCGCGTCGGGCACTTCCACCCGCACGCCGGTGGGCAGCAGCGCCTGCGGGCGGTCGAGTTCGGGCAGGGTCGGCGCGCGGTAGCCGCGGGCGATGGTGCCGCGGAAACTCACGCTGTCGGTGACGTCCCACTTCAGTCCCAGCCGCGGCGAGAAGGCCCAGCCGAAGCCGCCGCTGTGGTCGGCGCGGGCCGCCACGTTGGCGGTGAATCCCTGCGCCAGCGGCATGTCCATTTCCACGTAGGCGGCGGAGATCCAGCGGTTGCCGCGGCGCACGTACGGCGGCTGGAACTGGAACACGTCGTTGGCGATCAGCAGTGGATCGGGCTGGTCGTCCAACTGTTCGCGGTAGCCCTCGATGCCGGCGGCGAGGCCCACCTCGCCCAGCCGCCACTGCGCCAGCGGGCCATCGGCGCGCAGGCTGAAACCGCTCTGGCTGGTGCGGCCGGTGCGCAGCAGCTCGGGCGACAGCGCGGCGAGCAGGGCCGGATCGTTGTGGCCGCCGGGCCGGTAGCTGCCGTCGGCCAGCGCCTGGTCGAGCACGCTGGAGCGCAGCAGGCCGCGCGCGCGGTCGGTGCCGGCGTTGTGCTGATCGTCCAGCCGCAGGTCCCACTGCCAGTCGCCGGGATGGCCGCGCAGGCCCACGCTGAGCTGGGTGCTGCGCGACTGCGTCGCATCGCGGATCGGGCCGACGTCGCTGAAGGCGTAGTTCACCACCCGCGAGCCCTGCGGTGTGGCGGGGTCGTAGATCAGCAGCTGTTCGGTGGCCGGCCCGGTCTGCTGGCGCTGGCGCACCATGTTCCAGCGCAGGTCGGCGTAGGCCTCGAGCGTACCCAGCGGATGGTCGAGGTGGGCCAGCAGCGAGCGGCTGTCCAGCCCCGTCTGCAGCGTGGTGAGCGGACCGGAGGTATTGGTGCACGGGCCGTCCAGCGTGATCCGCGTGCAGCCGCCGCCCGTATTGCCGTAGCCGATCTGGCCGCCGTCGAAGTAGTAGGTGCCGTCGCCGCCGTCGCCGCCGTTGCGCGCCCAGCGGCGCGCGCTGCCCAGCAGGGGCGCGCGGTCGAGGTAGTCGGCGCCGAGCACGAGGTGGCCGCCGTGGCCGAACGCGGTGCCGAAACTCGCCGTGCCGCGATGCTGCGCGGCGTCGCCGCGCGAGGAGATGCCGGTGTTGCCGTCCAGCGCCACGCCTTCGAAGTGCTTGCGCAGGATGATGTTCACCACGCCGGCCATGGCGTCGGAGCCGTAGATCGCCGAGGCGCCGTCGCGCAGCACTTCCACCCGCTCGACCAGCGACAGCGGGATGCTCTCCAGATCGTTGACCAGGCTGAACTCGCCCTGCGACAGGCCGTAGCCGGCCATGCGCTGGCCGTCGACCAGGAACAGCGTGGCGGTGGCGCCCAGCCCGTGCAGGTCCACCGCCGCCGCGCCGGTGGCGCCGGACAGGCCGTTGACCTGGTACAGCGCGTTGTCGCTCAGCGCGACCGGAGCGTTGTTCACGCGTACGCCCGGCTGGGCGCGCAACAGCTCGAACAGGGTCTGGTAGCCGCTGTGCTCGATCTGCCGGCGGTCGATCACGGTCAGCGGCGAGGCGGTTTCCAGCGCGGTGCGGCGCAGGTGGGTGCCGGTGACTTCCACCGTCAGCAGCGGCACGGGCACGTTTTCCAGCGGCACCGCCGGCAACGTGCGCGGTGCCGCGGGTGCGGGCGCCGGTGCGGTCGCGGCGCGGCGCAGCACGAAGGTGTCGGCATTGACCGCCTCGGCGACGAGCCCGCTGCCCTGCAGCAGGCGCGCCAGCGCGTCCGCGGCGGTGAAGTCGCCTTCCAGCGCGATGGCACGCCGGTGGGCGGTCAGCTCCGGCGCATAGAGCAACTGGATGTTGCCGCGGTGGGCCAGGCGGCGCAGGGCGTCGTCGAGCGAGGCGCCGGCGGCGATGCGGTAATGGCGGGTGGTCGCTGCCTGCGTGCCGGCGGCCGCCGCGCAGGCGATCGACAGCGCCAGCGCGAGTCCGAGCGCGGCGCGTCGACGACCGGGCGCGGCGAACGCGACGTGGCGCCGGGGCATCGCGATCAGTGCGCTCCGGCGGCAGGCGGCAACAGGGTCAGCTCGTTGGCGCCGGTGCGCTCCACGCGCAGCTTCCAGCCCCGTGCCAGCGCCGATGCCAGCGCTTCCTGGTCGCCGGCATGGAAGCTGCCGCTGACCTTGAGCGAGGCCAGCGCCGGATCGCCCAGCCGCAGCTGGGTGGTGGAGTAGCGGTTCATCGACTGCAGCAGGCGGTCGAGCCGGCGCTGGTCGAACGACAGTTCGCCGCGCGTCCAGCCGCGTGCCTGGTCCAGGTCCAGCGGCGCCACGCCGGCGGCCCGGCCGTGCGCGTCGATGTGCAGTTGCTGCGCCGGGGCCAGGTTGCTGGTCCAGGTCTGGCCCACGGTGTCGCGGCTGACCGACACGCGGCCTTCCAGCAGGCCCACGGTGACGCCGTCGGCGCGCCGGCTGACCTGGAACGTGGTGCCGATGTCGCGGATCACGTTGCCGTCGACCTGCACCAGGAACGGCCGCGCGCCGTCGTGCGCCACGTGGAACTGGGCGCGGCCGTTGCGCACGACCACCTCGCGCTGGTGCGCGCTGAAGCGGGCGACCAGGCTGGACTGCGCATCGAGCTGCACCAAGGTGCCGTCGGCGAGGGTGACCGACTGCGGCAATCCGGTGCCCGTCGCGTAATGCTGTTCCACCGGCGCGCCGTTGCGCACCATCTGGGCCAGCCCCAGCGCCACCAGCAGGCCGGCGGCCACGCCCGCGGCCAGCCACCAGGTGCGCTGCGGCCGCGCCGGCGGGCGGCGGGCGAGGTCGCGCCGCGCCGCGCGCGCCACCGCACGCAGCAGCGGGTCGTCGGCCAGCATGGCGGCGTTGCGGTGCAGGTATTCCACTTCCGCGAACGCGGCGGCGTGGTCCGGGTCGGCGGCGCGCCAGCGCTCGAAGGCTTCCTCGTCCTGCGGGCCGCGCGTCGGCGAATGCAGGCGCGCCAGCCAGGCCTCGGCGCTGTCGGGGAAGGTGTTGAAGCGCGGTTCCATCGCGTGGCGGTTCATGGTTGGACCTCCGTGTGAAAGGCGCCGAGACGCACGCGCAGCACGCGCAGGGCCCGGCTGATGTGCTTCTCCACCGCCTTGACGCTGATCCCGCAGTGGTCGGCGATTTCGGTGTACGTCATGCCTTCGATCCGGTTCAGCAGATAGATCTGCCGACAACGCTGCGGCAGGCGCAGCAGGGCGCGCTGCAGCGCCACCAGCTCCTGCTGTGAGGCGGTGCGCTGCTCGTGGCTCGGTTCGCTGGTGGGCAGTTCGATCGTGTCGTCATCCAGGCTCACGTGCTGCGCGTCGAAATGGCTGGCGGCGCGCCGGCTGCGGTCGTGCAGGGCGTTGACCGCGATGCGGTAGAGCAACGCGGCCCAGGTTTCCGGCGCGTGGCCGCGGTAGCGCATCAGCCGGGTCAGGCTCTCCTGGGCCAGGTCCTCGGCGTCGTCGGCCGAGCGCGTGCGCCGGTGCAGGAAGCGCACCAGCGTCTCGCGCTGCGATCGCACGAAACCGTCGAATTCGTTGGTAGGACCAGTGCCGGCAAGCGTCTGCTTGGGCTCGGCCGTGCCCAGGGCCATGCGGTGGCACCGTGTGTTGACCAGAGAGATAGCCGTCACGATATCGCAAGCGCCGCCGCTTGTGGCCGTCGATGAAGTGCTTCCGCGTCCATGCGGAAGGCTGAGAGGGTGTCGACAAAATAAAACAAACCTGTAGAATCTGCCGTAGGTCTCACGAGCGGACGGTTCTCATGGAACAAAAGAAGCGCAGTGACGTAAAGCGCGGGCGCAAGCCGGCGTTGAACGAA
>NZ_JBMSDZ010000019.1:0-62502 GCF_049445995.1 Dyella sp. KRB-257 | reverse complement strand
ATGAGGCCGCGCCGGAGCCCACGCCACTGAGTCCGGACGAATGGCGTGTGTTATGGGTCTCCACCGAGCACAGTGCACCACCCGCGCAAACGCCGCCAGCCGCGTGGGCGTATCGAGCCCTCGCCAAGATGGGCGGCTTTACCGACACCAAACGCACCGGCCGGCCCGGCTGGGACACGCTCTGGCATGGCTGGTTCCGGCTGCAGGAACGGCTGGAGGGCTATTGGCTCAGCAAGCAGATACCGGCGGAGATGTGATCAAGAGACAGGGTCGAGCCGGGGGAGAGGGCTCCAAACCAGGAGCTCGCCGATGATCGATCTTCCCGCCCACCGCCTCGCCGGCAAGCGCGCCTTCATCCCCGGCGCGGCCGGCGGCCTCGGTGCCGCCATGGCCCGGCTGTTCGCGCGCCACGGCGCCAGGGTGTTCCTCACCGACATCGACGGCGACGGAGCCCGGGCGCAGGCCGCCGCCATCAACACCGAACACGGCACCACCGTGGCCTGGGCCGCCGCGCAGAACGTGCGCGAGGAAGCCCCGTGGCCGCAGTTGCTGGAGCAGGCCGCGCAGACCGTGGGTGGCCTCTCGGTGCTGGTGAACAACGCCGGCATCGACGCGCTCGGCGGCGTCGAGAACCTGGGCACGAAGGACTGGCAGCGCGTGATGGGCGTGAACGTCGAGGCGGTCTACTTCGGCTGCAAGTACGCCCTGCCCTGGCTGAAACAGAACCAGCCCGGCGCGATCATCAACCTCTCCTCGATGGCCGCGTACAAAGTCGACCCCGACTACACCGTCTACAACGCCTCCAAGGCCGCGGTCGCGTCGCTGAGCAAATCGGTGGCGATCGACTACGCCAGGCAGCGGCTTGCCATCCGCTGCAACTCGATCCACCCGGCCTTCATCCGTACCGGCATCGTCGAGCCGTTCTTCCAGCAACTCGGCGAGGAGGGGGAGGCCATCCGCAAGCTCACCCGCGGCAACCCGATGCGCCGCCTCGGCGAGCCGGACGATATGGCGTACGCCGCGCTGTATCTGGCCTCCGACGAGAGCCGCTTCGTCACCGCCGCCGAGCTGCGCGTGGATGGCGTCGGCGGCGTGATGCGCGCGCTTCGCACCCGCATCAAGACGCTGGATTCCGGCGTTCGCCGGAATGACGAACCTATGAGCGACCCCGTATCGGGCAAGCCACCCCTCCGTCTCGCCGTACACCCACCTACCCGTCATCCCGGCGGCTCTCAACAGCCGAATGGCTGGTCAAGCCGGGATCCAGTGACTTTCAAACTCCACAAAATCACGAGGCCCCCATGCCCCTCATCAACCGCCAGCTCCGTCTCAAGACCCGCCCCGAAGGCCTGGTCGAACGCAGCAATTTCGACCTCGTCGAAGAAGCCGTTCCCGGACTCAAGGACGGCGAAGTCCTGATCCGGACCCTCTACATCTCGATGGACCCCACCAACCGCGTGTGGATGCGCGACATCCCGCAGTACCTGCCGCCCGTGGCCATCGGCGAGGTGATGCGCGCGCTCGGCCTGGGCCGCGTGGTGCAGTCGCGCTCGGCGCGCTATGCAGAAGGCGAGCTCGTGCAGGGCATCACCGGCTGGCAGGACTACCTGGTGCTGCACGAGAGCGCCAAGGGCTACGTGCGCCTGCCCGCCGATCCCGGCATCCCACTGCCCACCCTGCTCGGCGCGGCCGGCATGAGCGGCGTCACCGCCTACTACGGCATGACCGACATCGCCCCGGTGGAGCCCGGCGAAACGCTGGTGGTCTCCGCCGCCGCCGGCTCGGTCGGCTCGATCGCCGGCCAGATCGGCAAGATCATGGGCGCCCGCGTGGTCGGCATCGCCGGCGGCGCCGACAAGTGCCGTTACCTCGTCGACGAGCTCGGCTTCGACGCCGCCGTCGACTACAAGGCCGCCGACTTCAGGCAGCGGCTCAAGGCCGCCACCCCGGACGGCGTGCACGTCAACTTCGAGAACGTCGGCGGCGAGGTGATGAAGGCGGTGCTCGGCCGCATGAATATCGGCGGTCGCGTCGCCCTGTGCGGCCTGATCGCCGGCTACAACTCCGGCGAGCGACCCAGCGACGACTTCGGCCCCTTCATCATGAAGCGCCTGCGCATGCAGGGCTTCCTCGTGCTCGACTACACCAGGACGAAGGAGGCGGTGCACACGATCACCGGATGGATTCGCGAGGGGAAGCTCAAGACCGAGGAGACGGTGGCCGAGGGGCTGGAGAACGCGCCGGTGGTGTTGAACCGGTTGTTCGATGGGAGTCATCGCGGAAAGCTGGTGCTGCACGTCAGCGATTGACCCGATCCGGCTCCGACATCCGACGCCGGCTCGACATCCCGCAGGCGTCGGGCTCGCTCCGGCCGGGGCGTCTGTCCGGATCGCCGATGTCACGATGTCGTTGGCGCCGGTGTCATGCCCGCGCTGCTCGACGGACGGACGTCTGGGCACCCGCGTCCGTTTCCGCATCGGAGCCCGGCGGATGCCCGCTTTCGCGGGCATGACGGCGCGGAAGGTTGCCGGATGCCGGGAAACCGCGTGCCACGGCAGCGCACGGCACGCGACACGGCCGCCTCTGCACGGGCAACGAGCGCGCGATCAGGCGGCGCGCGGCGCCTTCATCAGCAAGCCGAGCACGTCGGCGAGCTTGTCGCGCATCTCGCGACGGTCGACGATCATGTCGATCGCGCCGTGCTCGAGCAGGAATTCCGAACGCTGGAAGCCTTCCGGCAGCGTCTCGCGCACGGTCTGCTCGATCACGCGCGGGCCGGCGAAGCCGATCAACGCCTTCGGCTCGCCCACGTTGATGTCGCCGAGCATCGCCAGGCTGGCGGAGACGCCGCCGGTGGTCGGGTTGGTCATCACGCTGATGTACGGCACGCCGGCATCGCGCATGCGCGCCAGCGCGGCGGAGGTCTTGGCCATCTGCATCAGCGAGAACAGCGACTCCTGCATGCGCGCGCCGCCGGTGGCGGAGAAGCACACCAGTGCGCTGCGGTCGGCGAGCGCCTTCTCGGCGGCGCGGGCGAATTTCTCGCCGACCACCGAGCCCATCGAACCGCCCATGTAGGCGAACTCGAACGCCGCGGCCATCAGCGGCCGACCCTTGAGCTTGCCGCTCATGGTGACCAGCGCGTCCTTCTCGCCGGTGGATTTCTGCGCGGCGACGATGCGGTCGCGGTACTTCTTCGAATCGCGGAACTTCAGCGGATCGGTGGGTTCGAGGCTCGACCACAGCTCGACCGCGCTGCCCTCGTCGAACAGCGCGGCGAGGCGCACGCGCGCGCGGATCGCGTGGTGGTGGCCGCACTTGGGGCAGACCATCAGGTTGCGCTCCAGCTCCGGACGGTACAGCACCGTGCCGCAGCCGTTGCACTTGTCCCACACGCCCTCGGGCACCTTGCCCTTGCCGGCGGCCGTGCCCTGCGTGCGCACCCGCGGAGTCATGATTTTCTGCAGCCAGTTCATCGCAACACCTCACACGTTCCTGACCCGAAACGGTCAGGGGACCGTTTCAGTGTGCATCGAGCGCGGCGCGGATGGGGGTGAGGAAACTTTTCACCCGGGCGGCGATCTCGTCCGCCTGCCCCGCCCCCTCCAGCCGCTCCACCAGCGCGCTGCCGATCACCACCGCATCGGCGAACGCGGCGATCTCCTTCGCGCTCTGCGCATCGCGCACGCCGAAGCCGACCGCCACCGGCGCCCTGGCGTGGGCCCGGATATCCGCCACGCGGGCGGCGATATCGCGAGTGCTGAGGCGGCCCGCGCCGGTGATGCCGGCAAACGACACATAGTACAGGAAGCCCTCGGCGAACTCGCACAGCTGCGCCATACGCGCCGGTGCGGTGGTCGGCGCCGCAAGGCGGATCACCTGCAGTCCCGCCGCGCGCAGCGGCTCCAGCACGGCCGCCTCCTCCAGCGGGCAATCGACCAGCAACACGCCGTCGACGCCGGCCGCAGTGGCCTCGGCGGCGAAGCGCGCGTAGCCGTGGATCTCCACCGGGTTGAGGTAGCCCATCAGCACCACCGGCGTGTCCGCATCGCGCTGGCGAAACTCCGCCACCCAGCGCAGCACATGGGCCAGGCCCACGCCCCTGGCGATGGCCCGCTCACTGGCGTGCTGGATCACCGGGCCGTCGGCCATCGGGTCGGAGAACGGCACGCCCAGCTCGATCAGGTCGGCACCGGCGTCGACCAGCGCGTGCATCAGCGCCACCGTGTGCTCCGGCGCGGGATCGCCGGCGGTGACGAACGGGATCAGGCCGGTGCGACCGGCGGTCTTGAGGGCGGCGAAGCGTTGGTCGATGCGGGACATGGGGGGCCAGGTGCGAGAAGTGAGTGAAGAGGAGTGAGGAGTGAGGAGTGAGGAGTGAGGAGTGAGGAGTGAGGAGTGAGGAGTGGCAAGTCCAAAAGTGTCGAGTGGTCGGAGGAGCGGCTTTCTCTCACTTCTCACTCCTCTCCACTCGCTCCTGCCTTCACACCGTGACGCCTTCGCGCGCGGCGATCGTGTGCACGTCCTTGTCGCCGCGGCCGGACAGGTTGCACAGCACCAGCCCATCCTTCGGCAGCTCGCGCGCGAGCTTCATCGCCTGGGCCACCGCGTGGCTGGATTCGAGTGCGGCGAGGATGCCCTCGCAGCGCGCCAGCAGGTGGAATGCCTCCATCGCCTCGGCATCGGTGACGCCCACGTAGTCGGCGCGCCCTTCGTCCTTGAGGAAGGCGTGCTCGGGGCCGACGCCGGGGTAGTCGAGTCCGGCGGAGATCGAGTGAGTCTCGGCGATCTGGCCGTTGTCGTCGCACAGCACGTAGGTACGGTTGCCGTGCAGCACGCCGGGGCGACCGGCGGCCAGCGAGGCCGCGTGCAGGCCGCTGCCGATGCCCTCGCCGGCCGCCTCGGCGCCGACGATGCGCACCTCGCGATCGTTGAGAAACTCGTGGAACAGGCCGATCGCGTTGGAGCCGCCGCCGACGCAGGCGGTGATCACGTCCGGCAGACGGCCGTACTCGGCGAGCATCTGCGCGCGCGCCTCGCGGCCGACGATGGCGTTGAAGTCGCGCACCATCATCGGATACGGATGCGGGCCGGCCACCGTGCCGATGATGTAGAAGGTGTCGGCCACATTGGTGACCCAGTCGCGCATCGCCTCGTTCAGCGCGTCCTTCAGCGTCTTCGAGCCGGAGGTCACCGGCACCACTTCGGCGCCGAGCAGCTTCATGCGGTAGACGTTGATCTTCTGCCGCTCGATATCGGTGGCGCCCATGTACACCACGCACTTCAGCCCCAGCCGCGCGGCCACCGTGGCGCTGGCCACGCCGTGCTGGCCGGCGCCGGTCTCGGCGATGATGCGCGGCTTGCCCATGCGCCTGGCGACCAGGCCCTGGCCCACCGTGTTGTTGATCTTGTGCGCGCCGGTGTGGTTGAGGTCCTCGCGCTTGAGGATGATGCGCGCGCCGCCCACGTGCGCCGACAGCCGCTCGGCGTGGTACAGCGGGCTGGGCCGGCCGACGTAGTGGGTCAGGTCGCGGTCCAGCTCGGCGAGAAACTCCGGATCGTGCCGCAGCCGCTCGTAGGACTCGGTCAGCTCGGCCAGCGGCGCCATCAGGGTCTCGGCCACGTACTGCCCGCCGAACTGGCCGAAGCGGCCGTGCGCATCGGGCCAGGTGTGGAAATCGGTCACCGGGGTGTGGGGGCTCGGCGTGGCCATGGCAGGCATCCTGTGCGAAAAACTGAGATGACGCGGGCCAGTGCCCGTGCCGAGAGCCAAGCATAGTCAAAGAAAACTCGCATAAAAAGCGAGAAGATTGCACGGACATGTGAATAAATATCACACATGACCGATCGCGAGCTGCCCCCGCTGAATGCCCTGCGCGCCTTCGAGGCCGTCGCCCGCCAGCGGAGCGTGAGTCGCGCCGCCGCCGAACTGCACGTCACCCACGGCGCGGTGAGCCGGCAGTTGCGCCTGCTGGAGGAGGCCCTGGGCCATCCGCTGTTCCGGCGCGAGGGCCGCACCCTGGCCCTTACCGAGGCCGGCGAGCGCCTGCGGGACGGTGCGGGCCCAGCGTTCGACCAGCTGCGCGATGCGTGGGCCAGCGTGCGCCGGCCGGCGCAGGCACCGTTCGTGCTCGGCTGCCCGGGCAGCGTGCTGGCGCGCTGGGTGATCCCGCGCATGGACCGGCTCGGCCGTGACCTGCCCGAGCTGTCGCTGCACCTGTCCGCGCAGGAGGACCCCCTGACGCCCGCGCTGGGCGGGCTGGACGGCGCGCTGCTGATCGGCGCGCCGCCCTGGCCGGCCAACTGGCAGGTCCGCGCACTTGCGCCGGAACGGATCGGTCCGGTGGTGAGCCCGCGCTACGCCGGCTGGTCGCGACTCGTCGGGCGGCCAGCCGGTGTGCTGATCGACGAGCCGGTGCTGCACACCGCCTCGCGCCCGCAGGCCTGGCGCGACTGGTCCGCAGCGGCCGGACTGCCGGCACCGCCGCACACCCCGGGCCAGGGCTTCGCCCATCTGTACTATCTGCTGGAAGCGGCGCTGGCCGGTCTCGGCGTGGCCATCGCCCCCGCGCCGCTGGTCGCCGACGACCTGGCCAGCGGGCGGTTGCTGGCACCGTGGGGTTTCCGCCAGACCTCGGCCAGTTGGGTGCTGGCCACACCCGCGCGCGGTCCCGATCCGCGGGCGCCATCGCTGGCCCGGTGGCTGGAGCGCGCGCTCGCCGGCGAGGAGGCGGCTCGTGCGCCAGCCGGCGCAAGCCTTCGGTCACGCTGACCCGGTAGTGGTCGTAGTTGAAGTCGCTCAGATCGGCGTTGTAGCCGACACAGCCATCCTCTTCCGGCGTCATTACCAGCGCGCCGAGTGCTGCATCACAGGGAAATCAGGCGGCATCCGCCGCACGCACCGCGGCGATGAAGGCCGCCATGCGGTCGGCGTCCTTGATGCCCGGCGCGGATTCGATGCCGCTGGCCACGTCCACCGCCCACGGCCGCGCCACGCGCATCGCTTCGCCCACGTTGTCGGCGTGCAGGCCGCCGGCGAGCAGCAGCGGCTGCGCCAGCTCGGCCGGCATCAGCGACCAGTCGAAGGTCTTGCCGCCGCCACCGGGCTCGCCCAGGCCGTGACCGTCCAGCAGCAGGCCGGTGGCGTGTGGATATTCGCGCAGGTGCGGCAGTGCCGCGGCGCCTTCGCCCATCGCGACGGCTTTCAGAAACGGACGGCCAAACTGCGCGCACCACGCGTCGCTCTCGGCGCCGTGGAACTGCAGCAGATCCGGCTGCACCTGCTCGATCACCGCGCGCACCGTGTCGGCGCTGTCGTCCATCAGCAGCGCCACGGTGGTGACGAACGGCGGCATCGCCGCCACGATCGCGCGCGCCTGCGCCAGGTCGACGCGGCGCTTGCTGCGCGCGCTGATCACCACGCCGATCGCGTCGGCGCCGAGCTCGGCGGCCAGCCGCGCGTCTTCGACGCGGGTCATGCCGCAGCACTTGATGCGGGTGCGGTTCACTGGCTGACCTCCGGTGGCAGACCCCAATGCGCCTCGTAGCGCGGGCCGATGAAGGTGAGCCCGGACGACGGCGCGGTCGGACCGGCCACCTCGCGGTTGCGCCCGGCCACCAGCTCGCACATCCACTCCACCGGTTGCTCGCCGCGGCCGATCGGCAGCAGCGAACCGACGATGTTGCGCACCATGTGGTGCAGGAAGGCGTTCGCCTCGATCTCCACGATCACCTGCTCGTCCTCGCGGCGCACTGACACGGCCAGCACCTCGCGCCGCGCGTGGGCGGCCTGGCAGGCGATCGCGCGGAACGCAGTGAAATCGTGCTCGCCGAGCAGCGCCTGCGCCGCGGCGTGCATGCGCGCGGCATCCAGCGGATGGCGCTCCCAGGTGACGTAGCGCGCGTCGAGCGCGGCGCGCACCGGGCGATTGAGGATGCGGTAGCAGTAGCGGCGGCTGCGTGCCGAGAAGCGCGCATGGAAGTCGTCCGCCACCGGCAGTGCCCACAGCACCGCGACCGATGCGGGCAGGTTCGAGCAGGCGCCCAGCACCCAGCCGCGCGGCGTGCGCTGCACCTCGGTATCGAAATGCACTACCTGGCAGCGACCGTGCACGCCGGCGTCGGTGCGGCCGGCGCAGGTGACGTCGATCGGCTCGGCGGCCACGAAGGAGAGCGCTTTTTCCAGCGTACCCTGCACGCTGTCGCGGTGGCTCAGGCGCTGCCAGCCGGAGAAGTCGGTGCCGTCGTACTCGATGCCCAGGGCAATGCGCATGAAGGGATTGAGGTGCGTTCAGGACGGCGGCAGAGCATAGCAGCCGGCACAAAAAACCCGGGCCGGCGCAGGGCCGGCCCGGGTTCGGATCACCCGCGCGGATCGATCAGACGATGCCGTCGAGCAGGCGACGCGCGGTGTCACGCTGCGGCTGACTGCCTTCGGCCAGCACCTCCTCCAGCATCGCACGGGCGCCGTCGGCATCGCCCATGTCCAGGTAGGCGCGGGCCAGGTCGAGCTTGGTGTCGATCGGATCGTCGCTGAACTCGGTCGGCTCGTAATCCACGCCGCCGGCATCGGGCGCCCAGCTCGGGATGTCGGTGGTCGCATCGGCGGTCGGTGCGGGCTCGGCCGGATCATGCCCGGCCGTCGCGTCGTGCTCGAACGCATGCTCCGGCTCGTCGCGCAGCTGTGCCTCCGCCTCGGCCTTGCGGGCGGCTTCCTGGCGCGGGGTCAGGTTGAAGTCGAAGTGGTATTCGCTGATCTTGGCGGGACCGGCCGGCATCGGCGGCGGCACCGCGACCGTGGCATCGGCATCGTAGTCGTCGGGATCGAGGCCGCCCAGCGGGGCGCGCTCGGCCTCGGGCACCGAGGTATCGACGCCGGCGAACAGCGGATGGCCGGGCACCAGATCCTCGCCCATGGCCGCCACGTCCTGCCATTCCGACTGCTGGGGATCGGCGATGTGGGCGTACATCGCCTCCGCGGCCGCCTCGAAGCGCTCCACGTCACGGCGGTGGTAATACAGGCTGACCAGTTCCAGATGCAGGTTGATGTCGTCCGGGTGCTCGGCGAGCTGATCGAGCAACTCGTCCTGATCCGGATCGGCATCATCCGCGCCCAGCGCCGGGACGGCACCGAAGCGGTCGGCCAGTGAGGAGCCGGATGCCCGGCCCGTGCCCTTGTTGCGACGCCCGCGGAAAACCAGCAGCAGGAGCAGCAGGGCCGCGACGGCACCCGCGCCCCAGGCCCAGGTCTGCATGTACCAGGGCTCCCCGGCGGGAGACGGAACCGGCTTGGCGGCGGCCGGCTTGGCCACCGGCTTGGCGGCAACCGGCTTGGCCGGAGCCGCTGCACTGGCCGCGACCGGGGCGGTCGCCTTCGCCGACGAGGCCGTCGCCGGTGTCGCCCCGGCCACCACCGGAGCCGATGCGGCGGTGGCCGGGGCGGTCTTGCCGGCCGTGCTGGCAGCCGCGGCCGGAGTCGGTGTCGGTGTCAGCGGCTTCCCGGCGGCCGCTGGCGCAGCGGTCGTCGCACCGGCCGGCGTGGCCTTGCCGGCCGCGGCAAGCTTGCGCTGCAGCTCGGCGATCTCGCTGTCCTTGAGCGAAAGCAGGCGCTCGTTCTTGCGGTTGATGTCCTCCAGATCCTTCAGCCGCGAGCGCAGGTCGGCACCCTGCTGCTGCAGGGCGGCCAGGCTTTCCTGGCTGCGCTGCAGATCGCGACGCAGATCGGCCGCAGTCTTGCCACCGCCGGCCGCGGCATGCCTGGCACCACCACTGGACGGCAGCAGCTCGAGGTGGTCGACGCGCTTGGAGGCCGGCACCGTGGGCGAGCTCGATGCGATGGCGCGGGTGGCCGAATCGGCCACGCTGATGGGGGTGCCTGCCGCGCCAGCGCGCCAGTCGCCGTTCTGCCGGCGCACTTCTTCCAGCGCCGCGACCACCGTCATGGCACGCGCCTCGTCGGCGGTGGGCACGCGCAGCACCGCGCCGCTCTTGAGCGCGTTGATGTTGTCGCGATAGAACGCGTCGGGATTGGCCTGCTTCAGGGCCAGCAGGGTCTGGTTGAGATTCGCGCCCGCCGGCATGACCTGCTGCGCAATGGCCGAGAGCGTCTGACCGCGCTGCACCGTTACGCTGGAGCCGACGGCAGGAGCCGCCGGCGCGGCTGCGCGCGGGGCGGGCGGAGCCGGCCGCTGCGCGGGGGAAGCACGTCGCGGGCGGGCGGCCGCTTGCGGAACGGGAGGCCTCGCCGCCATGCCAGGCGGATCGAGCAGGATGGTGTATTCGCGCACGCTCTTGCCGGCGGCGTTGTCCACCTGCACGAGCAGGTCCAGGTATGGATCGTTGATGGCATCGGTACTGGTGATGCGGATCAGCTTGCTGCCGCCCGGCCCGTTCACGATCGAGAAGCTCAGCGGGACCCGGGCGCGCCCTTCAGTGATGCCCGCGCGCAGGAAATCCTCGTCGGAGGCCAGTCGGGCGCTGAGGTTGCGCAGGTCCGCGGGGCTCTCGGGGGTGACCGGAATCTCGGCGATCAGCGGCTGGCCCAGCGCCGACTTGACCTGGATCTGGCCCAGCTCCAGCGCCACTGCCTGGCTGCTTCCCAGTGCCAAGGCCAGCAGCATGGACAGCTTCAACGAACGATTCATCAGTATTTCCCCCGGACGACCCGTGACGCTCCCCGACCCACCGCAGAACGCGGCGGCATCCCGAATGACGTGTCACTTTAGTTAGATGCCTGCCAATCAACAATAGGCGCGACGAATACTTGCACGATATTGCTGCGCCTGCTTCTCACCGGCGCGTGCCGCTCATTGCCCCGGGTTTTGCACTCCCGCACCGGCCTGCGCACCGGCCTGCACCGACTGCAGTTGGCGGCGCAACTGCTCCAGCCGGCGATCCTGCTGGCGCAGCCGCCGGGCTGCCTCGCGGCTGCGGCGCTCCTGCGCCGCCACGTCGCGCTGCAATTGCGCCAGCTCGGTACCGCTGCGCCGTAGGGACGCCTGCACGGTGGCCGGATCGGGGGGTGGTGACGCCGCCGGCAGCAGCGCCGCGCCGGTCGGGTGCGCGCCATCGGCAGCCGCGGCCGCCCCCGTGGAAATCATCAGCCCGAACAGGGCCGTCAGCAGGGGCGTGCGCGGCATGGAGTCACCCTTACAGATAGTCCTCGATCAGCAGCTCGGCAATCTGCACGGCGTTGAGCGCCGCACCCTTGCGGATGTTGTCGGCCACGATCCACAGATCCAGCCCGCGCTCGTGCGAGATGTCCTCGCGGATGCGGCCCACGAACACCGGGTCCTTGCCGGCGGCGTCGCCCACCGGTGTCGGATAACCACCGGCCTTGCGCTCGTCCATCACCACCACGCCCGGCGCCTGCTCCAGCAGCGCGCGTGCCTGTTCGGCGGTGATCTTGTCGCGCGTCTCGATGTGCACTGCCTCGGCGTGTCCGTAGAACACCGGCACGCGCACTGCGGTGGGGTTCACCGCGATCGAGGCGTCCTCGAGGATCTTGCGTGTCTCCCACACCATCTTCATTTCTTCCTTGGTGTAGCCGTTGGGCTGGAAGTCGTCGATGTGGGGAATGACGTTGAAGGCGATCTGCCTGGAGAACTTGGCCGGCTCCACCTCCTGGAAATTGAGCAGCGCGGCGGTCTGCTTGCCCAGCTCCTCCATGCCCGAGCGCCCGGCGCCGGACACCGACTGGTAGGTCGCCACGTTGATCCGCTCGATGCCCACCGCACGGTGGATCGGCGCCAGCGCCACCAGCATCTGCATGGTCGAGCAGTTCGGGTTGGCGATGATGCCGCGCACGGTGTAGTCGGCGATGGCGTGCGGGTTCACCTCGCTCACCACCAGCGGGATGTCGTCCTGGTAACGGTACTCGGAGGTGTTGTCGATCACCACCGCGCCGGCCGCCGCCGCGCGCGGGGCGTGCTCGCGGCTCACCGAGCCGCCGGCCGAAAAGAATGCGATGTCCACGCCGGTGAAGTCGTAGTCGGCGAGGTTCTGCACGGTGACTTTCTTGCCGGCGAACTCCACCTGGCCACCGGCGGAGCGCTCGCTCGCCAGCGGCACCAGCTCGCTCACCGGGAAATCGCGCTCGGCCAGGATCGACAGCAGGGTCTCACCCACCGCGCCGGTCGCACCGACCATTGCCACCTTGTAGCTGCTCTTCTTGCTCATGATCCGTCTGTCTGTCAGGAAAATCGGAAAGGGCCGCCGGGCCATTGCCGTTCCCGCATCCGCGGGAATCTAGCCGGGGCGGTGCGCAACACAACCTGCGAACCGCGCGATCGTGAATCCGATCACGCTTTGTCCAACACCCCCCGCGCGTGCAGCACCTGCGGGTTGATCGGGGTGGGCGGATGGCCCGCCTGCGGACCGATGCCCAGCCCGGCCAGCACATTGTCGACCGCCAGCTGCGCCATGTGGCGGCGGGTATCGGCGCTGGCGCTGCCCAGATGCGGGCTGAGCACCACTTGTTCGAGCTCCAGCAGCGCCGGATGAACGGCAGGCTCGTCCTCGTAAACGTCGAGCCCGGCCGCGGCCAACTGCCCCGACACCAGCGCGGCGGCCAGCGCCGCCTCGTCCACCAGCCCGCCGCGCGCGATGTTCACCAACACGCTGCCGCGCTTCATCTGCGCCAGCTCGGCGGCGCCGATCACGTGATGGTTTTCCGGCGTGTACGGCAGCACCAGCACCAGATGATCGGATTCGCGCAGCAGCGCGGCCCGGTCCACCCAGCGGGCGGCGCACTGGCGCTCCACGGCCTCGGGCAGCCGGCTGCGGTTGTGGTACAGCACGCGCATGTCGAAGCCGCTGGCGCGACGCGCCACCGCCTGACCGATGCGGCCCATGCCGAGGACGCCCAGCGTCTTGCCGTGCAGGTCCACGCCGAGCCAGTCGTCGAAGCGCATGGCGCCGGTCCACTGGCCGGCGCGCAGCCAGCGTTCTGCCGCGCCGACGCGCCGGGCCGCGGCCAGCAGCAGCGCCCACGCGTAGTCGGCGGTGGTTTCGTTGAGCACGTCCGGGGTGTTGCAGGCGAGCACGCCCGCGCGGGTAAGCGCGTCGATATCCAGATTGTTGTAGCCCACCGCCAGGTTCGCGATCACCCGCAGCCGGTGATTGCCCGCCAAGGTGGCCGCATCGACGCGATCGGACAGGCTGATGATGGCCGCATCCACGCCGGCCAGCCGCTCGCGCAACTGCTCGGGCGGGTGTGCGCGCTCGATCGCCTCGGCATCCAGCTCGACGTGCTGGTCCAGCCGCGCCAGCGCTTCGACGAACAGCGGGCGCGACACCCAGACTTTGTACCGCTTGGTCATGCCGGTTCCTGCAGGGATGGGCCGATCGCGCGCGCCACGGATCAGGGAATCAGCGGCCGCACCGGCCCGACGTCGCCGCATTGCGCGCGATGGCGCAGCGCGTGATCCATCAGCACCAGCGCCAGCATCGCCTCGACGATCGGGGTGGCACGGATGCCGACGCAGGGGTCGTGCCGCCCCTTGGTCACCACCTCCACCGGCTCGCCGGCGAGGTTCACGCTGCGGCCGGGGACGAGGATGCTGGACGTGGGCTTGAACGCCACCGAGACGGTCACCGGCTGGCCGGAGCTGATCCCGCCGAGGATGCCACCGGCATGATTGGACGTAAAACCGTCCAAATGGATTTCGTCGCGATGCTGCGTGCCGCGCTGGGCGACGGCGGCGAAACCGTCGCCGATCTCCACGCCCTTGACCGCGTTGATCGACATCATCGCGGCGGCGAGGTCGCCATCGAGCTTGCCGTAGATCGGCTCGCCCAAGCCCGGCGGCACGCCCTCGGCGACCGCGTTGACGCGGGCGCCCACCGAATCGCCGGACTTGCGCAGCGCATCCATGTAGCGCTCCAGCTCGGGCAGCTGGTCGGCATCGGGCCAGAAGAACGGATTCTGCTCGATCGCCTCGGCATCGAAGCGGGCCGGCACCAGCTCGCCGAGCTGGGCGAGGTAGCCGCGCACGCGCACGCCGTGGCGCTCGGCCAGCCACTTCCTGGCGATCACGCCGGCCGCCACGCGCATGGTGGTCTCGCGCGCCGACGAGCGGCCGCCGCCGCGCGGATCGCGGATGCCGTACTTGTGCCAGTAGGTGTAGTCGGCGTGACCGGGACGGAAGGTACCGGCGATGTCGCCGTAGTCCTTGCTGCGCGGGTCGGTGTTGCGGATCAGCAGGGCGATCGGCGTGCCGGTGGTGCGTCCTTCGTACACGCCGGAGAGGATCTCGATGGCGTCGTCCTCGCGGCGCTGCGAAGTGTGGCGGGTGCGGCCGGTGGCGCGGCGGCCCAGGTCGGCGCGGAAGTCGTCCGGCGCGATCGCCAGCCCGGGCGGGCAGCCATCCACCACGCAGCCGATGGCCGGACCGTGGCTTTCGCCGAACGTGGTGACGGTGAAGAGCTTGCCGAAGGAGTTGCTGGACACGGGATCTACCGGGGCGACCGAAGCGCCGAAGCCGGACGACCCGACTTCATGCTGCACTGCATCTTGCCACAGCCCGGGTCCTGGCGACCGGTCGCGCAATGCTCAGCGGCGCGTCTGGGCGGCGGCGTGGATCGCCCCGGCGTGCTCGACCAGGTCGCGGCGCTCCAGCACGAACACGCCCATCGCGCCGACCTTGAACTCGATCCACACGAACGGCACCTGCGGCAACAGCTTGACCAGCGCCTGCTCGCTTTCGCCCACCTCGACGATCAGCAGGCCGTCCTCGGTGAGATGGTCGGCGGCCTCGTCGAGCATGCGCAGGCACAGGTCCAGGCCATCCTCGCCGGAGGTCAGGCCCAGCTTGGGCTCGTGGCGGTATTCACCCGGCATCGCGGCGTATTCGTCCTCGGTGACGTAGGGCGGATTGGACACGATCAGGTCGTAGCGGCGCCCCTGCACGCCGGCGAACAGGTCGGACTCGATCGCCTCGACCCGGTCCTCCACGTGCTGGAACACGATGTTCTCGCGCGCCAGCGACAGCGCCTCGGGGCTGATGTCGACGATGTCGACCTGCCAGTCGGGGTTGTACTCGGCCATGGCGATGCCGATGCAGCCCGAGCCGGTGCACAGGTCCAGCGCGCGTTCCACATGCCGATGATCCAGCCATGGCGCAAAGCCCGATTCGATCAGCTCGGCGATCGGCGAGCGCGGCACCAGCGCGCGGCGGTCGCTCTTGAATTTCAAGCCGGCAAACCAGGTTTCGCCCACCAGGTAGGCCACCGGCATGCGCTCGGCGACGCGGCGCTCGATCAGTCCGATCACGCGCTCGCGCTCCTCGGCCACCAGGGTGCCGGTGCCGTAGGCCGGCGGCAGATCCGGCGGCAGATGCAGCGCGGCGAGCACCAGGTGCGTCGCCTCGTCGATCGGGTTGTCGTGGCTGTGACCGAAGCTCAGCCCGGCCGCCGAGAAGCGGCTGGCGCCGTAGCGGATGAAGTCGATGATGGTGGACAGTTCGGCAGTCACGGCGACACCCGAAGCGAAGGGCCGGCAAGTATAGCCAGGGCAGGAGTGAGTGAAGAGGAGTGAAAAGTGAGAGAAAGGCGGCCTGCCGCCAGCCCATGCTCCTCTCTCACTCCTCACTCCTCACTCCTCACTCCTCGCTCCTCACTCCTCGCTCCTCACTCCTCGCTCCTCACTCCTCACTCCTCACTCCTATACTGGCGCGATGAATTTCAATGTCTTCCTGCAATACATCCTGCCGCACCGCGCGCTGTCGCGGGTGGTGTACTGGGCCACGCGCTGGACGTTCGCACCGTGGAAGAACTGGTTGATCGGCACCATCGTGCGCAACTACCAGGTGGACATGGCCGAGGCGATCGAGCCGGATCCCTGCGCCTACGAGCACTTCAATGCCTTCTTCACCCGTGCACTGAAGCCCGGCGTCCGCGAGCCTGACCACGATCCCGACGCCCTGCTCTGCCCGGCCGACGGACGCATCAGCCAGGCCGGCGCCATCGTGGACGGCCGCATCTTCCAGGCCAAGGGGCAGTCATACACCGCCGCCGAGCTGCTGGGCGACGAGGCCGCCGCCGCGCCCTATCGGAACGGTCGGTTTGTCACCGTCTATCTGTCACCGCGCGACTATCACCGCGTGCACATGCCGCTGGCCGGCACGCTGACCGAAACCGTGCACGTGCCCGGGCGCATCTTCAGCGTGGCGCCGTTCGCGGTGGAGGCGATCCCGCGCCTGTTCGCCCGCAACGAGCGGCTGGTGTGCCACTTCGAGGGCGAGCACGGGCCGTTCGCCGTGGTGCTGGTGGGGGCGATCCTGGTGTCGTCCGTGTCCACCGTGTGGGACGGGCTGGTGATTCCGCCCTACGCGGCCGGCATCCGCCGCAAGTCGTTTGCCGGCCGCGACATCCGGCTGGAGCGGTTTGCCGAGATGGGGCGCTTCAACATGGGCTCCACGGTGATCCTGCTGCTGCCGCCCGGCAGCGCCGGACTGGACCCGCTGCCCCCCCAGCAGGCGGTGAAGGTGGGCCAGCGGATCGGGAAGAAGTGACGCATTGCGTCACCTGACACGGCAAACCCTTGCCGCTTGACGGCATCTTGTGACGCCCTGGGTGCAAATGTGCCCACGGCTCGGGTAAGCTCCGGTTCAGCGCGAAAACCGCGTCACCCTATCGAGTCCGAGACCGCCATGCGCCTGCTGACCCAGCTCATCGCCATCAACCGTGCCCGCCAGCTCCGCCGCCAGCTGCGCGATATCCAGCGCAGCATCGCTGCGCTCTCGCGGCACAACCGCAGCCGGCTGGGCACGCTGACCCTGCGTGAGATCGGCCAGGCGACCCGCTGCGATTTCCCGCATCTGTACGGCACGCCGCCGGAAGAGCGCTACCTGCCTTGGGGGCAGGGCACCGAGATCGGCTACACCCGGGCCCGCTCGGAGAACGTCGAGGTCGCCATCCGCGGCATCGCGCTGTGGCTGGCCGTGGCCTACCACGAGACCAAGGACGCCCGCCTGGGCGGCCTGCAGACCGTCTACCGCCAGCTCATGCGCCTGCTGCGCGAGCTGAAGGAAACCCGCCGCGAGGGCGAGACCGGCGAGAGCTGGATGAACACCCCGGCCGCCGCCTGATTTCCCGGCCGCGAGCGGCTCAGCGGCAACCCGGCACCGTCAGCACCTGACCTGCGCGAATCGCGTGACGATGCAGGTGGTTGACCCGCGCCACCTCGCGCACGCTGGAACAGCGCAGCTTGCCCACGATGCCGATCAGCGTGTCGCCCGCGCGAACCCGGTAACGGCGCAGCCCTCCCGAGGGCACCACCGCCGCGGCCGCCACCTGCGGCCGCGGCGCCACTGCGTCGTGCAGGTCGGCGGCAAGGATCGGCCACGGCCCGTCGACGCAGCGCGACGCATAAGCCGCCTCCAGCGCCCTGGGCAGGTGCAGCGTGGTACCGATCGGCTGCTGCATCTGCGGATCGAGGCGGGGATTGAGGTTGCGCAGGGTGCGGAACCAGCCTTCCGGCATGTCGCCGGCATTGCCCAGGCAGATGGTGAGTTCGGAGATCGAGGCGACGCGCTTGAGCGTCACCTGCCCGGGTCGGCCGTCCACCTTCGGGAAGCGCAGGTTGTAGCTCTGCGGATGCAGGAACAGCCAGGCCGCCGCCAGCACCGCCGGCACGTAGTCACGGGTTTCCGGCGACAGTTCGTCGTACACCGACGGATCGTAGAAACTCACCCCGGGACGATCCCCGGCCAGCCGCCGCATGCGCCCCTCGCCGCCGTTGTAGGCCGCCAGCGTGAGTTCGAGGTTGTTGTTGAACACGCGCAACTGCTCGTTGAGATACTGCGCATTGGCGCGGGCCGCCTCGGCCGGATCGAAGCGCGTATCGAAGCCGCTGTCGCTGCCCAGCCCGAAGCGCAGGCCGGTGGCGTACATGAACTGCAGCGGCCCGGCTGCACCCGAACGCGACACCGCATGCACCTTGCCGCCGGACTCCTTGGCCATGATGCCGAACAGCACGGCCTCGGGCAGATCGGCCTTCTGGTACTGCGGCCACATCTCGAAACGCATGTACTGATAGTTGACCCATGCATCCATCAGGTTCGGACGCCACTGGGTCAGCCACATTTCCAGCGCCGCCTTCACCGGACCGTTCATCGCGATCAGTTCGGACAGCTTCTGCCCGTGCAGCAGGGTCACGCTGCGCTGCACCTGCGGCAGCCCCGCCGCGCCGACCGCCTGCCCTGCCGGCGAAGTCGACTCACCGGCCGTCTCCAGCCCCTCGTCGCCGATCGCGCTGCCGTCCTTCAGCCGCAGCAGGCGATCGAATACCGCGTAGAAGCGTTGCGGCTCGCAACCGGGCGTGCCGGTGCACTGCGCCGAGGCCTGCTTGAGCTGGTCGAGCGCGGCTGCCAGGGTCTTGCGCGAGGCCTGGTCGTCGCCCTCGCGCGCCTGCTGCAAGGCGTTCTCGTAGCCCTTGCTGGCCGCATCGAGCTGGCCATACAACGCGTTGAGCGAGGGGGATGCGGGCGTTTTGCCCGGGGCTCCGGCGCATCCGGCCAGCAGGGTGAAGACGGCGACACACAGCGAACGGCACAGCGGCAAACGCACGGACATGAGGTACTTCGGCAACGGCGAAACGAGCACCATAGCCGTGCGCGGCAACGGACTCAATCCATCGCACCGGCGGTGGTTAGAATCGTGACTTGTCCACGCAGAGACCGCGCCATGACCCCGATCCCGATCGGCCGCAACGACGCGACCGGCGCCAGCCTCGACCCGCGCCACGGCAACCGCCACGGCATGATCGAGGTGCCGGGCAAGTCGACCGTGCGCACGATGGGCAACCGGCCCGGCCGGCGGATCCTGTGCGGCGTGCTGGGCGGCATCTTCGGTGGCAGGCGTTGAAACCTGCCCACGTCCGCTTCCGCGCGGTCGACCCGGCCACGCCGTTCGGCGAGCGCCTCGCCACGGGCCTGGGCTATCCACTGCGCGGTGCCGCCCTGCCGACCCTGGTCGGGCTGGCGCTGATCCACTACCTCGCCCTGCTGCCGCTGTTCCTCGGTACCGTCGCCAGCCTGCTGGTGTGGGGTGCCACCTGGCGCTATGCCGCCGAGTGCATGCTGCACACCGCCAACGGTTTCGCCGAGCCGCCCGAGGTAGGCCTGGGCGACAGCGAGCGGGCAGCCTGGGGCCTGACCCTGGTGCACGTGCTGGCCGCCGTGTGCTGTCTGCTGGTGCCGTCGTTCGCGCCCGAGCTGTTCTGGCCCATGCTGCTGGCGGTGGCACTGGCGCTGCCGGCGATCGACATGGCGCTGGCCTTCGACGGCAGCCTGCTGCCGGCACTGAATCCGCTGTACTGGGGCCAGATCATCCGGCGCTTCGGCTGGGCGTACCTGCTGCCTGTCGGCATCAATGTGCTGGTGGGCATCCTGGTGGTGCTCGCCTCGCTGGTCACCGCCCAACTGCCGCGCCTGCTCTCGCTGCCTTTGTTCACCTTCGCCTGCGGCTACCTGATCGTGCTCGGCTTCCACCTGATGGGCGCGATGATCCACCGCCGCCACGAACACTTCGGCCTCACGCCGGAGGCCGAGGTGCTGGCCGAAGCACTGGGCAGCAACGACGACCAGCGCCTGCTCGACCACGCCCGGGAACTGGCTGCGCACGACCCGATGGCCGCAACCCGCCTGCTGGTGCCGCGACTGCAGGATCGTGAAGCGCCCGCCGAACTGCACCAGGCCTACCGCGACCTGCTGCGCCGGCAGAACCTGCGTGACGCGCTGCTGGTGCACGGGCAGATCCGCATCGCCGCCTTGGTGGCGAACGATGAACCGCGCAAGGCGCTGGCGATGCTGCAGGACTGCGTCGCGATCGATCCGGATTTCCTCCCCGACGATCCCGGCAACGCCGGCGCACTTATCGAACTGGCCGCGCGCAGCGGGATGCGCCGCACCGCGCTGAAACTCTGCCGCCGCTGGCTGGCCAGCTGGCCGCGCGACGGCCGCGCGCCCGCGGTGGCGCTGATCGCCGCCCGCGAGCTGGAGGCCGAAGGCCAGCCGCTCGAAGCCAGCGTGCTGCTCGGCCGCGTGGCGTCCGCCTGGGCCGACCACCCGCAGCACGGCGAGCTGCTCGCACGCATCCGCCAGCTGCAGTCGGAAAACCGCGCATGAGTCGCTGGCGTCCGCCCTCGCCGTCATCCACGGCCATCATCACGCGCGCCGGCTTCGAGCGACTGAAGGCCGAGCTCGACCACCTGTGGCACACCCTGCGCCCGGAGGTGGTCAAGGCGCTTGCCGCCGCCGCGGCCGAAGGCGACCGCTCGGAAAACGCCGAGTACACCTATCGCAAGAAGCAGCTGGGCGAGATCGACCGTCGCGTGCGCTACCTCAGCAAGCGCATCCCCGCGCTGAAGGTGGCCGAAGGCGCGCCGTCGGACCGCGACGCGGTGTTCTTCGGTGCGCGGATCGAGCTGGAGCATCTCGACTCCGGCGAAACGCTGCACTACCGCATCGTCGGCCCGGACGAGACCGACGCCAAGCTGGGCTGGATCAGCATCGACTCGCCGCTTGCCCGGGCGGTGCTGAAGAAGCGGGTGGACGACGAGTTTTCCGCCGAGCTGCCCGGCGGCCCGACCGCCTTCGCGGTGCTGGCCGTACGCTACGACGACTGAGAGGCTGGTGGCACGATGCCGTGCGATGGAACGCTTCCTCGCCATTGTGCGGATGCCAACCGGGGATGCCCGACAGCGGCAGCGGACGCAGCTCCAGCGGATCGGCGAGCACGCGGCCGGATCGACCGCCTCGCGCGCCGGGGCGACGTACCGCTGCCGCTTCTTCACACCACCGGCAGCACGGGCTGCGCCAGACGCGCGTGCAGGTCGTGCTCGCTGGCCGACTCCACCACCACCTGCACGAACTGGCCGGGCTTGAGCTGCTGGCCGTCGGCGGGTTGTCGATAGGAAATCAGCACGCTGCCGTCGATCTCCGGCGCATCGGCCGACGAACGCGCCACCGCGCCCGCTTCATTGGCCTCGTCGACCAGCACGGTGATCGTGCGGCCCACCTTGCGCTGCAGCCTGGCGGCGGAGATTTCCGCCTGCACCGCCATGAACTGCTCGAGGCGATCCTCCTTCAGCTCCTCGGACACCGGATCGGGCAGCTCGTTGGCGCGGGCGCCGTCCACCGGCGAGTAGGTGAACGCGCCCACGCGGTCGAGCTCGGCCTCGCGCAGGAAGTCGAGCAGTTCCTCGAACTCGGCGTCGGTCTCGCCGGGGAAGCCGACGATGAAGGTGCTGCGGAGGGTCAGGTCCGGCACCGCCTTGCGCCAGTCGCGAATGCGCTCCAGCGTCTTTTCGATGTTGCCCGGGCGCTTCATCAATTTCAGGATGCGCGGGCTGGCGTGCTGGAACGGAATGTCCAGGTAGGGCAGGATCCTGCCCGCGGCCATCAGCGGCATCAGCTCGTCCACGTGCGGGTACGGGTAGACGTAGTGCAGGCGCGTCCACACGCCCAGCTCGGACAGACCCTCGCACAGCTCGGTCATCCGCGTGCGGTAACTCCTGTCGCGCCACCGGTGCTCGGCGTACTTCACGTCCACGCCGTAGGCGCTGGTGTCCTGCGAGATCACCAGCAGCTCCTTCACGCCGCCTTTCGCCAGCCGCTCGGCCTCGCGCAGCACCTCGTCGACCGGCCGCGAGACCAGGTCGCCGCGCATCGACGGGATGATGCAGAAGCTGCAGCGGTGGTTGCAGCCCTCGGAAATCTTCAGGTAGGCGTAGTGCTTCGGCGTCAGTTTCACGCCGGTGTCCGGCACCAGGTCGAGGAACTTGTTGCGCGAGGGCGGCAGCGCCGCGTGCACCGCGCTCATCACGCTGGCGTAGTCCTGCGGGCCGCTGATCGAGAGCACGTCCGGATAGGCCTCGCGGATCAGCGCCTCGCGCTTGCCCAGGCAGCCGGTGACGATCACCTTGCCGTTCTCGTGCAGCGCCTCGCCGATCGCGTCCAGCGACTCCTGCACCGCCGCGTCGATGAAGCCGCAGGTGTTCACCACCACCGCGTCGGCGGCGTCGTAGCTGGGCACGATCTGGTAACCCTCGACCTTGAGCTGGGTGAGGATGCGCTCGGAGTCGACCAGCGCCTTGGGGCAGCCGAGGCTGACGAAACCGATCTTCTGGGCGGGTGCGGGCGTGGACATGGCGGACGACCGAAAGAAGCAACCAGCAATTGTACCGCGACCAGGCGCCGCAGCCGCCTGCGCCGAATGTCTGACTCCCCTCTGACGGCGGCCTCGCTATCCTTATCCTTTGCGGCTTTTCGCCTGGCGCCTGGCCCTTCGCACGATGCTGCGGCGCCGAACCATTCCCACCCTCAGCCAAGGACATTGCCATGGGTCAGATGATCACCCTCCACAGCGACACCCCGATCGGCGCGTACCTCGCCGAGCCGGCAAACCCAACCCGCGGCGGCATCGTGGTGATCCAGGAGATCTTCGGCGTGAACGAGCACATTCGCGACGTCGCCGATCGCGTCGCCGCGGCCGGCTACACCGCGATCGCACCTGCGCTGTTCGACGCGGTGCAGCCGGGCGTGGAGCTCGGCTACGACGCGGGCGGCATCAGTCAGGGCATCGCGCTGATGGGCCAGGTCGGCTTCGAGCGCCCGCTGCAGGACGTGGCGGCCGCCGCCAAGTACATCGCCCACGCCGGCAGGGTCGGCACGGTGGGCTTCTGCTGGGGCGGCACGGTGGCCTATGCCGCCGCCATCGAACTGGGCCTGCCCGGCGTGAGCTACTACGGCGGCGGCAACACGCACTTCGTCGGCCGCCCGGCCAGGGCGCCGCTGATGTTCCACTACGGACTGAAGGACGCCCATATCAGCGCCGACGACCGCGCCAAGGTGGCCGCGGCCAATCCCGACGCCCCGCTGTACGAGTACGACGCCGACCACGGCTTCAACTGCGACCGCCGCGCCAGCTACGACGCGGCGAGCGCCGAGCTGGCGTGGGCGCGCACGCTGGCGTTCTTCGCCGAGCACATCGGCTGACGGAATCACGCATGGGCCAGTCCATCCACCTCAACACCACCCGCCTGCACTGCATCGGCGCCTACCTCGCCCGGCCCGCCGGCACGCCGCGCGGCGGCATCGTGGTGGTGCAGGAGATCTTCGGCGTGAACGAGCACATCCGCGCCGTGGCCGACCGCTTCGCCGAGGCCGGCTACGTGGCCGTCGCCCCGTGTTTCTTCGACCACGTCGAAAGCGGCGTGGAGCTGGCCTACGACGAGGCCGGCTTCAGCAGGGGCCGCACGCTGGTGGCCGAGGTCGGCATCGAGCTGGCGGTGGACGACGTGGCCAGCGCGGCCGAAGCGATCGCCTCGGCCGGGCGCATCGGCGTGGTCGGCTTCTGCTGGGGCGGCACCGTGGCACTGCGCGCCGCCCAGCGGCTGGGCCTGCCCGCGGTGAGCTACTACGGCGCGCGCAACCCGGCCTATCTCGACGAGGTGCCCAGGGCGCCGGTGCTGTTCCACTTCGGCGAGAACGACCCGTCGATCCCGCCCGAGACGGTGCAACTGCATCGCGAGAAGCTGCCGCGGATGGACGTCCATGCCTATCCCGCCGGCCACGCCTTCAACCGCGACGTCGACCCGCACGCCTACCACGCGCCCAGCGCGCAACTGGCCTGGCAGCGCACGCTGGACTTCTTCGCGCGCGAATTGGGCGGCGCGGCATGAGTACACCGTTCGTGCTCGATGCCCGGCTCGCCGCCGACTCGGTACCGGTGATCGAGCTGCCGCTGTGCAGCGCGCGCCTGATGAACGACGCGCGTTTCGCCTGGCTGCTGCTGGTGCCGCGGCGGGCCGACAGGAGCGAGATCCACGATCTCGACCGGACCGACCAGGACCAGCTGTGGCGGGAGATTCGCTTCGCCACTGCGGTTCTGCGTGACGTGGCGCCCTGCGACCGGGTCAACCTCGGCGCGCTGGGTAACATCGTGCGCCAGTTGCACGTGCACCTCGTCGCGCGCGTGGTCGGCGATGCGGCCTGGCCCGGCCCGGTGTGGGGCAGCGGCGCGGCGCAGCCGTACGAAGCGGCCTCGCTGGAAGCCAGGATCGCCGCGCTGCGCCAGCGGCTCGCCGAATCCGGAGACTGAGGCATCGTGATCGCACCGATCCGCGACGAGGCGCTGGCCGAGGACGCACTGCTGCTGCACTTCGGCGGCACCATCGACGAGGCGACCAGCGCCCGCGTGCTGGCGGCCGCGACGGCGATCGCGCGGCAGCTGCCGTCGCTCGAATGCGTGCCCGCCTGCGCCAGCCTGCTGCTGCGCTTCGAACCGTCGGCGTGGTGCGGCGGTGCCGGCGACACGCCGCACGCGCGGGTGAGCGCGGCGGTGACCGAGGTGCTGGCCGCGACCGATGTCGCCGATGCGCCGGCGCGCGAGCTGGTGATCCCGGTGCTGTACGGCGGCGCGAACGGGCCGGATCTCGGCGCGGTGGCGCGGCACGCCGGGCTGGGCGAGGCCGAGGTGATCGCGCGTCATGCGGCCGGCCGCTACCGCGTGGCGATGCTGGGCTTCGCGCCGGGCTTTCCGTATCTGTTGGGGCTCGATCCGCGGCTGGCGGTGCCGCGACGCGCCGATCCGCGCGCGCGGGTGCCGGCCGGCAGCGTGGCGATCGGCGGTGCGCAGACCGGCATCTATCCCGACGCCCTGCCCGGCGGCTGGCAGCTGATCGGCCGCACGCCGCTGGGCCTGTTCGACATGCGCGCCACCCCGCCGTCGCGGCTGCGGCCCGGCGACCGGGTGCGCTTCGAGGCCATCGACGCCGCGCGCTTCGACGCCCTGCAGGAGCGCGACGCGTGAGCCTGCGGGTGCTGCAGGCGGGCCTGCTCACCACCGTGCAGGACGGCGGCCGCCCCGGCCATGCCGCGCTCGGCCTGGGCCGCGCCGGCGTGATGGACCGGCCGGCCTGGCGGCTCGGCAACGCGCTGGTCGGCAACACCGACGGCGAGGCGGTGCTGGAAATCACCCTGCGCGGCCCGGTGCTGGTGATCGAGCGCGCCACCCGGCTCGCGCTCACCGGCGCACCCATCGACGCCCGCCTCGACGACATCGCCCTGCCGCCGTGGACCGCGGTGGACGCGCCCGCCGGCAGCACGCTGCGCCTGGGCGGCATGCGACAGGGCTGCCGCAGCTACCTGGCGCTGCGCGGGGGCATCGCCACCGAGCCGGTGCTCGGCAGCCGCAGCGAAGACCTGCACGCGCGGATCGGCCCGCTCGGCGGACGCGCGCTGCGCGCCGGCGACGTGCTGCCGATCGGTACGGCGTCCGGCATGGCTCCCATCCACCGCGTGAAAGCGAGCCGCTGGGGCGTGGACCCGCAGCCGTGGTTCGACTTCGCCATGACGCCGATCGCGCTGGTGCCCGGCAGCCACGCCGACGCGCTGGATGACGCCGCGCGCCGCCGGCTGCACGGCGCGCGGTTCCGGGTGAGCGCATCGAGCAACCGCACCGGCAGCCGGCTCGATGGCCCGGCGCTGCACCTGCGCGCGCCGCTGGAGCTGGTCTCCGCCGCCGTGCTGCCGGGCACCGTGCAGCTGCCGCCGTCCGGCCAGCCGATCGTGCTGATGGCCGAGGCGCCGGTGACCGGCGGCTATCCGCGCATCGGCCAGGTGGCGGCGGCGGACCTGCCGCGCATGGCCCAGCGCCGGCCCGGCGATGACGTATGCTTCGAGGCCGCCTCGCTGGAGCAGGCGCTGGCCCGCCAGCACGAACGCGAGCAGCGGCTGCGGCATCTGGTGCAGCGCGTGATCGATCGAGGGGAGTCCCGCTGACGTGAACCGCATCGACCTCAACTGCGACCTCGGCGAATCGTTCGGCGCGTGGCACATGGGCGAGGACGCCGCGCTGCTGGCGCTGGTCAGTTCGGCCAACGTCGCCTGCGGCTTCCACGCCGGCGATCCGGCGATCATGCAGCGCACGGTGGCGCTGGCGGTGGAGCGTGGCGTGGCGATCGGCGCGCACGTGTCGCTGCCCGACCTGCAGGGCTTCGGTCGCCGCGAGATGGCGGTGACGCCCGCCGAGGTGCACGCCATGACGCTGTACCAGCTCGGCGCGCTGCATGCCTTCGCCCGCGCGGCCGGCGCCACCGTCGCCCACGTCAAGCCGCACGGCGCGCTGTACCACATGGCCGCGCGCGACCGCGCGCTGGCCGCGGCAATCGCCGACGCCGTGCGCGCGTTCGATCCCGCGCTGGCGCTGTTCGGCCTGGCCGGCTCGGTCCTGCTGGAGGCGGGTCGCGCCGCCGGACTGCGCGTGGTCTCCGAAGCCTTCGCCGACCGCCGCTACCGCGCCGACGGCTCGCTGCAGCCGCGGCGCGAGCCCGACGCGGTGATCGACGACGCCGACACGGCCACCGCGCAGGCGCTGCGCATGGCGCAACACGGCGAGGTGATCGCGGTGGACGGCCAGCGCGTGGCGCTCACGGCCGACACGCTGTGCCTGCACGGTGACGGCGCGCACGCGGTGGACTTCGCGCGCCGGCTGCGCGCCGCGCTGGAAGCGGCCGGCCTGCGCATCGCGGCGCCCGCGGCGGCATGAGCGCGAAACGGGAATCCACGCGATGAACTACTGGCCCCTGCTCGGCGTCGCGCTGATCGCGCTGGGCTTCGTGCTGCGCTTCAACCCGGTGCTGGTGGTGGTCACCGCGGCACTGGCCAGCGGCCTGCTGTCGGGCATGGCGGTGCCCGACCTGCTGGCCCTGCTCGGCACCAGCTTCGCCTCCAGCCGGATCCTGCTGATCATCATCCTCACCCTGCCGGCGATCGGCCTGCTCGAACGCGCCGGCCTGCGCGAGCACGCGCAGCGCTGGATGGCGCGGATGCGCGGCATGACCCTGGCGCGGCTGCTGATCGGCTACCTGCTGGGGCGCCAGCTGCTGTCGATGATCGGCCTGCAGAGCGTGGCCGGTCCGGCGCAGACGGTGCGCCCGCTGCTCGCACCGATGGCCGAGGCGGCGGCCGAACGCATCGATCCGGCGCTGCCGGACGACGAGCGCGACCGCCTGCGCGCGCTCGCCGCGGCCACCGACAACGTGGGACTGTTTTTCGGCGAGGACGTGTTCATCGCGCTGGGCGCGGTGCTGCTGATCCAGGGCTTCTACGACCAGCACGGGATCGCGCTGACGCCGCTGTCGATCGCGCTGTGGGCACTGCCCACGGCGTTCGCGGCGTTCGCGATCCACAGCACGCGGATCGTGCTGTACCAGCGATACCTGCGCCGCCGGCAGGCCGGGCGGCAGGGAGGCTGAGCGATGCTGCAGATCGAACAGGCGCACCTGCTGCTGGCGCTGTTCATGGCCTATACCGGCTGGCGCAACCTGCGCGAGCGCGAGCCGTGGCGCGGCGCGTTCTGGCTGATCCTTGCGGCCCTGTTCGGCAGCGGCGGGGCGGTGCTTCGCGCGGCGCAGGCCGGGCAGCTGCTGCCGGCGCAGGTCGCCGGGGCGGCGGTGATCGCGCTGGCGCTGATCGCGCCCCGGCTCGGCCATCGCCGCCCGGTAGAGCAGAGCACGCCGGCGCAGCGGCAGGCCTCGGCCCAGCGGCTGGGCCACCGGCTGCTGCTGCCGGCGCTGCTGATTCCCCTGGTGACCGTGGTCGTGGCGCTGGGCGGCGACCGGCTGCACTGGCACGGCGCACGCTTGTTCGCCCCCGCCCAGATGACCCTGACCGGACTGGCGCTGGCCTGCCTGCTGGCGCTGTTCGCGGCCAGCGCGGTGACCGGCAATGCACCGTCCCGCGGCCTCGCGGAAGGTCGCCGGCTGCTCGACACCATGGGCTGGGCCGCGCTGCTGCCGGTGCTGCTGGCCGCGCTCGGCCAGGTGTTCACCCGCAGCGGCGTGGGCGACGCGATCGCCCAGCTCACCACCGACTGGCTGCCTGCCGGCAGCGCGATGGCCTGCCTGCTCGCCTACGCGCTGGGCATGGTGCTGTTCACCGTGATCATGGGCAATGCGTTTGCCGCGTTCCCGGTGATGACCGCCGGCATCGGCCTGCCGCTGCTGGTGCAACGCTACGGCGCGAACCCGGCCGTGCTCGGCGCACTGGGCATGCTGTGCGGCTACTGCGGCACGCTGCTGACGCCGATGGCGGCAAACTTCAACCTGGTGCCGGCCGCGCTGCTGGAACTGCGCTCGCCGTACGGGGTGATCCGCGCACAGGTGTGGACGGCGCTGCTGCTGCTGGCCTTCAACCTCGGCCTGATGGCGCTGCTGGTGTTCCGATGATCGACGAGGCGAACCGCACATGGCATCGACCCTTCCCCGCATCCTGCTGACCGGCTTCGACCCGTTCGGCGGGGAGACCGTCAACCCCTCGTGGGAGGCGGCGCGCGCCCTGCACGGTCGGCGCCTCGCCGGGCATCGGGTGGTGGCGCGCCAGCTGCCCACCGAATTCGCCCGCTCGCTGGTGGTGCTGAAAGCCGCGCTGCGCGAGGTGCATCCGGCCATCGTGCTGGGAGTGGGACAGGCCGGCGGGCGCAGCCGGCTGTCGATCGAGCGCGTGGCGATCAATGTGGCCGACGCGCGCATCGCCGACAACGCGGGCGCGCAGCCGATCGACGTGCCGGTGCTGGCGGACGGCCCCGCGGCGTATTTCTCGACCCTGCCGATCAAGGCGATGCTGGTCGCCCTGCATGCGGCGGGCCTGCCCGCGGAAATCTCCAACACCGCCGGCACCTATGTTTGCAACCACGCCGCCTACGCCATGGCGCATTTCACCGCGCGCCAGCGCGGCGTGCGCAGCGGCTTCATCCACATCCCGTTGCTGCCCGACCAGGCGGTACGGCATGCACACGCGCCGAGCATGGCGCTGGAGGACGTGACGCGCGGACTGGCGATCGCCCTGCGCGTGGCCGCATCCACCGATGCGGACATCCGCGCCGCCGCCGGCACGATCAGCTAGACGATCGTGGGTAGACGATCGTGCCGGACGACGGCAGCGGTCGATCAGTAGCCGCGCGACTGGTCCTCGATGCTGCTGCCGGCCGCGCTCTTGCGCTTCTGCTCGTCGTTCATCTTCACCGGGGCGTGGTAGTCCTCCAGCGCGCGCGCCTTGGTTTCCTGCGGGTTGATCTGCTTCAGCTGGCCGCCGTCGTCGTAGTACACCACCACGCCGTAGTCGAGCGCGATGCGCGCCATGTATTCCAGGTGCTGCTTGCGCACCTTGGAGTCGTCGCTGGGCGTCAGCAGGACGGTCTTGGGCAGTTTGCCCACGTCCTTCAGGTAGGCGAAGTGGCTGCCGGTGTCGATCGCGCTGAGCACGGCACCGTCTTCCAGCATGAACTGGCCGCTCTTGTACGCCTGGATCACCATGTCGAAATGCTGCTGCGCCCGGATCGCCGCCACCTCCGCCTTGACGTCGCCGCGATGGCAACCGGTGAGGAGTAGTGCGCCGGCCAGCATGGCGCCGGCAACCAGGCGGCCAGTGAGGGTGGAAAGACGGATCATGCGGATCTCCTGCAGGGCATGTGTGGCAGCGGGCGAGTGTAGCGCCGGCGGGCGGTGGCGTCGGGGGTGAGTGAGCGGGGGTTCAGGTGCGCGGCAGGGTCACGCCCTGCTGGCCCTGGTATTTGCCGCCGCGATCCTTGTAGCTGGTCTCGCATTCCTCGTCCGATTCGAAGAACAGCATCTGCGCCACGCCCTCGTTGGCGTAGATGCGTGCCGGCAGCGGCGTGGTATTGGAGAACTCCAGCGTCACGTGACCTTCCCACTCCGGCTCCAGCGGGGTCACGTTGACGATGATGCCGCAGCGCGCATAGGTACTCTTGCCCAGGCACACGGTGAGCACCGAGCGCGGAATGCGAAAGTATTCCACCGTGCGCGCCAGCGCGAACGAGTTGGGGGGGATGATGCACACGTCCGCCTCGACGTCGACGAAACTCGTGGGGTCGAACGCCTTCGGATCGACGATGGTGGAGTTGATGTTGGTGAAGATCTTGAACTCGCGCGCGCAGCGCACGTCGTAGCCATAGCTGGAGGTACCGTAGGAGATCAGCTTCTGCTGGTCGCGCAGCTTCACCTGGCCCGGCTCGAACGGCTCGATCATGCCGTGCTGCTCGGCCATCCGGCGGATCCACTTGTCGGGTTTGATGCTCACGCGCGCTCCGGTCGTCTTTGCTTGGCCCGGCGATCCGGGAAAGAGGCGAAAAATACCATGGACCCGGACGGCCGGGCTGCGGCCCCCTTGCGGGAGCGGCTTCAGCCGCGACGCTCCTGCCGGATGGGATGGCGCGCCCCGCTCACGCCGCCGGCGCGCCCTGCACCACGATCTTGCCCAGGCCCAGCGCCTTGTTGCGCGGCTGGCGCGACAAACGCCCCGCCGCGTTGCGGGCGATCTCGCGATAGCGCGCGGCAAGGTCGGATTCGGGCATCGCCACCACGGTCGGATTGCCGCCGTCGGCCTGCTCGCGGATGCGGATGTCCAGCGGCAGCGAGCCGAGGCAGGCCACGCCGTACTGGTCGGCCATGCGCTGGCCGCCGCCCTCGCCGAAGATGTGCTCCTCGTGGCCGCAGGCCGAGCACACGTGGGTGGCCATGTTCTCCACCACGCCGAGCACCGGCACCTCCACCTTCTCGAACATCTTCAGCGCCTTGCGCGCATCGAGCAGGGCGATGTCCTGCGGCGTGGTGACGATCACCGCGCCGGCCACCGGCACCTTCTGCGCCAGCGTGAGCTGGATGTCGCCGGTACCCGGCGGCAGGTCGACCACGAGGTAATCCAGCGATTCCCAGCGCGAATCGTTGAGCAACTGCATCATCGCCTGGGTGACCATCGGGCCGCGCCAGATCATCGGCGTCTCCTCGTCGACCAGGAAGCCGATCGACATCGCCTGCAGGCCGTGTGCCTGCATCGGGACGATGCTCTTGCCGTCCGGCGACTGCGGCCTGCCGCTGATGCCCAGCATGCGCGGCTGGCTGGGGCCGTAGATGTCGGCGTCGAGAATGCCCACCTTGGCGCCCTCCGCCGCCAGCGCCAGCGCGAGATTCACCGACACGGTGGACTTGCCCACGCCGCCCTTGCCCGAGGCGACCACGATGATGTTCTTCACGTTCGCCAGCGGCGCCAGCTGGCCCTGCACCTTGTGCACCTGCACGCGACTGCTGACGGAGACCGTCGCCGCGGCAATGCCCGGCTCAGCCTGCAGCGCCTCGCGTACCCGCGCGGCCAGCGCCTCGTGCGCCGTGGCCGCCGGATAGCCGAGCTGGAGGTCGACCGACACGCGATCGCCGTCCACGCCGATGGCGCGCACGGTGTCGGCCAGCGACGCGCCGGTGTGGGGGTCAGTCAGGTCGCCGAGGATGCGGCGCACCAGGGCTTCATTTGCCTGCGTCATGGGGCATGCCTTGGGGGGAGGGGTCCACGATTATGCCAGCCTCCATCGCGTGCCCGGCTGCGCCAGATCAGGGCGCAATGCCGTCGATCGGGGTCTTGCGCAATGCAGCTTGACCCGCTCCGGGGGGCTCGGCACGCTCGCCCCATACGCTTTCGTACGGGAGGACCACCATGAGACTGCTGTCCCGCTTCACCCTCGCCACCGGCCTGCTGCTGATCGCCGGCTCCGCCTTCGCCGCCACCGACGCGCCGGTCGGTACCTGGAAGACCATCGACGACGAGACCCACCAGCCCAAGTCCATCGTCGAGATCACCGACAACAACGGTGAACTGCAGGCCAAGGTGGTCAAGGTGCTCAACTCCGAGGAGGGCCCGAACCCGGTCTGCAAGAAGTGCGACGGCGCGCGCAAGAACCAGCCGATCGAAGGCATGACCATCATGTGGGGCGTCACCAAAGACGACGACGTGTGGGACGGCGGCAAGATCCTCGACCCGAAGACCGGCAAGGTCTACAAGGTGCGACTCAAGATGCTCGACGGCGGCCAGAAGCTCGACGTGCACGGCTACATAGGCTTCGCCCTGCTCGGTCGCTCGCAGGTGTGGGAACGCCAGCCGTAAGGCACGCCCCTCTCGCTCACCCGACAAGCCCGCCCACCGGCGGGCTTTTTCGTGGCATGGACACGCCGCGACAGGGCCGGTCGATTTGGACGTCCATGCCATAATGTTCGGCCACTCAAGCCAAGCAAGCTGCCATGAGCCGTCGCCTCCTCGTTACCCATGCCCTGCCCTATGCCAATGGTCCGCTTCACCTGGGTCATCTGCTGGGTTACCTCCAGACCGATATATGGGTGCGGGCGCAGCGAATGATGGGCAACGAGGTGCATTTCGTGTCCGCCGACGACGCGCACGGCACGCCGATCATGCTCGCCGCCGAAAAGGCCGGCCTGTCGCCGGAAACCTTCATCGCGGAAATCCGTGCCGGCCACGAGGCCGATTTCGCCGATTTCCACTTCAGCTTCGACCATTACCACAGTACCCATTCGGACGAGAACAGAGAACTCGCCTCGCTGATCTACACGCGCCTGCGCGACGGCGGCGCCATCGCCAGGCGCGACATCCAGCAGCTGTTCGATCCGGACAAGCAGATGTTCCTGCCGGACCGCTACATCAAGGGCACCTGCCCGGTGTGCAAGACGCCCGATCAGTACGGCGACAACTGCGAGCACTGCGGCGCCACCTATGCGCCCACCGACCTGATCAACCCGTATTCGGTGATGTCCGGCGCCACGCCGGTACTGCGCGATTCGGAGCACTACTTCTTCCAGCTGTCGAAGTTCGATGGCCTGCTGCGCGACTGGTTCGCCGGCAAGTACTCGAACGGTCAGGCGGTGGCCAACAGCGGCGTGGCGGCCAAGCTGCGCGAATGGCTGGACGGTGGCCTGAAGGACTGGGACATCTCGCGCGACGCGCCCTACTTCGGCTTCCCCATTCCCGACGCGCCGGGCAAATTCTTCTACGTGTGGCTGGACGCGCCGGTGGGTTACCTGGCCAGCTTCAAGGCGCTGTGCGACCGGACCGGACTGAGCTTCGACGACTTCCTGGCGCCCGACAGCGCCGCCGAGATGCACCACTTCATCGGCAAGGACATCATCAACTTCCATGGCCTGTTCTGGCCGGCGATGCTGCACGGCGCGGGCTTTCGCACGCCCACCGCGTTGCACGTCAACGGCTACCTCACGGTCAACGGCGCGAAGATGTCCAAGTCGCGCGGCACCTTCATCCAGGCGCGCACCTACCTGGACGCCGGACTGAACCCGGAGTGCCTGCGCTACTACTTCGCCACCATGCTCGACGACGCCCCAGTGGACGTGGATCTGGACCTGAAGGCCTTCGAGGAGCGCGTGAACTCGCACCTGGTCGGCAAGTGGGTGAACATCGCCAGCCGCACCGCGGGCTTCGTGCACAAGTTCTTCGAGGGGCGGCTGGCCGAGCGCTTCGGCCCCACCGAAACCGCCCTGTGGAACCGGCTGCAGGAACACTACGACGGCCTCGCCGAGCTCTACGATCAGGGCCAGTTCGCCGAAGTCACCCGCCGCTTCGTGCTGATGGCCGACCTGGTCAACGGCCACATCGCCGCCACCGCGCCGTGGACGCTGGCCAGGGACGAGTCGCGCCGGGTCGAGCTGCATCAGGTGTGCTCGTTCGCGATTGCCGCGTTCCGCCTGCTCGGCGGCCTGCTCAAGCCGATCCTGCCCGCCACCGTGGCCGCCGCCGAGCAGTTCCTGGCGGCGCCGATCATCGATTTCGACAGCGCCCGCGCACCGCTGCACAACCACATCATCGCGCCCTTCGAGCCGCTGCTCGGCCGCCTCGATTCGAAGCAGATCGAAGCCATGATCGAAGCCTCGAAGGAGTCGCTCGGCACCCCCGCCGGCACGCCCGCTCCCACCGAAAAACCCAAGCAAGCGAAGAAAGCCATGACCGACACCACGCCCGCCCCCGCTTCCGCCGCCACGGCCGCCACCACGGCCGCCACCATCGGTATCGACGATTTCGCCAGGCTCGACCTGCGCGTGGGCAAGGTCACCGTGTGCGAATTCGTCGAAGGTTCGGACAAGCTGCTGCGCTTCGAGCTGGACGCCGGTCCGCTGGGCACGCGGCAGATCTTCTCCGGCATCCGCGCCGCCTACGGCGAGCCGGAGAAACTGGTGGGCCGCAACGTGGTGTTCATTGCCAACCTGGCGCCGCGCAAGATGCGCTTCGGTCTGTCCGAGGGAATGATCCTGTCGGCCGGTGAGGGCGGCAGCGACCTGTTCCTGCTCGACGCCGACGCCGGCGCCAGGCCCGGCGCCACGGTGCGCTGAGGCCCGTTCAACGGCGGCTGTAGGTAACGAACACGCCGACCAGGTCGCCTTCTCGTTGTATGGCGCCATGTCCATGTAGCGCTAGGAGCCTGGGCCGTAGAAACTACGGATAGCGAGATGGGGCTATCGCCATGCGACTGGGTGAGCTGGCCGACGAGGTGGTCCTTGCACATGCCAAAGTGGGCGTCGAAAAGACGGTGACGCTTTCGGGCGCTCCGGCCGGCGCGGTGCCGGCACGCGCCGGACCCACGTAGCCCAGCGCGAGCGAACCGACCGCACCGATGGCGGCGGCCAGCAGCAGCGAAGCGACGTTCAGCGGCGCGCGTTTCAGCGGGAAGACTTTCATGGGCAGACTCCAGAAGCGGGAACACGGCAGTATCGGATCGGCGATCGCCCCGACCGCCCACCACACATGAGCGAACCGATCGACACTCTCGCCACCCGCATCGACGCAATCCTGCCGCAGACCCAGTGCGAGCAGTGCGGCTTCCACGGCTGCCGTCCGTACGCCGAGGCGATCGCGCGCGGCGAGGCACCGATCAACCGCTGCCCACCGGGCGGCGCCGCCGGCATCGCCAGGCTCGCCGCCTTGCTCGATCAGCCGATACTCGCGCTCGATCCCGACCACGGCGTGGAAAAGCCGCGCACGCTGGCACGCATCGTCGAGGCCGACTGCATCGGCTGCACCAAGTGCATCCAGGTGTGCCCGGTCGATGCCATCGTCGGCGCGGCCAAGCTGATGCACACCGTGCTGATCGACGACTGCACCGGCTGCGAACTGTGCGTGCCGGCCTGCCCCGTGGATTGCATCGTGCTCGAACCGATGCCGCCGGCCTGGGTGGACGATCCCGCCCGCACCGATGCGGCGCGAGCGCATTTCCAGCGCCGTGAGGCACGGCTGGCGCGCGAGCGCGCAGCGCAGGAGGCCGAGATCGCCGCACGCAAGGCGGCAGTGGATGCCGCGGCCACCCCGGGCAACCCCGTGCTGGCCGCGCTGGCGCGGGCCAGGGCGAGGAAACAGGGAAGCCCCGAATGAAGCGCACCGATGTCGTGGAGCTGTTCACCCGCCTGCGCGAGCTGAACCCCAGGCCGACCACCGAGCTGGCCTACACCACGCCGTTCGAGCTGCTCATTGCCGTGGTGCTCTCCGCCCAGGCCACCGACGTGGGCGTGAACAAGGCCACGCGCCGGCTCTACCCGGTGGCCAACACGCCCGCGGCGATCCTGGCGCTGGGCGAAGAGGGGCTCAAGGGCTACATCAGCACCATCGGCCTGTTCAACACCAAGGCGAAGAACGTCATCGCACTGTGCCGGCAACTGATCGAGCGGCACGGCGGCGAAGTTCCGCGCGAGCGCGAGGCGCTGGAGGCGCTGCCCGGCGTCGGCCGAAAGACCGCCAACGTGGTGCTCAACACCGCCTTCGGCGAGCCGACCATCGCGGTGGACACGCACATCTTCCGCGTGGCCAACCGCACCGGCCTGGCGCCCGGCAAGGACGTGCGCGCGGTGGAGGCGAAGCTGGAGAAGGTGGTGCCGGCCGAGTTCAAGCGCGACGCCCACCACTGGCTGATCCTGCACGGCCGCTACGTGTGCAAGGCGCGCAAGCCGGATTGCCCGCACTGCGCGATCCGCGACCTGTGCCGCTACAAGGACAAGACGCCGCCCTGATGGGGCTGGCACGCATCGCGGCGTGCGTGCGTTTGGCGCCGGTGCCGCGCGGTCCAGCGTCCTGAGCCGTCGAGGCCGAAGCCCCTCCCACAGATCCGCCCCGCCCCCGCAATTTCAAAAGGGAGTGCCGGGGCCGAAGCCCATCCATCCCACAGATCTTCGCCCCCCATTCCAAAGTGGGAACGACTTCAGTCGCGACGGTCGCGCGGCTTCCCGATTCGCCGGAAACAGCAGGTGCGCCCTGCCGGGCGCACCACAAAAAGCAAACGGCGGGCTGCTGCCCGCCGTTTTCCGTCCCTGGGTCGAACTCCCTTCCGATAACCGGGATGCGACACCGGCATCATGCCGGTGTCGCATGACAGTTTTTAGAACGCCACCTGGCCGAAGATGCCCACTTCGTCGGTTTTCACGTTTTGCACGTGCGGGGGCAGCGGGGCACCCACCGACCTCTCGCCCTTCTCGTGCTTGTACACCGCGGCCAGCTGGAAGCCCTTGGTGATGTCGAACTGCACACCGGCGTTGTAGTAGGTGTTCTTCGCCTGCGGGTCGAGCGTCTTGCTCAGTTTGGCGCTGTCGTAGCGGGCGAACACGGACACCCCGTCGGCCACTGCCACGCTACCCCACACCGAGTAGCCGTCGGCCTTGTCGGTGGAGATCGCGGTTACGTTGTTCCAGTTCTTGGCCGTGAAGTACTCGGCGCCGAAGCGGTAGTTCTTGTCGGCGTAGGCCAGCAGCAGGTCGGCACGCGAGGCGGTGTGGGTGGCCGAGAAGTTCTGCAGATCCTTGCCGCGGTTGCCGGTGTAGCCACCGATCGCGATGACGGCGTGCTCGAACGGCACGAAGCCGACGCGGGCCTCGACGTCCACGCCCTTGGAGCGGCTCGGGTTCTTGTAGCCGTTGCCGTTGACCACGGACACCGCGTAGTTGACCGTCTTGCCGCCGAGGTCACCCATCGCGTGCAGACCCCAGTCGGCCGAGTTGGCGTAGTGCAGGCGGTCGGTCAGCGTATTTTCGACGTAACGATAGCCGTACACGTTCTCGACGTACGGGATCCACGGCATGTCGGCGGAACCGATGCGCAGCTTGAGGGCCGGGTCGAAGCTGCCTTCCACGTAGACCTTCTTGACGAACAGGCTGGTCTGGCCGATGGCGCTGGCGTAGTTGAAGTCGGTGGTCAGGTTGGCCGACCACATGTCATCGAACTTGTGGGTGACCGACAGGTAGAAGCGCTTCACGTCCAGGCCTGTGCCGGTGGCGTTGGTCTTGCCGGTATCGCTGTTCTTCTGGCTGATGTTCGAGAAATCGAAATACATCTTGCCACCGAGCGTGGTGTCGTTCACCAGCTTCTCGAGCTTGGCCAGCTTCTTGTCGCTGGTGGCCGACGCCTGCACCTTCTCGATCGCCTGACCGGTGTTGACGTTGATCTCCGACTGGGCGTCAGCACGCTGCTCCAGCTCATTGAGCTTGGACTGCATGGCGGCCAGCTGGGCCTTCAGCATCTCGATTTCGGCATTGGTGGTGGCCGAGGTGGCCGAAGCCTTGGTGGTCTGGGTGGCCGGCGCAGCCGACACGAGGCTGCTGAACCCGAGACCGGCAGCAATCGCTACCACGAGCAACTTGGAACGCATGGGAAATCTCCGCTGGATGGATAACGTCACCTCGACCGCGCCCCTTTGAAATCCGTGGTCGGCGAAGCAGGACGTTAAAAGTTTGCAGGCATCCCTTTGCAGCCATGTTGACGAAATATGACAAAACGGAGTCAGCGGCCGTGATCGGTCACCTTTGCGCGCCGGCAGTCGCGGCCGGCGGCGCTGATATGCTTCGCGGATGGACGACCTCAACAAGAGCCTGGCCAGCCGCATGGCCGACCGCTTCCGCGGCTTTCTTCCCGTGGTGGTGGACGTGGAAACCGGCGGCTTCGACGCCGAGCGCGATGCCCTGCTGGAGATCGCCGCGGTCACCCTGAACATGGACGGCGAGGGCTACCTGCATCCGCAGCCGGCGGTGTCGGCCCACGTGGAGCCCTTCCCCGGCGCCAACCTCGATCCGCGCGCGCTGGAGATCACCGGCATCGATCCGGACAACCCGCTGCGCGGCGCGCTGAGCGAGCGGATGGCGCTGGACCACGTGTTCAACGAGGTGCGGCTGGCCATGCGCCACCATCATTGCCAGCGCGCGGTGCTGGTAGGCCACAACGCCGCCTTCGACCTGGGCTTCCTCAACGCCGCGGTGCGCCGCACCGGCCACAAGCGCAACCCGTTCCACCCCTTCAGCTGCTTCGACACCGCCACGCTCAGTGGCCTGGCCTACGGCCAGACCGTGCTGAGCAAGGCCGTGCTCGCCGCCGGGCAGCGCTTCGACTCGCGCGAGGCCCACTCGGCCATCTACGATGCCGAGCGCACGGCCGAGCTGTTCTGCGGCATCGTCAACCGCTGGCGCCGGCTGGAAACCTTCGAGCGCGAGCACATCGGCCTGGGCGTGCTGTGATGCCGACGTGCTGTGATGCCGGCGTGGCCGCCTGTCACACGGCTGCAACATTCATCACATTTCATTGCAACACACCCTCCCTCTAATGGCGGCAGGACGGGCCCCGTCCCGTGACCTTCCTCCCCAAGGAGCTACCGTGTTGACCTCAACCAAATCCCGCATCGCCGTGATCGCCGCGGCCTCGCTGATGAGCATGGCCGCCCAGGCCACCGACATCACCGGCGCCGGTTCCAGCTTCGTCTACCCGGTGCTGACCAAGTGGTCCGCCGCCTATGCCGAGAAGACCGGCAACCAGCTCAACTACCAGTCGGTCGGCTCGGGCGCGGGCATCGCGCAGATCAAGGCCGGCACCATCGACTTCGGCGCCTCCGACGCTCCGCTGAGCTCGGAAGACCTCAACAAGTTCGGCCTGGGCCAGTTCCCGCTGGTCGTGGGCGGCATCGTGCCAGTGGTCAACATCGCCGGCATCCAGTCCGACCAGATCAAGCTCGACGGCGCCACGCTGGCCGAGATCTTCATGGGCAAGATCACCAACTGGAACGACCCGAGGATCGCCGCGCTCAATGCCGGCGTGAACATCCCGGCCGGCAAGATCACCGTCGTGCACCGTTCGGACGGCTCGGGCACCACCTACAACTTCACCAACTACCTGACCAAGGTCAGCCCGGCATGGGCGGCCAAGGTGAAGTTCGGCACCGCCGTGGATTGGCCGACCGGCGTGGGCGGCAAGGGCAACGAGGGCGTCTCGCAGTACGTGCGCCAGATCAAGGGTGCGATCGGCTTCGTCGAGTACGCCTACGCGGTGCAGAACAAGATCAGCTGGGTGGACATGAAGAACGCCGCCGGCCAGGTCATCAAGCCGAACGCTGACGCCTTCGCGGCTGCCGCGGCCACCGCCGACTGGGCCCATGCCAAGGACTTCAACCTGATCATGACCAACGCCCCGGGCAAGACCGCGTGGCCGATCACCGCCACCACCTGGGCGATCATGTACAAGAAGCCGAAGAACGCCGAGCACACCAAGGTGGCCTTCGACTTCTTCAAGTGGTCCTTCGAGAACGGCCAGCCGCAGGCGGCCTCGCTCGACTACGTGCCGCTGCCGCCGTCGCTGGTCAAGCAGATCGAGGCCTACTGGGCGTCGGACTTCCAGAAGTAAGATAGCGATCCATCCGACAGGTGGCGGTGTGGACGCACCGCCACCACCGGCGGGATGCCGACCCATCAGCCGCCCCGGTGTTCCAGGGGCGGCTTTCCATTGAAGGCGCCGGTATGCTGCGCGCTTGAACCCGAAAGGATCAGCCCTCCATGTCCAGCCCGCCCGACGCCCTGGCGACCCGCGATGCCGAGGACCCGCGCAGCCGCCGTGACGCCCGACACGACCGCTACTTCCGCTGGCTGCTCATGGCCTGTGCGCTGCTGGTGCTGGCCTCGCTGGTGGGTGCCGCCGGGGCCACGCTGTGGGGTGGGCGTCACGCGTTCGGCACCTTCGGCTGGCATTTTCTTGTCAGCCCGGCATGGGATCCTGGCAGCGATACCTACGGCGCGCTGGTGCCGGTCTACGGCACCATCGCCACCTCGCTGATCGCCCTGGTCATCGCCGTACCGATCAGCTTCGGCATCGCGCTGTACCTCTCCGAAGTGGCGCCGCCCTGGCTGCGCACGCCGGTGTCCTCGGCCATCGAACTGCTCGCTGGCATTCCCTCGATCATCTACGGCATGTGGGGGCTGTTCATCTTCGCGCCGTTCTTCAGCGAACACATCAAGCCCTTCCTCACCAGCTACCTGGGCAACAGCCCGGATGACGGCAAGGTCTCGTGGGTGGCCGAGCACGTGCCGTTCATCGGCAAGCTGTTCGCCTCCAGCTATCCGTTCGGCGCCAGCGTGCTGACCGCCGGCATCGTGCTGGCGATCATGATCATCCCGTTCATCTCCTCGGTGATGCGCGAGGTGTTCCAGACCGTGCCCACGCGCCTGAAGGAGTCGGCCTACGCGCTGGGCTCCAGCACCTGGGAGGTGTCCTGGGACATCGTGCTGCCGTACACCCGCTCGGCGGTGATCGGCGGCATCTTCCTCGGCCTCGGCCGCGCGCTGGGCGAGACGATGGCGGTGACCTTCGTGCTCGGCAATGCGATGGATCTGTCGCCCTCGCTGCTCGATCCGGGCGCGTCGATCGCCTCGACCATCGCCAACCAGTTCAGCGAGGCGGCCGGCCTGCAGAAATCCACGCTGATGGCGCTGGCCTTCCTGCTGTTCGTGGTGACCTTCGTCGTGCTGCTGATCGCGCGACTGATGCTCGCCCAGCTCAAGAAGCGGGAGGGCGTCTGATGAGCGCGCTGCACCTTCGCCGCCGCATCACCAACTGGATCGCGCTGTCGCTGAGCGTGCTGGCCACGCTGGTCGGGCTGGGCTTCCTGGCCTGGATCCTGTGGGAGACCCTGCGCCGGGGCATCAGTGCGTTGAACTTTCACCTGTTCACCAGGATCACCGCCTACGGCGCCGATGGCGGCCTGGCCAATGCGATGGTCGGCAGCCTGATCATCGACCTGATCGGCATCGCCATCGCCACACCGATCGGCGTGCTGGCCGGTGCCTGGCTGGCCGAATACGCCAACCGCACCAAGCTGGGGGAGACGATCCGCTTCCTCAACGACATCCTGCTGTCGGCGCCGTCGATCGTGATGGGCCTGTTCGTCTACACCATCGTGGTGCTGCCGAGCACCGCCCTGACCGACGGCAACACCACCTTCTCCGGCTTCGCCGGCGGTGTGGCGCTGGCGCTGATCGCGCTGCCGGTAATCGTGCGCACCACCGACGAAATGCTGCGCCTGGTGCCCTCTACCCTGCGCGAGGCCGCGCTGTCACTGGGTGTGCCGCAGTGGAAGCTCACGCTGCAAATCCTGATTCGCGCCGCACGCTCCGGCATCATCACCGGCGTGCTGCTGGCGCTGGCGCGCATCAGCGGCGAAACCGCGCCGCTGCTGTTCACCGCATTCGGCAACAACTTCATGGTGGTCAATCCGATGAACAAGATGGCCAGCCTGCCGCAAATCATCTACCAGTACGCGAACGACCCCGGCGAGGCGATGCATGCGCTGGCCTGGGCCGGCGCCTTCGTGGTGACGATGTTCGTCCTCCTGCTGAGCCTGGCTTCGCGCCTGGTCCTTTCCCGCAACAAGGTGTCCCATGACTGAGTCCGCCGCCGGCCTCCATCCGCAGCCCGCGGCCAGCCACGCCGCCGACGTGCCGACCAAGATCCAGGTCAACGACCTGCACTTCTACTACAACGGTTTCCATGCGCTGAAAGGCATCAGCATGGCGATTCCGGAGAAGAAGGTCACCGCCATCATCGGCCCGTCCGGCTGCGGCAAGTCCACGCTGCTGCGCGTCTTCAACCGCATCTACGCGATCTATCCGAAGCTGGAAGCGCGCGGCGAAGTGATCCTGGACGGCGAGAACGTGCTCGCCCCCGGCTATTCGATGAACCGCCTGCGCAGCAAGGTCGGCATGGTGTTCCAGAAGCCGGTGCCGTTCCCGATGACGATCTTCGAGAACGTCGCCTACGGCATCCGCCACCACGAGAAGCTCGCGCGCGCCGACATGGAGCTGCGGGTGGAGAAAGCCCTGCGCGACGCCGCGCTGTGGGACGAGGTGAAGGACAAGCTCAAGCAGAACGCGCTGGGCCTCTCCGGCGGCCAGCAGCAGCGCCTGTGCATTGCCCGCGCGATCGCGCTCAAGCCCGAAGTGCTGCTGCTGGACGAGCCGACCTCGGCACTGGACCCGATCGCCACCGGCCGCATCGAGCAGCTGGTGGAAGAACTCAAGAACCAGTTCACCATCGTCATCGTGACGCACAACATGCAGCAGGCGGCGCGCTGCTCGGACCAGACCGCCTTCATGTACCTGGGCGAGCTGATCGAATACGACGGCACCGAGCGGATCTTCACCAAGCCGGGCAAGAAGCAGACCGAGGACTACATCACCGGCCGGTTCGGCTAGAAGCCGCCGCACGTCATTCCCGCGAAAGCGGGAACCCATTTTGACCTTCGACAAGAGCAAGCAAATGGATTCCCGCTTTCGCGGGAATGATGTCGAGGCAAGAATCCAATCATCAGCATGGCGTCAGCCCCGTCCGCAGTAGGTATCAGAGGTTCCCATGACCAACGAACACATCATCAAGAGCTACGACAGCGAACTAGCCCGCCTCACCGGCGAAATCGTGCGCATGGGCGAGCTGTCGGTCACCCAGCTGGAGGCGGCGATCGACGTGGTCGACCGTCGCGACGAGCGTGCCGCCCAGCGCGTGGTCGCCAACGACGACGCGATCGACCAGCTGGAGCAGGAAATCAGCCACGACGTGGTGCGCCTGCTGGCGCTGCGCGCGCCGATGGCCGGCGACCTGCGCAATGTGTTCGCCGCGCTGCGCATCGCCGCCGACATCGAGCGCATCGGCGACTATGCCGCCAACGTCGCCAAGCGCTCGATCCCGCTGTCGATGGTGGCGCCGGTCACGCCGACCAAGGGCCTGGGCTACCTGGCCAGGCTCGCCGCCGCCGAGGTGCGCGAGGTGCTGGTGGCCTACCGCGACCAGGACGCCGAGCGCGCCTACCAGGCGTGGAAGAGCGACGCCGAACTGGACGAGGCCTACACCGGCTTCTTCCGCCAGCTGCTCACCTACATGATGGAAGACCCGCGCAACATCACGCCGTGCACGCACCTGCTGTTCATGGCCAAGAACATCGAGCGCATTGGCGACCACGCCACCAACATCGCCGAGAACGTGTGGTTCCAGGTGCACGGCGAGCCACTGGACAAGCAGCGCACCAAGCGCGACTTCACCTCCAGCCCGGAGCTGGGCAAGCTCGGCGAGTAGGAGCCCACCCTGTGGGCGATCGATGCCGCAACAAAGCCAAGAGCCTTCGCGCACAGGGTGCGCTCCTACGTCAGCCGTCCATCCGCGCATGGACGGTCATCGCTTCGCACTCCGCTGCCGCAAGGCCTCGAACAGCACCACGCCGGTGGCGACGGAGACGTTGAGGCTCTCCATCGTGCCCGGCATCGGGATCTTCGCCACGAAATCGCACAGCTCGCGGGTGAGCCGGCGCATGCCCTCTCCCTCGCTGCCCAGCACCAGCGCCACCGGCCCCTTGAAGTCCACGCCGTAGATCGAGGTGTCGGTATCGCCGACCAGACCGGTGATCCACACGCCGGCGTCCTTCAGCTCGCGCAGCGTGCGGGCCAGGTTGGTCACCGCGATCAGCGGCACGCGATCGGCACCGCCGGCCGAGGCGCGGCGCACCACCGGAGTCAGGCCCGCCGCACGATCCTTCGGCACGATCACCGCCGTCACGCCCGCCGCCGCCGCGCTGCGCAGGCAGGCGCCGAGGTTGTGCGGATCGGTCACGCCGTCGAGCACCAGGATCAGCGTGCTGGCGCCATCGCGCTCCATCAGCTTGGCCAGGTCGCCCTCGTGCGCCATCGGCGGCGGCTCGTACAGGGCGACCACACCCTGATGGCGCGCCTCGCCGGCCAGCTTGTCCAACTGGTCGCGGGGGCGATGGTGCACCGGAATCTTCAGCGCCCTGGCCTGCTCGGCCAGCGCCTGCACGCGCGCATTGCGCTGGCCCTGTTCAATCAGCAGTTCGCGCACGCGCTCGGCGTCGTTGCTCAACGCACCTTCGACCGGGTTGATTCCGACGATCCAGCTCTCACTCATGACTTGCCTTTGGGTTTCTGGGAACGACCGCCGCGCCGGCGACCGCCACCGGACGACGCCGGCGCCGCCGTGTCGCCCTCGGCGCGGCGTCCGCCCGAGGACGACTTGCCGGAACCGCCCTTGCGCGGCGCGCCCTGGCTGCGTGCTGCCTGCGGCGACGGGCCACGACGCTTGCGCGACGCGGGCTCCGCAGCCGGCGCGTGCGAACGCGGCGGCGGATTATCGCTTGCCGGCGCGGCCACCGGCAGCGGCGCATCGCGGCGCCCGAACGCCCGACCGATCGCCTTGGCCGCGCGGCCGAACATCCCCGGCGCCTTCTGCGCCTCCACTGCCGGCCTGGACGCCTTGGGCAGCGAGTAGCGCTCGCCGCCGGCGGAGTAGTCGTAGGCCTTGGCGGTGCGCGGCGGCGGCACGCCCTTCTTTTTCTGCGGCACCAGCCGGAAGTCGATCTTGCGATCCTCCAGGCTGGCGCGCAGCACCTGCACGCGCACGTGGTCGCCCAGACGGAACTGCTCGCCGGATTTCTCGCCCTTGAGCAGCTTGCGCTGCGGATCGAAGTGGTAGTAGTCGTTGGCCAGCTGGCTGATGTGCACCAGGCCCGATACCTTCGAATCGTCCAGCTCGACGAACAGCCCGAACGAGGTCACGCCGGTGACCACGCCGTCGAACTCGCTGCCCACGTGCTTGCTCATCCAGGCGCACTTGAAGCGCTCGTCGACGTCGCGCTCGGCCTCTTCCGCCCGACGCTCGCGCTGCGAGCAGTGCACGGCGAGCGAGCCCATCTCGGTGGGCGTGTAGCTGTACTTCTCCGGCTTGCCGCCGGTCAGCGCGTAGCGGATCGCGCGGTGCACCAGCAGGTCGGGATAGCGGCGGATCGGCGAGGTGAAGTGCGCGTAGGCGCTCAGCGCCAGACCGAAGTGACCGCGGTTCTCCGGCTGGTACGCCGCCATGCTCTGCGAACGCAGCAGCACCGACTGGATCAGCTCGCGCTCGGGGCGCTCGCGCACCATCCGCAGCACTTCGGAGAAGTCCGCCGGGGTCACTTCACCAATCGGCGGCATGCTCAGCTTGAACTCGCGCAGGAACTGCTGCAGGTCTTCGTACTTCTCCGCCGGCGGCGGCTCGTGCGCGCGGAACAGCGCGGGGATCTTCTTCTTTTCCAGGAACAGCGCGGCCTGCACGTTGGCCGCGATCATGCATTCCTCGATCAGCTTGTGCGCGTCGTTGCGCTCGGTGGCGCCCATCGACTCCACTTCGCCGCGCTGGTCGAGGCGGAACTTCACCTCCGGCGTCTCGAAGTCGATCGCGCCACGGCGCTGGCGCTGCTGCGCCATCGCCTGGTACAGCGCATGCAGGTGTTCCAGCTGCGGCAGCACGTCGGACACTTCCTGGCGCGCATCGGGGTCGTTGAGGCCCACCACCTGCCACACCTTGTCGTAGGTGAGGCGCGCGTGCGAGCGCATCACCGCGTCGTAGAACTTCGACCTGGTCACCTCGCCGCTGGCATCGATCTGCATGTCGCACACCATGCACAGCCGCTCCACCTTCGGATTGAGCGAACAGATACCGTTGGACAGCGTCTCCGGCAGCATCGGCACCACGAAGCCGGGAAAATAGGTGGAGGTGCTGCGCTCCACCGCTTCCTTGTCCAGCGCGCTGCCGACGCGCACGTAGTGCGACACGTCGGCGATCGCCACGATCAACCGCCAGCCGCCGCCGCGGCGCGGTTCGGCATACACGGCGTCGTCGAAGTCGCGCGCGTCGGCGCCGTCGATGGTGACCAGCGGCAGCTGGCGCAGGTCGACCCGACCCTCGCGCTCGGCCGCGGTGACCTGCGGCTCCACCTGGGCGGCGTCGCGCAGCACTTCCGGCGACCATTCGCGCGGCAGGTCGTAGCTGGCGATGGCCATTTCCACCAGCAGCGAGGGCTGCAGGCGTTCGCCAAGCACCGCGCGGATCGCACCCAGCGGACCGCGGTGCTGGCTGGGCGGATCGGTGATTTCCACCACCACGATCTGGCCGGTGGTGACGCCCTGCTCCTGGCCGGGCGGAATCAGGATGTCCTGGTGCAGGCGGCGATCGTCCGGCGCCACCACGGTGACGCCGTTCTCCACCACCACGCGTCCCACCAGCCGCGGCGAGCGCCGCTGCAGCACCTCGACGATGGCGCCCTGGCGGCGGCCGCGGCGGTCGAGCCCGACCACGCTGGCCAGCACGCGGTCGCCGTGCATCACGGTGCGCATCTGCTGCGGTGAGAGGTAGAGATCGTCGCCGCCTTCGTCCGGGCGCAGGAAGCCGTAGCCCTCGACGTTGGCGATCACCGAACCGGGGATCAGGTCGAGCTTCTGTGCCGGGGCGTAGTCGCCGCGGCGGCCCTGCAGCAGCTGGCCGTCGCGCACCATCGCACCGAGGCGCTTGCGCATGGCCTGCAGGTCGGTCTCGTCGTCCAGCTTCAGCGCTTCGGCGATGCGCGCCTCGCTGAGCCATTCGCCGCGGTCCTCCAGCAGGGCGAGGATCGCCTCGCGGCTGGGGATCGGGCGCTCGTAGCGCTGCGCCTCGCGCTCGGCCTGCGGGTCACGGATCGCGCCGGTGCCCTTGCGCGGCGCGCCGCCGCTGGAGCGCGGCTTGCGCGCGCCGGTCTGGGGGGGCGACTCGTCCTGCGGGTGCGACGGTGCGGTGCCCTTGTCGGCGCGGTTGGATTTTTTTCTGGTCACTCAGTTGCCTTGTTGAGAGCGCGATGCGGAGAGCGATCGGCGCGGGGAAGATTCCGTGACAGGATAGTTGACAACCCTTGGGGAGGTGCCTACTCTACGCGGCTCGCGCTGGCCGAAAGCCCGCGCGGACCACCTGCCCAGGTGGCGGAATTGGTAGACGCACTAGTTTCAGGTACTAGCGGGTAAAACCGTGGAGGTTCGAGTCCTCTCCTGGGCACCAATTGTAGACCGAAGCCCGCAGCGATGCGGGCTTCGTCGTTTCCGCGGTTCATGCTCGCCGTGCGGGAAGTGCCATGCCTCAGCCCGCGTGCGGCGGTCCCTTGAGCTCGATCATGTTGCCCTCGGGATCGAAGCAGTAGATCGACGGCCCCTCGCCGCGTGCGCCGTAGCGCGAGCCGATGCCGCCCACCCGCACGCCGTGCGCGTGCAGGTGCGCCACGATCGCCGCCTCGTCGTAGCCGGCCACGCTCAGGCGCGCTCCGTGGATCGGAGTCGGCATGGTAGATGCCGCGACACGACGGCGCATCCAGCCACCCGCCGCCTGAATCGGCCCGGCCAGACAGCGGCGCGCCGGCCTGTATAATCCGCGCGGTAAACGCACGATGGGAGAAGCGTTCGGCTCCTCACCGGATCGAACGCTGCCGAAGGCGCAACGCCCGTAATCGCTCAGGCCCAAAAACCATCGTGCGCAAACACTCTGGAGAGACCGGTTGAATCCGGCGCCGAAGGGGCACCAGGTGCGGCAGTGAATCGCCCGCCTCCAAACTCTCAGGCAAAAGGACAGAGGGGCGCCCCGCGTGCGGCACGGCACGTGTATTCCCGGATGCCCCCACCATGAGCCAGTCCTCCTCTCCCTCGCTGCGCGAGCTCGAGCACCACGGTGCGTTCATCGAGCGCCACATCGGCCCGAACGACGCCGAGATCGCCCACATGCTCGATGCCATCGGCCAGCCCTCGCTGGAAGCGATGACCGACGCGATCGTGCCCGCCTCGATCAAGTCCGCCACCGCGCTGGCGCTGCCCGCGCCGCTGACCGAGGTGGAGGCGCTGGCGAAGATCCGCGCGATCGCCTCGAAGAACACCGTCTTCAAGAGCTTCATCGGCCAAGGCTACTACGGCACCCATACGCCGAACGTCATCCTGCGCAACATCCTGGAAAACCCCGCCTGGTACACCGCCTACACGCCGTATCAGGCGGAGATCTCGCAGGGCCGCATGGAGGCGCTGATCAACTTCCAGACGATGGTGGCCGACCTCACCGCCATGGACATCGCCAACGCCTCGCTGCTGGACGAGGCCACCGCCGCGGCCGAGGCGATGATGCTGGCCAGGCGCTCGTGCAAGAGCAAGAGCAACCTGTTCTTCGTGTCCCGCGGCGTGCACCCGCAGACGCTGGAAGTACTGCATACCCGCGCCGAGGCGATGGGCATCGAGCTGCGGATCGGCGACGATGCCCAGGCCGCCACCGTCGACGGCTTCGGCGTGCTGCTGCAGTACCCGGATACCTTTGGCCAGATCCACGACTACGCCGCCGTCGCCGCCGCCGTGCACGCCCGTGGCGGCCTGGTGGCGGTGGCCACCGACCTGCTGGCGCTCACCCTGCTCAAGGCGCCGGGCGAATGGGGTGCGGACATCGTGATCGGCAACAGCCAGCGCTTCGGCGTGCCATTCGGCTTCGGCGGCCCGCATGCCGCCTTCATGGCCTGCCGCGATGTATTCAAGCGTTCGATGCCGGGTCGGCTGATCGGCGTCTCGGTCGATGCCGAGGGCAAGCCCGCCTACCGCCTCACCCTGCAGACGCGCGAGCAGCACATCCGCCGCGAGAAGGCCACCTCGAACATCTGCACCGCGCAGGTGCTGCTGGCGGTGATGGCCTCGATGTACGCCGTCTACCATGGTCCGGACGGCCTCAAGCGTATCGCGCGCCGCACGCATCGACTCACCGCGATCCTCGCCGCGGCGCTGCGCAACGCCGGCGTCGAGGTGGGCCGGCACTTCTTCGACACGCTGCACATCACCGGGGTGGATGCCGACGCCGTGCATGCACGCGCCGAAGCGCTGGGCATCAACCTGCGCCAGATCCACGGCACCGCCATCGGCATCAGCCTGGACGAGACCACCACCCGCGCTGACGTGATCGCGCTGGCCGGCCTGTTCGGCGCGCAGATCGACAGCATCGACGCGCTCGATGCCGCCACCGCCGACGCGCTGCCGCCCGCGCTGGTGCGCAGCAGCGACTTCCTTACCCACCCGGTGTTCAACACGCACCACAGCGAACACGAGCTGCTGCGCTACATGCGCCTGCTGGCCGACAAGGATCTGGCGATGGATCGCACGATGATCCCGCTGGGCTCGTGCACCATGAAGCTCAACGCCACCGCCGAGATGATCCCGGTGACCTGGCCCGAGTTCGGCAACATCCATCCGCTGGCGCCGGCCGAGCAGACCGCGGGCTACAAGGAGTTGATCGACGGGCTGGAAGCGATGCTGGTGGAGTGCACCGGCTACGACGCGGTGAGCCTGCAGCCGAACTCCGGCGCGCAGGGCGAGTACGCGGGCCTGCTGGCGATCCGCGCCTGGCACCGCTCGCGCGGCGAGGGCCATCGCGACATCTGCCTGATTCCCGAGTCCGCCCACGGCACCAACCCGGCCAGCGCGCAGATGTGCGGCATGACCGTGGTGGTCACCGCCTGCGACGCCAACGGCAACGTCGACGTGGCCGACCTGCGCGCCAAGGCCGAGAAGTACTCCAGCCGCCTGGCCGCGCTGATGGTCACCTACCCGTCCACGCACGGCGTGTTCGAGGAAGAGATCGTGCAGATCTGCGAGATCATCCACGCGCACGGCGGCCAGGTGTACACCGACGGCGCCAACATGAACGCGCTGGTCGGCGTGGCCAAGCCCGGCAAGTGGGGCTCGGACGTCAGCCACCTCAACCTGCACAAGACCTTCTGCATCCCGCACGGCGGCGGCGGCCCCGGCGTCGGTCCGTGCGCGGTGAAGTCGCACCTGGCGCCATTCCTGCCCAAGGCGTTCGGCACCGACGGCGCGGTGGGCATGGTCAGCGCGGCCACCTTCGGCAGCGCCTCGATCCTGCCGATCAGCTGGATGTACATCGCCATGATGGGCGCCGAAGGCCTGCGCCGCGCCACCCAGGTGGCCCTGCTCAACGCCAACTACGTCGCCAAGCGGCTGGCCCCGCACTACAAGACGCTGTACACCGGCCGCAACGGCCTGGTGGCGCACGAGTGCATCCTGGATCTGCGCCCGCTCAAGGACGCCACCGGCATCGGCGCCGAGGACGTGGCCAAGCGGCTGATCGACTTCGGCTTCCACGCGCCCACGCTGAGCTTCCCGGTGGCCGGCACGCTGATGGTCGAGCCGACCGAGAGCGAGAGCCAGCACGAGCTGGACCGCTTCATCGACGCGATGATCCAGATCCGCGAGGAGATCCGCGCCGTGGAACAGGGCAAGCTCGACCGCGACGACAACCCGCTCAAGCACGCCCCGCACACCGCCGGCATGGTGTCGGGCAGCGAGTGGACCCACGCCTACCCGCGCGAGCTGGCCGCCTTCCCGCTGCCCGGCCTCAGGCTGCAGAAGTACTGGCCGCCGGTCGCCCGCGTGGACAACGTGTACGGCGACAAGAACATCATGTGCGCGTGCATTCCGGTCGACGCCTTCAAGGGCGAGATCGAGGCGTTCAGCGAGCCGAACGTGATGTAACGCCGGCTGCAACGCCGGCCTGATGGCGGCAGCAACCAACAGAAAAGCCCCGCCACGCGGGGTTTTTCTTCTAGCGACGGTGCTGCGCAGACCCGCGCCGGGCTGCGGCACTGGATGCCGCGCACTTTGCCGGAGCGCAACAGCGGGAGCTGCATCCTGCTGATGCCGGCCTCGGCGGCCAACTCCTTGCTTGGCAGCGGTTGTCCCGCCAGATGGACGCCGTATAACATACGTTATAACCAAACGTGGAGCCTGCCATGAAACTCAAGATCACCAGCATCGGCAATTCCGCCGGCGTCATCCTGCCCAAGGAGCTGCTTGCCCGCCTGCGGCTGGAAAAAGGCGACGAGCTCTACGCCATCGAGACGCCCGACGGTGTGCGCCTGACCGCGTTTGATCCGACGCTGGCGCAGCAGATGGAAGTGGCCGAGAAGATCATGCGCGAAGACCGCCTCGTGCTGCACAAGCTTGCACAGTAAGCCGGGAGCGGAGCCATGATTGTCTGGATCGGAAAGACACTTGCCCTCGCCATCCACGATCGCCAGCTCGCCGAACACGGCGGGATCCCCGGCGTGCGCGACGACGGACTGCTCGACTCCGCCCTCTCGCGGCCCCAGCAGCGGCACAGCTACGGTGATCCGCCGCCGGATCTGGCCGACCTTGCCGCCAGCCTCGCATTCGGTCTCGCCCGCAATCACCCGTTCATGGATGGCAACAAGCGCACAGCGCACGTCTGCTATCGCGTATTCCTCGCTCTCAACGATGCCGAATTGAAGGCGAGCGACGAAGAGAAGTACGTCAACATGGTCGCCCTCGCCGAAGGCAGCCTCACCGAACAGGAATTCGCCGACTGGCTGAGGCCGCGACTCGTGCTGGCGGGCGACCTGCAGGTCAACGAATCGCCGGCGCGCTATAGAGGCCTTTGAGCCAGACCCTGTGTACGCGCGGCGTCAGTGCGGTGTGCTTCTGATGCACGGAGCCTCGCGTTTGCGCAGATTCGCTTGCGAGCAGGATGGATTCCCGCGTGCGCGGGAATGACGGCGTGAAGGATGGCGCGAGAAACCGGCACATGCGGCGGTGCGCGGCTCCACGTCGCCGACGTTGTGCAGTTCAACGGCGGGTACTGGTCGTACCGGCTCGGTCCTCGGGCGTTGTGTGGGCGAATTATTGGATGTACCGCATTGCCGTCAGGGAACCTTCCTGAGGATGGCTGCGCGATTCCGGGCGGATGTTGAAACGGCGTCCTGGAACCACCGCACGCACTTCCGCAAAGGTCACATCGCACATCCACTCCCAAAAAACGAAGCCCCGCAGGGCGGGGCTTCGTTTCAACCAGGCGGCGAACTGAAGATCAGTCGGCGTTCTTCGCCAGCCACGCATCCACGTCGGGCAGGCGATCGTTGCGGATCATCATGCGGTATCTGATGTTGGCGATCACCGTGTTGGCCACGCGCTGCGAGCTCTTGGCGATGTGTGCGTCGGCGTATGCCTTGATCTTGTCGATCATCTCCGGCTTCATCGAGCTGGCGCCGAGCGCCGGGTAGTAGCGGCTGGCCGAGGTGGAGTCGACCAGCTTGTCCACCTGTCCGCGATGCGCCACGGCGAAGTCGAACGCCATGTCCGGATGACGGTAGGCGACGATGCGGATCATGCCCGCGCTGTTGGTGGCGCCCGGCTCCGGGGTGAGCGCCAGGTCCAGCGCCCGCTGTGCCAGCGCATCATCCTTGGCCAGCGACAGCATGGCGTAGAGCTGGTCCTTGATCAGCGGCGTGGTCTCGGCCTTGGCTTCGGCATGCAGCTGGTTCCAGGTGGCGGCGTCGGCATTGCGGGCGACGATGGCAGTGACGGTCTTGCGCAGCGCCACCGGCAGCGCCTTGGGGTCGGTCTTCTGCGCGGCGAAGCGGCGGCGCGCCTCGGCGATCACGTCCTGGTCGCCCAGGTCGGCCAGCGAGCCGATCAGCTGGGTGCGCAGCAGGGTGGTCGGCACGCTCTCGCCGGCCCTGGCCTCCCAGCCGATGCGCGCGAACACCGGACGCAGGCGACCGCGTGCGAAGGCGCGGAAGCGCTCCTGCCGCGCGGCGTCGCCATCGTAGTAGTTGTCGATGGCGTCGAAGTAGCCGGCCACCTCGCCCCACACCTGCGGATCGGCATCGGCCGGGGTGGCCTGTGCCAGCGCCAGCACGTTGGCCACCGGCTCCTTGCCGGCCATCGCCAGCGCCCAGGTGTCGCCCATCAGGCCGAGCTGGTCGATCGGCTTGAGCTTGGCGAAGTCCCCCTTCAGCGCGTCGAAGCCAGCGGTCGAGTACAGCGTGCGGTAGTAGCCGGCCTGGCCGGCGTTCACCAGCACCGGGCCGCAGCCCGGCAGGGTCATCATGCCCTTGCCGTCCAGCACGGTGGTGACCGGCTTGCCGCCGACGGTCTGGGCGATCACCGGCACGTGCCAGCGCAGCGGCTTCTTGTCCGGGCGATCCTTGGTGAACTCGCCCTGGCTCAGCAGCATCTTGGTCGAACCGGCATTGCAGGCCATCGACTGCACGTTGACCAGCGGGATGCCCGGCTGCAGCGTGAAGTCGTGGGCGATCTGCATGATCGGCTTGCCGGCGGCGGCCTGCACCGACTTCCACAGGTCGTCGGACACTGTGTTGCCGTAGGCGTGCGCCTTGATGTAGTTGCGCACGCCGGTACGCCACGCCTCCGGACCCACGTAGGCCTCCAGCATGGTGATCACCGCCTCGCCCTTGGAGTAGGTGATCGAGTCGAACGCCTGGCTGGCCTGCTCCACCGTCTCCACGTGCTGCACCACCGGGTGGGTGGTGGCGACCGCGTCGAGCGACATCGCGCCCTCGCGCGTGCCGACCAGATCCAGGTTGGTGTGCCACTCCGGATGCAGCTTTTCGGTGGTGCGCGCGGCCATCCACGAGGCGAAGCCCTCGTTGAGCCACAGGTCGTCCCACCAGCTCATCGTCACCAGGTCGCCGAACCACTGGTGCGCCATCTCGTGCGCGGCGGTGTTGAACACGCGCTGCTTGTCGCCCTGGGTGGAGATGGTGGGGTTGAGCAGCAGCGAGTATTCGAAGGTGAAGATCGCGCCCCAGTTCTCCATCGCCGAGAAGAACTGGCTCTGGCCCGGCGCGGCGATGTTGTCCAGCTTCGGCAGCGGGTACTTCACGCCGAAGTAGTCGTTGTACTCGTGCAGCACGGCGGCGGACGACTCCAGCGCAAAGCCGGCCTGATCCACCATGCCCTTCTGCGCGATCACGCCGATCTCGGTGCCCTCGGCCATCCTGGTGGCGCGCTCGAAATCGCCCACGCTGAAGAACAGCAGGTAGGTGGACATCTTCGGCGACTGTCCGAAGTGCACTTCGGACAGGCCGTTGCCCAGGTCCTTGCGCGAGGCGATCGGCATGTTGCTCACCGCCATCTCGTCCGACGGCACGGTGGCGGTGAGGTCGAAGGTGGCCTTGTAGTTCGGCTCGTCCCACGACGGGATGAAGCGGCGCGCGTCGGAATTCTCGAACTGCGTGTACAGCGCGCGCTTCTTGCCGGCCTTGGTATCGTAGTCCAGCGCGAACAGGCCGTTGGCCTGGGTCTCAATCCTGCCGCGGTAGTCCAGCGCCAGCCGGTACTGCCCGGCCGGGATCGGGTGGGACAGGGTGAACGTGGCGGTCTGCGCCTTGGCATCCACCGATACGGTGGGCGTGGGCACGGCGATCTTCAGCCGGGTCGGCGTCAGCGTGGCCGAGTGGAAGGTGATGTCGGCGGCATTGAGCGTGATGCTGGAGGTCGGCTTGAGCACGTCCAGCGTGATGGCGACCTTGCCATCGAAGGTGAGCTTGTCCGCGTGCGGCACGATGGCCACGTCGTAATGCGTGGGCACCACGCCGCGTGGCAGCTGGGTGGTGGCCTCGCGCAACGGCGCCGGCCCGGCCTGGGCGGCGAGTGGCGCCACCGACACGCCGGCGAGGGCCAGCGCAATGGCGGAAACGAGATATCGACGCATGACAACTCCCTGATGGGTGGACCCGGGCGACGGCAGCCGGCATGCGCCGGCCCGACCCCGGGAAAACGGAAACGGATGTCCCCTGATGCCGCCCATGGTGCGGGGTCGGACCCGCCATCGGACACCGCCGGAAGTCACGCTCCCAGCGCCCCGTCGCGCTGCATCGCCGCGAGGCTGAACGCTTCGCCGCGATCCGACGCAGACCGGCACCGTGCCGCACCACCCGCGCGTCAACGAGGTGAACAAGCGCATCGACAACCAGCAGCGGCGCATCGACAAGGGCGTCGCCAACGGCAGCATCACGCAGAAGCAGGCCGCCCGCGACCAGCAGCACGCCGCCAACATCGCCCAGCGCGCCAGCGCCGACGAAGCACGCCACAACGGCCACCTCACCCGGAAGAAAACCCGCCGCCTCAACCGTGCGGAGAACCGTAACAGCCGGCATATCAGGAAGCAGCGCAGGCACTGAGTGAGCCGCCTGAAATGAACAAGGCCCCGCGATGCGGGGCCTTGTTCGTTTTGCTGTCGGCGTGCCACCACGGCTCAGTAATCCCAATGCTCATTGCGCACCGGCAATCGGTTGAGCATGTCGCGACAATCGTGCCAATGCGGCATCAGCTTGTTCATCCATGCCACAAAGCGGTCATTGTGGGTCGGCTCGCGCAGATGTACCAGCTCGTGGACGACGATGTATTCGAGGCACTCGGGCGGCTTCTTGGCCAGCTCGGTATTGAGCCGGATGGTGCGCGCGACGGCATTGCAACTACCCCACTTCGTCTTCATGCGCTGGACATAAAAACGTTCGGCACGCACGCCGATAAGCGGCTGCCACTTGGCAAGCAACGCTGGCACCGCTTGCTTGAGCTGGTCGCGATACCAGTCCGCCAAGAGATGCTCCCGCTTGTCGATATCGGCATCGGGGCGTAGCTGTAACCGCAAATAGCGATGGGTCAAGTCGACCGATGGCCGGGCGTCCTGTTCCACGACGTTCAACAGGTAGCGCCGCCCCCAGACATAGTGGCTTTCGCGCTCCAGGTATTCGCGTGGCGTCTCGCGCTCCTGCGCGCGCATTTTCCTCTGCTGCTGCTTGATCCAGGCCAGCTTGTCGATCGCGAACAAACGAATGGTGTCCAGCTCCATCCATGCCGGTGCTGCGATGCGCACCTTGCCGGCAGGTGGGTATACGCCCAGATGGACGTTCTTGATGTCCTTGCGCACCACGTCGACGCTGATGCCGCCAAGGTCGATCCGCATACCCATCAATATTCCGGCTGCTGTTTGATGATGTCGAAGATGCGCTCGACCTCGGCGACGTCGTTGCCGAGCAAGGGCAGCAGCGCTTCCCGTTTGATGTGGTTCTCCCGGGCTGCGTTGCCGCGCCAGTCGGCATGACGCTCCCGCTTTACCGCTTCATCGATATCCACGGCGAGTTTCAGTTTCGGGTCCGGCATCGGCAACGGGCCTTGCTCGTCCTGAAGATTCAATGCAGCGGCAGGCGCCTGCGGCAAACGCAGGTTGTCGTAGATGGCGCGCAGTCCCGCGCTGCGCTTGAGCGGTTCCGGCGTGTCCTCCGCATGACCGGCCTGCACCTTGCCGATCAGGTCGGCGATCTTCTTCAGGTATTCCTCGTACCGGTCGGCCTGCTCCTTGCGGAATTTGATCACCTCGTCCAGCAACGCCGACATCTTTTCGAAGTAGGCCGGGTTGTTCAGGTGCTCCTGGATGATCTTGCTGCGCACGTTGTTTTCAATGGTTTCGGCCACCGCGTCCTTGCTGCTCTTGATGCCCTCGGGCAGCTGCTTGATTGCTTCATCCATGCCGGTGCGGGTGATCAGATCCAGAAGTCCGAGATCATCGAACGGAGAGATCTTCCGCGGCGCCTTCGCCTCGATATAGGTGTCGATAAGGTGACGCATGTCCGCTTCGAACGGCTTGAGATCGAGCGTTTCGCCGCTGGCCTGGCGGATCACCTCGCGCAGGTCGGTGTAGCGCTTCACATCGCTCTTGATGCGGGCGATCGCACCGCCGTCGTAACCCGCGCCCACCAGATCGTCGGCAAGGTTGCCGTAGGCACGGAGCAAGGCCACGGCCGCCTTGTACAGCGACACCCGACGCGGCTCGAACTTCTTCAGGTCACTGGCGATTTCGGTGTTGCCGCAGAAGTAGCGGATGTAGTCCTTCTCGGATTGCGGCGGAGGGACCGGCTCGCACAGCAAATCCAGTGCCTCCAGCGCGTCATCCAGCCGTTCGCGCCCTTGTTCCAGGCGATCCTGCATCAGGACTTCCGGATCAGCACCACCAGCACTGTGATCCAGTTCGGAAGAGTACACCTGCAGCGCACCCGTGCCCTTCTCGTTCACCAGCTTCTTGAACAGATCCTTGTAGTCGACGATATGGCCGAAATCCTTGTCGACGCCGTCAAGCCGGTTGGTACGGCAGATCGCCTGGAACAGACCGTGATCCTGCATCGACTTGTCGATATACAAGTACGTGCATGGCGGCGCGTCGAATCCGGTCAGCAGCTTGTCGACCACGATCAGCAGCCGCATGTTGGCCGGCTGCTCCACAAACAGCTTCTTGGCGCGATCCTCGTAGGCCTCCGTCTTGCTCTTCCCGGGTTGTGCCTCGACGTTCGCCAGCAGGTCGGTGTAGGTGTTGTAGATGAACTGCTTGTCGGTATCGGTGTTGGCACCGGTCTCTTCCAGCGATACATCGCGCGCCTGCGGGTTGTACGAGGTCACCACGGCGCACTTGCCCTTCAGCGGGGTCTTCTGGAACAGGCTGAAGTACTTGCAGGCATCCAGAATGCTGCGCGCCACCAGCATCGCGTTGCCGCGCTCAGAGGACAGCCGCGGCTTGACGCTGAAGTCGAACACCATGTCCTCGACCACGCGCTCCATCCGCGAGCGCGAACTCAGCACACGCTGCAAGGTGCCCCAGGTCTTTTTCAGCTCGTCCTTCTGCCAGTCATTGAGGCCGCGGGTCTTGGCCTCGAACCACTGGTCGATCTTTTCAGGCGAACCCAGTTTCTGGTCGATGTCACGCGCCTCGTAGACCAGGTCCAGCACCACTTCGTCCGCCACCGCCTCGCTGAACTTGTAGGTGTGAATGTAGCCACCGAACACTTCCAGGCTGGTCTGCTTGTCCTTCTTCAGCAGCGGCGTACCGGTGAAGCCGATGAGCACCGCGTCGGGCATCAAGGCCTTCATCACTTTGTGCAGGCGGCCGCTCTGCGTGCGGTGGCATTCGTCGACGAACACGAACACCTCGCCCACCGTGGGGCTGGGCTGCGCCTGCAATTCCTCGAGGAAGGCCTCGAACTCCTGGTCCTTCCGGCCGCGCGCATCCAGCCCGAACTTGTGCACCAGCGAACACAGCAGCCGCGGCGAGGCCTGACCCAGCTGGTGCATCAGGTCGCGCCCGCTGTGGGTGCGGTAGATCGTTTCGCCGGCGTCGCGGAACACCCGCTCGATCTGTTTGTCCAGCTCATCGCGATCGGTGATCACCACCACCCGTGCGTGCGGGTTGGCCTGCAGCAGCCAGCGAGCCAGCAGCACCATCACGATGCTCTTGCCGCTGCCCTGGGTGTGCCAAATGATGCCGCCCTTGCGCTCACCGGCATGCTGCTGCGCGGCCTTGATGCCGAAATACTGGTGCACCCGCGGCACTTTCTTGATGCCGCCGTCGAACAGCACGAAGTCGCGCATCAGCTCGATCAGCCGATCCTTGCGGCACATCTTCAGCAGGTACTTGTCCAGCGTGTAGCGGCTGTCGTCGGCCTCGTCTTCCTTCCACTTCAGGAAGAACTTTTCCGGCGTGGCGATGGTGCCGTACTGCAGGCCTTCCGAATCGTTGCCGGCAAACACCAGTTGCACCGTGCTGAAGAACCAGGCGTTGAAGGCCGGCTGCTGATTGGACAGCAACTGCCGGATACCATCGCCGATGCTCACCCGGCTGCTCTTCAGCTCGATCACCGCCACGGCGATGCCGTTGACGTACAGCACCAGATCCGGCCGTCGTTCAAAGCCGCCCCTGAGCGTGACCTCCTCGGCAATGGCGAAGTCGTTGGCCCCGGGCTTGCCCCAGTCGATCAGGTGCACCGTCTCGTGGTTGTGCCCCACTTGCGTTTGTACGGGTATGCCGTAGCGAAGCAGCTGGTAAACCGCCCGGTTGTTCTCGTAAAGCGTGCGACTGGGGTTGTCTGCCTCGGTGTGCAGCCTGTACAGCGCCGCATTGATCTGCGCCGGCGAACAGCCACGCCGAGTCAGCCAGTCGCTGAGCAGACTGTCCTCGATCTGGCGGGTGTTCTCGCGCTCGGTCCAGTCGCCGAGGTAGTGGTACTTCAGCTCGTCGCGAAGCAGCGCCACCACGCGGTTCTGGGTCACCCGCTCCGGCTTGCTGATGTCATCCATGTCGTTCCCCTATCGAACGCTTTATGCCCGCACCGGCGGCGCACTCACGCTGGCAGGGATGAAGCCTGCCGCAGTCAATGCCTGGATCACCCCGCGCAGCAGGTAGTTGTGGGTAAAGCCCAGCACGTACTGCCGCGCATTCGGTTGCACCGGCTGCAGCATGCCGCCCTGCACCATCTTGCGAATCTGATAGGTGCGCTGGGCCGCGTTGAGTTTTGGCATCGCGTCGGAAAGGTCCGCCGCCCTCACCACGCCCTTGCGGGCGGTCAAGGCCAGTACGGCTTCTTCCTGCGCGGTGATCCACTGCCGCTCTCGGGCATGGTTCAGTGCCGGCAGCAGGATCTCGCGGGTCAGGTAGGCGTAGTCGGCCAGGTTGTCCACCTTGCGCAGTTCAACCAGCACGCCAGAGAGGACATAGGTGCACCATGCCTCCAGAGCCTGGTCCGTGCCCTCGTCGGCCTGAGCCAGCATCGCGTAATAGCGCTCGCGGTCGGTGCAGAAAACCGCGGCGGGATTCAGCACGCGGCCACCGGCCTGTACCCGGAAACCGTACTTGATCATCAAGGCGTAGGTCAGCAGCCGCACCACCCGGCCGTTGCCGTTGCCGAACGGGTGGATCCAGGCAAACCGGTGATGCGCCAGCGCCACCTTCATCAGGTCGTACTTCGGCGGGTCGTCCCGGTTGATGAAGGCCACCAGCTCCTGCATGTGGGCCGGCACGTCGATCGCGTCGGGCGGCTGATGCTCGGCCTGGGCGATCTTCACGCCCCCAGTGCGCCAGGCACCGGGATGGCGGTCGCCTTCGCGCTCCAGCCCCTCCACGGTCATGCTGTGCCACTGGCGAATCATGTGCTCGCTGATCGCCTGGCCCGGCGTAACCGCCTGCTCCACCTCACGCATGGCCTCTTCGATATTGCCGATCTCGTGGGCCTCGTCGTCGCCGGCCCCGGCCCCGGTCACCTTGCGCTCCACGTAGTCGGCCAGCGTGGTGTGGTTGCCCTCGATCCGCGCCGAGGCCAGGCTTTCCAGCAGGTGGAACACCGCCTTCAGCTGCATGAACACCGGCACAGGCGTGGTCCCACGCAGCTCCAGCCGGCGCAGGTGCTCCAGCTCGGTGAGCACATCCAGCAGCGGCGAGCTGAACGCAGGGTCCAGCAGCCGCAGATCGTGGTGAACAAAGCGGGCCATGCGCGCGATTATCCGTAAAGACTCCACCAAGGATCTTTAATCTATCGCTTCATGGCCTGAAAAAACAATTGTTTACGCAAACATGAACGCCAGCACATCTTTACGCCGCCCGCTTGCCAAGTGAAATGGCCCGCCGCAGCAACTGGAAAGGCAGCCCAAGCCAGCACGCGCGCGACCCGCACGCTCTGCCCTCAGCCCTTCAACAGACGGAAGCTCACCTGATAGCGGTAGAACGACACCGTCGGCACCGCCGCCAGCGCCCAGCGCAACTTCTGGTCGTCTTCCAGCGCAATGATCGCGCCCTCCACCGTCTGCCCTGCTTCGGCGATCTGCTCGGTGACGTAACCCATGTAGCGCAGGGTCTGCCCCACCACCACGTCGGTGGCACGACCGCGCTTCAACTCCACCACCAGCAGACGCTTGCGGTCGTGACTGACGGCGAGAATGTCGATCGGGCCGGCGTCGGTGGCGTACTGCTGACCGACGAGTTCGCCGTCCTCCTCGTAGATCGCGAAGTCGCGGCTCAGCTCGGTCTGGCTCCAGTTGCGCACCAGGAAGTCTTCCAGGTGCTTTTCCATCGCGAAGGCCAGCGGGTCCTCGATCACCGGGTCGGTCGCAATCACGGTGACCGGGGCGACCTCGCCGAGAAAACGCTCGATCTCGGCGGCATACGCCGAGACGTTGGACACCGTACCGATCGATCCAGTGGAGTTCTGCAAGGCCTCGCTCATCGCCGAGCGGGCGATCGCGATGTCCAGCCAGCGCACCGCCCGCCGGTGCGGCAGCACCCCATCCGGCACATAGGTGTAATCGCCCACCACTTCGCCGACCCGGTAGCTGCCCGCGCCGTCGGGGCACAGCACGATGTCGCCCTTGGCGATGCCCTTGGCGATCGTCCACAGCGCGCCACAGGCAAGACCGGCACCGATCTTGGTCTTGTCCGGATGCCCGGCCAGGAAGACCGGGATGAACGCCTTGTTGAACTCGCGCCACGCGTCCGGCAAGTGGCCCGACAGATCCTGTGCGATGCCGTAGTCGGCGCCGATAAAGCCGCCAGCGAAAACATTCCCCGGCATGGACGCTCTTGCGTCCCAGCATCACGCGGTAATAGCTCTTCATACGAGGCGGATCCTTCCGGTAAGCAGCTCCTGCATCATGCCCTGCTTGAGCTGGCGGGTCTTGGCGAGGCGGGTTTCGAGTTCGGCGAGTTCGGTGTCCATGTCGGACAAGAACTCCGCGATGGCTTCTTGCTCGGCCAATGGCGGCAATTCCAAAGGAATTTGCGAAAGGACTGCTCCGTTCAATGAAGGCAACGCCGTCGTGCTCACAAGCGATCCAAACTTAGTTTCAAGCAGCGCGTGGTGAACGAAGCGAATTTCGGCGCGGGACCTGTCCAACACGAATGCGGCAAGGTTATTGTCAATGCAGCTTGGCTTCGCAAGTATTTTCTTTCGCTCCAAAAAAACCGCAGCCCCGACCTTTGCAAATATGATGCTTCCCTCCGGAAAAACCGTCGCCCCAAGCCGCCTCTTTGCTCGCTCCGAAATCCAGTTATTGGAATTTGACATGAAGGTTTCGTTGCCATCGTTATTCATGTCAGAGACTTTGAAGAAAGGATAATCACCAAGCACGTCGCCTTGGAACGCGATTGGGAAGCCGTTTCCCCCGCGAAAGCTACCGACATCACCAGCTCTAACGCGCTCCCATCGACCAGCAAAACCCGGCAGGCGCTGCTTGCCGGTCAGCAAGACCTGCATGGTGCCTTGCTTGATCTGGCGCTTCTTGGCGATGAGCTGTTCTAGCGATTCGATCAGCGCATCCGAATCGCTCAAGGCCTCAACGATGGCTTTTTGCTCAGTGACTGGTGGAAGCGGAATGCATAAATCCCTGAATGTCTTGGTGGGAGATGAAATCGCAGGCACACCCGTATGACCCTTCCCATCCAGTAGCCTCTTGACACCTCGTTCTGAGTGAAAATACAAAACAACCCAAGCTGGAATTACAGATTCGCTCGTGAATCGAACACGAAACTGGCTCTGAGAAACGACATAACGGTCGAACGCAGAATTGTCGGGTATGTAGGAAATTTGACCAATGGTACCCCGGTGGGTAACTACTACGTCCCCTCGACGAGCGACAGCCTTTTTTAGACTCTTAGCTTTTTCAAAGGAAACAAAGTTTACGAATGAATCCTTCAGGCGCTCAGTTGATACGTTCCCCCCGTTCAATACAGGAACGCCCGATGAAATGAAGTTTGATACCTTTATCCTGATTCCGTGACCACCTCACCATGCCCGAGCCGGCTTACGGACGTCTATACGTCCGTGCCGCGCATAGTGCTTCGCTGTGGTGATTTCGCGGGGCGAAACGCCGCATGAGGGGGTCAACAAGGC
>NZ_JBMSDZ010000018.1:0-70442 GCF_049445995.1 Dyella sp. KRB-257 | reverse complement strand
CATGAGCGAACGGCGCGGCAACGAGATCGAGCCGCAGCATACCCGACAGCGGGCCTCACCCGATGGGTGAGCGGGCGGGCTCGTGCAGGTGGCTGTGTGGTGCGGTTTGGCAGGGAGAGGTCACGGAATCAGGTAATACGTAATTACGCAACGCCTGACAGCGTGCGTTCATCTGCGAAGATCGGGATTCAAAGGCGGGATAATGCTGCGTTATTCCGCCTTGCCCTCGGCGAGACCCTACTCTGCCCAAGCGGATGGGCGTACAGCACGGCCGCGCCCTATGGCTCCTGCAGGATGGCCTCGTAATCCTGCCCGGCGTAGAAAACACCGAGGATGGCGACGGTCTTGATCGTCTCGTTCACCACGAACGCGACCACGGCGCTGCCGCGGTAGTTGGTGATGCGCAGTCCAGGCAGCAGGTCGTCGCGCTTCGTTCCTCGCAGAGAGAACGTGGCCAAGCTTTGGCAGAACGCGACGATGGCATCCACGTAGTCGGCGCCGGCAACCGGAGCACCGGCGTCGGCGATGTACCGTTCAATCGCATCGAGGTGATCGATGGCCTCTGGCGCGAAGATGACGGCAAAGGTCACGCGGCCGGACTGCCACGTCGGGCCGACCGCTTCCGAGTGAGATGCTCGCGCACCTGGCCCACCGAAAGCCCGCGAGACGGGTCCGCCTGCAACGCCTCGGCGGCCGGCACCACCTGGTCGCGCAGCCACGCCTCGACCGCCTTATCGCGTGCCGCGAGCGCGCGCAGCCCGTCGCGAATGACCTCACTTTCGGTGGCGTATTCGCCCGCCGCAACCTTGGACCGCACGAGCTCGGCCATCTCGTTGGGAAGGGTGATGCTGAACTGTTGTGTGGAGCGCATACGCAGCCCTCTAGTATTGCAGGATTTAATCCTACACCTTCGGCGCCGCCACACGAGAAGCCGGCAGTCGGTTCCCAAGCAAGACAGTGACTTGGAAGCGGGATTGCCGGTTTTTGACCGAATCCCCGCCGGCCCTCACTCCGTTCGGACCTGCGACGGAGTCGGGGCGTGTTCAGGCCGCGACACGGCGCGCGATCGCCTCGCCGAAGCTCTCGGTGCTGCCCTTGCCGCCCAGGTCCGGGGTCACGCTGTCGCGGTCGTGGGTGAGCGTGTCGCGGATCGTCTGGCGCAGCCTGGTGCCCTTCTCCACCTGGCCCAGGTGATCGAGCATGTCGGCCGCGGCCAGCAGCAGCGCGCACGGATTGGCGATGCCCTTGCCGGCGATGTCCGGCGCCGAGCCGTGCACCGCTTCGAAAATGGCCGCGTGCTCGCCGATGTTGTCGCCCGGGGCCAGGCCCAGGCCGCCGACCAGGCCGGCGCACAGGTCGGAGAGGATGTCGCCGAACAGGTTGGTGGTGACGATCACGTCGAACTGCTCCGGGCGCATCACCAGCTGCATGCAGGTGTTGTCCACGATCATCTCGTTGAACTCGATCTGCGGGTATTCCCTGGCGATCTCGCGGGCCACGTTGAGGAACAGCCCGGAGCTGGTCTTCATGATGTTGGCCTTGTGCACCGCGGTGACCTTCCTGCGCCCCTTCTTCACCGCCATCTCGAAGGCGTAGCGCACGATGCGGGTGCTGCCCATGCGGGTGTTGCGGATGATCGAAGTGGCCGTCTCGCCGTCCTCGGACAGCGTCTGGCCCTCGGCCAGATAGGCGCCCTCGGTGTTCTCGCGCACGGTGATGATGTCGATGTTCTCGTAGCGCGACCTGGTGCCGGGGAAGCTGATCGCCGGTCGCACGTTGGCGTACAGATCGAAGTGGCGGCGCAACGTGACGTTGATCGAGGTGAAGCCGCCGCCGATCGGCGTGGTCAGCGGACCCTTCAGCGCCACCTTGTGCCGGGCGATCTTGTCCAGCGTCTCCTTCGGCAGCAGGTCGCCGTGTCTGTCGAGCGCCACCATGCCGGCGTCGGCGAAGTCGTAGGCCAGGCCGCAGTCGAGCGCGTCGAGCACGCGCAGCGTGGCGGTCATGATCTCGGGGCCGATGCCGTCGCCGGGGATCACGGCAATGGTCTTGCTCATGGGGATGCTCCTTGGGGTGCGTTTCCGGGGGAAGGCGCACGACGGGGAGATCGAGGCCTCATAACCGCCGAATTATCGCTTATGCCCGCCGCAGCGGCCACCGCAGTGGCGGCTGCCGACGATGCAAATGCCGGGATGGAGCATTCCAAAAAGCTGCATGCGCTCAGGCGTGGTCGACGCACTCCGCGGCCTGGCCGGCGCCGCCTTCGAGCCGGTCGAGGAAGTCCACCGCGCGGCGCAGATGCGGGATCACGATCGAGCCACCCACCACCAGGCCCACGCTGAAGGTCTCGAAGAACTCCTCGCGCGTCACGCCGACCTCCTTGCACTGGGCGACGTGATAGCTGATGCAGTCGTCGCAGCGCAGCACCATCGAGGCGACCAGGCCGAGCAGTTCCTTGGTCTTCACGTCGAGCGCGCCGGGCTTGTAGGTCTGCGTGTCCAGCGCGAAGAAGCGCCGCACCACCTGGTTGTCCTCGGAAAGAATGCGCTCGTTCATGCGCTGGCGGAACGCAGTGAATTCGGCGAGGCGATCCTTCTGCGTGCTCATGCACCCGCCCCCAGCAGGGTGGCCAGCCGGCCGCTGCGATCGGCCGCCACGAGGTCGTCGAAGCCGCCCACGTGCTGGTCGTTGATGAAGATCTGCGGCACCGTGCGGCGACCGCCGCTGCGCGCCAGCATGGCATCGCGCTGGGCCGGGTTCACGTCGATGCGCACCTCGGTCCACTCCAGCCCCCTGGACTTGAGCAGGTTCTTGGCCGAGACGCAGTACGGGCACACGGCGGTGGAATAAACCTCGATCTTGGGCATGGACGAACTCCGGGAAAGCGACAGGCGGCTGGATGTGGGGGCAGGCGGCGCGGCGCGCAAGTTCCGCCGGTGGTCGAGCCCGGTCGGAGGCGGCCCGGAACCGGACGCGGCCGCGGCGGTCGCAGTGCTATTGTCGCCGACCTATGGCCATGGCACCACGACGCCCCGTTCCCCGCCTGCTTGCCACCCTGATCGCAACCGGACTCTGCTTTGGTGCCGGAGCACAGGACAACGTGCGCCTGCCCGACCTGGGCAGCTCGGCCAACGCGCTGATCTCCGGCCAGGAGGCCCGGGATTACGGCGGCGCCATGCTGCGGCAGATGCGCGCGCTGGACATGGTGATCGACGACCCGCTGCTGGACGACTACATCAACCACCTCGGCTACCGCCTGGTGGCCGCCTGCGACAAGCCGAAGGACCATTTCGCGTTCTTCATCGTGAAAGACCCCGTGATCAACGCCTTCGCCGCGCCCGGCGGCTACATCGCGGTGAACTCCGGCCTGATCCAGATCACCCGCAGCGAGAGCGAGCTGGCCGGGGTGATCGCCCACGAGATCGGCCACATCACGCAGAACCACCTGCAGCGCGCGTTCGAGGCGTCCAAGAAGGACGCCCCGCTGATGGCGCTGGTGCTGCTGGGTGCGATCGCCGCCGGCGCCGGCGCGCATGCGGGCGACGCCGCCGGGGCGATCCTGATGGGCGGCCAGGGCGCGATCATGCAGAAGCAGATCAATTTCACCCGCAAGGACGAGACCGAAGCCGACCGCGTGGGCATCCAGACGCTCGCCAAGGCCGGCTTCGATCCCAACGCCATGGCCGGTTTCTTCGAACGCATGTCCGACACCATGCGCGCCGGTTCCGGTGGCGAGGGCGTGCCGGAGCTCCTGCAGGATCACCCGGTCACCACCACCCGCATCAGCGACGCCAAGGAACGGGCCGGCGCGCTGATCGCCATGCAGAAGGAGCGCCCGAGCGGCAATACGCTCGACCCGCAGCAGTGGGCGCGCAGCACCGCGCCGATCGCCTACGTGCGCGACCCGACCACTTTGCTGTCGACGGCCAGCCGCGGCGCCGGCGCGGTGGACACCTACGCGCTGATGCGCGAGCGCGTGCGCGTGCTGGCCGGCGACGCAACGCAACTGACGACCTACTACGCCTCCAACCTGTCGCGCCCCGGCTTCGACACCCTGGCCAACCGCTACGGCTATGCGCTGGCGCTGACCCGCAGCGGCAGCGGCGACAAGGCCGTCGCCATGCTCACGCCGATGCTGGCCAGCCATCCGGACAACCTGGTGCTGCGCCTGGCCATGGCCGAGGCCCTGCTGCAGAAGGGCGACCGCGCCGATGCGCTGAGCCACTACGCCCGTCTGAATAGCGAGTCGCCGCGCAACCCGTCGATCACCCTTCCCTACGCCAAGGCCTTGATCCAGGGCACCCCGTCGAGTGTGCAGGCGGAGCTGGCCGCCAACCTGCTGCGCCCGGCGCTGGACACCAGCGAGGATCCGGACATCTTCCTCACCTACGCCCGCGCCAGCGAGAAAGCCGGCCACCAGGCCCGTGCCGGCGAGGCCTATGCCGATGCCAGCTACCTGGCCGGCCGGCCGTTCGATGCGCTCGAACAGCTCAAGCGCCTGCTCAAGCGGGACGACCTGGACTACTACGCCCGCGCACGCATCCAGGCGCGCATCGCCGAACTCACGCCGCTGGTGCTGGAACTGCGCAAGCGCAAGATACCGACCGAAGACAACCCCGACCGCGGCGCCCAGTAACCCGACCGTCATCATCGGTCGGCACCACTGTCATCGCCGGGTAACATAATGACGTTGCAATCCCACCGTCACAGACCCCGGGCGAATGCCAGCGTGCACAAGCGCATCCTGATCGTTGAAGACGAAGCCTCGATCCGCGACATGGTCGCCTTCGCGCTGCGCAAGGCCGGCATGGAGGCGACCCAGGCCGCCGATGCCCGCGCCGCCCAGATCGCCATCGCCGAGCAGGTGCCGGACCTGATCCTGCTGGACTGGATGCTGCCCGGCACCAGCGGACTGGAACTGGCCCGACGCCTGCGCAAGGAAGAGCTCAGCCGCGAGATCCCGATCATCATGCTCACCGCGCGCGGCGAGGAGATGGACCGGGTCAATGGCCTGGAAGCGGGCGTCGACGACTACGTCATCAAGCCGTTCTCCACGCGCGAGCTGATCGCACGGATCAAGGCGGTCCTGCGCCGCAGCCAGGGCGACGACGGCTCGGGCATGGTCGAACTCGGCGGCCTGCGCATCGACGGCCCGGCGCATCGCGTGTTCGCCGGCGACGAGCCGGTGGCGATCGGCCCCACCGAATACCGCCTGCTGTATTTCTTCATGACCCATCCGGAGCGCGTCTACTCGCGCGCGCAACTGCTCGACCATGTCTGGGGCGGCAGCGTCTACGTGGAAGAGCGCACCGTCGACGTGCACATCCGGCGCCTGCGCAAGACGCTGGAGCCATGGAAGCTCGACGACATGGTGCAGACCGTGCGCGGCTCCGGCTACCGCTTCTCCGCCAGCGTCTGAGCGTGCTGCGCCGCCGCGCTTGCGCAGGCACGGCGATTTGCCGATGCTGCCGGCTCGCCATGACCGCGGGGCCGTCCATCCTTGAGCATGTTTCGTCTGCCCTCCGCGCCGATCCTCGCCGCCTGGCTCGCGGCCGCACTGACGGCCGGCACGCTGCTGGGCCACTTGGCGGGCGGGCATGCGCTGGCGGGATTCGCGCTGGTCGCGGCGGCGGAAATCGTCTTGCTGCTGTCGTCGCCCGGTCATCGGCCCGCCGCCATGATGTCGACAGCGTCATCGTTCACACCCCCTCCCTCGCCTGACCGTTTCATGACGCGAACCCGCCGTATCGCCTCCAGCCTGCGCGACCTGCGCAGCGCCGCCGGAAACCTGCCCGATGCCGTGGTGCTGCTCGACAACGAGCAGCACGTGCGCTGGTTCAATCATGCCGCCGAGGACCTGCTCGGCCTGCGCCGCCCGCAGGATCGCGGTGCCGACCTGCACGAGCGCCTGCGCGGCTCCGATCTCGCCGGCTGGCTGGAAGAGGGCGCGCGCGAGCCGCTCAACGACATCCCGGCGCCGGGCCGCCCCGACCGCCACCTCAACGTCACCCTGCTGCCGTTCGGCCGCCGCCAGCGCCTGCTGCTGGCGCGCGACATCAGCGACCTGACCCGGCTGGAGAAGGTACGCCGCGACTTCGTCGCCAACGTGTCGCACGAACTGCGCACGCCGCTGACGGTGATCCACGGCTACCTCGAACTGCTCGATCCGGACGACGTGCCGGAGCTGGCGCCGGTGCTCGGCGAGATGCGCGCACAGTCCAAGCGCATGGGCCAGATCGTCGAGGACCTGCTCACCCTGTCGCGACTGGAAACCCAGGAACACGTGACCGACGAGCGCGTGGCGATGGCGCCGCTGCTGGCCACGCTGCGCAAGGAGGCCGAGGCACTGAGCCAGGGCCGTCATCAGATCGTGCTCGAGTCCACCGCCGAGGCCGACCTGCTCGGTTCGCCGAAAGACCTGCACAGCGCGCTGTCCAACCTGGTCAGCAACGCGGTGCGCTACACGCCGGCCGGCGGCATCATTACGATCCGCTGGCAGCGCCGCGGTCCGGACGGCGCGGTCTACTCGGTCAGCGACACCGGCTTCGGCATCCCGGCCAGCCACCTGTCGCGGCTCACCGAGCGGTTCTACCGGGTGTCGTCCAGCCGCTCGCGCGACAGCGGCGGCACCGGACTGGGCCTGTCCATCGTCAAGCACGTGCTGAACCTGCACCAGGCACGGCTGCAGATCGAGAGCACACCGGGCCAGGGCTCCACCTTCTCCTGCCATTTCGGACGCGAGCGCCTGCTCGGCCCGGCCGGCGCCGAGGAGAGCAGCGCCGAGGAGGGCTGAACCGGCGCCGCGCCGCTGCCGCCGCGCGGACGCCGCCGGGATGTGCACCGCGCCGAGATGCGACAGAATGCCCGGATGCGCCGCTCATCCTCCATGCTCCACGCCCCCGCCCCGGGTCAACCCTGTGCCCCCGAGCTCTTCCTCAGCCGCGAACTGGCAGCGCTGGAGTTCAATTTCCGCGTGCTGGCGATGGCGCGCGATCCGCAGGTGCCGCTGCTCGAACGCCTGCGCTACCTGAGCATCGTGGCGAACAACCTCGACGAGTTCTTCGAGGTGCGCGTGGCCGTGCTCAAGCACCATCACTACTACGGTTCGGCGGCGCCCGGACCGGACGGCGTCCCGTCCGGCGAGCTGCTGGCGCGCATCCGCGCCCGCGTGCTCGATCTGGTCGCCGAGCAGTACGCCACCTGGCAGGACGACCTCAGTCCGCGACTGGAGACGGAGGGCATCTGCATCCTGCCGCGCAGCCGCTGGAGCAAGCGCCAGCACGCCTGGCTGCGCGGCTACTTCGAGCACGAGGTGCTGCCGGTGCTCTCGCCGCTGGGGCTGGACCCGGCGCACCCGTTCCCGCGCATCCTCAACAAGACGCTGAACATCGCGGTGGTACTCAAGGGCCGCGATGCGTTCGGCCACGAGGGCCACATGGCGCTGGTGCGCGCGCCGCGTTCGCTGCCGCGGATCATCCGCGTGCCGGCCGAGGTCAGCGGCCCCGGGGAGCACTTCGTGTTCCTCGCCGAGCTGCTGCATGCCTTCGTCGACCTGATGTTCCCGGGCTTCAAGGTGCTCGGCTCGCACCAGTTCCGCGTCACCCGCAACAGCGAGCTGATGGTGGAAGAGGCCGAGGTCGACAACCTGGCGCGCGCACTCACCGAGGAACTGGTGGGCCGCGGCTACGCCCGGCCGGTACGGCTGCAGATCGGCACCGACTGCCCCAAGGCGATCACCCGCATGCTGATCGAGAACTTCGAGCTGGACGAAGCGGACGTGTATCGCTGCGACGGCCCGGTCAACATCATCCGTGCCGGCCTGATCTACGACTGGCTCGATCGCCCGGACCTCAAGTTCCCGCGCTTCACGCCGCGCATTCCCGCGTCGATGGAGGCCAGCCGCAACAAGTTCGAGGTGATCGCCCAGCGCGACGTGCTGCTGCACCACCCCTACGAGAGCTTCGCCGCGGTGGTCGACCTGCTGCGCCAGGCCACGCAGGACCCGAACGTGCTGGCGATCAAGCAGACGCTGTACCGCGCCGGCGAGGACACGCCGCTGGTCGACCTGCTGGTGGATGCCGCGCGCAACGGCAAGGACGTCACCGTGGTGATCGAGCTGCGCGCGCGCTTCGACGAGGAGGCCAACATCCGCCTCGCCACGCGCCTGCAGGAGGCCGGCGTGCAGGTGGTGTACGGCGTGGTCGGCTTCAAGACGCACGCCAAGATGATGCTGATCGTGCGCCGCGAGGGCGCCGGACTGCGCCGCTACGTGCACCTGTCCACCGGCAACTACCACCAGGCCAACAGCCGCCTGTACACCGACATCGGCCTGATGACGGCGAACGAGGAGATCGGCGAGGACCTGCACAAGATCTTCCAGCAGCTCTCGGGACTGGGGCCCACGATCAGCCTCAGGCGGCTGCTGCATTCGCCGTTCACGCTGTACAAGAGCGTGATGGCGAAGATCGAGCGCGAGACCGCCAACGCGAAGGCCGGCAAGAGCGCGCGCATCGTGGCCAAGCTCAATGCACTGAACGAATCGCACGTGATCGAGGCGCTGTACCGCGCCTCGCAGGCGGGCGTGGAGATCGACCTGATCGTGCGCGGCGCCTGCACCCTGCGGCCCGGCCTGCCGGGCATCTCCGAGCGCATCCGGGTGCGTTCCATCGTTGGACGCTTCCTGGAGCACAGCCGCGTGTACTGGTTCGCCAACGACGGCGAGCCGGAGATCTACTGCGCCAGCGCCGACTGGATGGAGCGCAACCTGATGCGGCGCATCGAAGTGGCGTTCCCGATCCTCGATCCGGAACTGGCCGCGCGCGTGTACGACGAGACGCTGGCCAACACGCTGGCCGACAACACCCAGGCCTGGCTGCTCGGCAGCAACGGGCGCTATGTCCGCGCCACGCCGGGCGATGCGCCGCCGCACAACGCCCAGAAGATGCTGCTCGACAAGCTCTGCGCATCGACCGTCAAGTAGGGGATGAGCCGCATGCCTTTCCAATTGTCCCGCCGCCGCGGCCGCGCCGCCGGATGCCGCGCATGACGCTGGCCGATCACGTGCCGATCCGCGACGGCGAGCTGATCGCCGCCGTGGACATGGGTTCGAACAGCTTCCACCTGGTGGTGGCGCGCGTCGAGCACGGCGAGCCGCGGGTGATCGATCGCCTGCGCGACACCGTGCGCATGGCCGCCGGCCTGCGCAGCGATGGCACGCTGGACGCCGAACACCGCGCCCGCGCGCTGAACTGCCTCAAGCGATTCGGCCAGCGCCTCGCCGGCCTGTCCTCGCTCTACGTGCGCGCGGTGGCCACCAACACGGTGCGCCGCCTCGCCTCGCCGCAGGCGTTCCTCACCGCGGCGGAGGCCGCGCTCGGCCACCCGGTGGAAGTGGTGTCCGGCCGCGAGGAGGGGCGCTTGATCTTTCTCGGCGCCGCGCACGACCTGCCCGCCTCGCGCGAACCGCGTCTGGTGATCGACGTGGGCGGCGGCAGCACCGAGTTCATCATCGGCCGCGGCGTGGCGCCGCTGCATACCGAGAGCGTGCAGGTGGGCTGCATCGCCTCCACGCTGCGCTTCTTCCCCGGCGGCAAGCTCAACCGCAAGCGCTGGCAGAAGGCGCGCGGGGAGATCGGCCTGCTGCTGCAGCAGTTCGACGAGGACTACCGCGAGGCCGGCTGGACCGAGGCGTTCGGCTCGTCCGGCACGGCCAAGGCAATCGGCTCGGTGGTGCAGGCGATGAAGTTCTCCGACGACGGCATCACGCCCGCGTCGCTGGCCTCGCTGCGCGATGCGCTGCTGGAACAGGGGCAGATCAGCGCGCTCAAGCTGCCCGGGCTGGGCGAGGACCGCGCGCCGGTGATCGCCGGTGGCGTAGTGATCTTCGAGGCGGCGTTCGCCGCACTGGGCATCGAGCGCATGCGCGTTTGCCAAAGCTCGATGCGCGAGGGCCTGCTGTGGGACCTGCTCGGCCGCGCCGGCGGCAGCGATCCGCGCACCGCCAGCATCGATGCGCTGGCCGCGCGCTACGGCGTGGACCGCGCCCAGGCCCGCCGGGTGGAATCCACTGCACTGATGCTGTTCGACCAGATCGCTCCGCAGTGGAAACTGGACATCGAGACCCGCGAGTGGCTGTCGTGGGCCGCCCGCGTGCACGAGATCGGCCTGGCCATCGCACACAGCCAGCACCATCGCCACGGCGCCTATATCCTGCGCAATGCCGATCTCGCCGGCTTCTCGCGGCAGGAGCAGCAGTTGCTGGCGGCGATCGTCGAACTGCATCGACGCAAGCCGGAAAAGGCGCTGATTTCCGCCTTGCCCCAGCGCTACCGCCTGCTGGCCCGGCAGCTCACCGCCCTGCTGCGCCTGGCCGTGCTGTTCCGGCGCGCGCGGCGCGCGGAGTCCCTGCCCACCATGCGCCTTGCCGCCACGCGGCAGCGCCTGCGGCTGGCGCTGCCAGCCGCCTGGCTGGAACAGCACCCGCTCACCGAAGCCGACCTGGAGCAGGAACGCTCGCCAATGACCGACCTGGGCTTCACCCTGGCGCTCAGTGCGATGTGAGGCCTTTTACGGAAGCAACTGGAACTCGTCGGCATCCATCCACGCGGGAAAGCGCTCGCGATGCGCGAGCAGCGGGGCCGGATCGATGCGCACGGTGACCACCTGCTCCTGCGCACCGCATTCGATGAGCGGCTCGCCGACCGGATCGATCACTGCACTGTCACCGGCGTAGGGAAGGTCGTTGCCGTCCACCCCGACGCGGTTCACGCCGATCACGTAACTGAGGTTCTCGATCGCCCGCGCGCGCAGCAACGTGCGCCACGGCTGGCGGCGCGGCGCCGGCCAGTTGGCGACGAACAGCGCGAGGTCGTAATCCATGCCTCCGGCCGCGTCCTCCTTGCGTCGGTTGCGCAGCCACACCGGGAAGCGCAGGTCGTAGCAGACCTGCGGCAGGATGCGCCAGCCGTTCAACTCCACGATCAGCCGCTCGCTGCCGCCGCCGTAGCGGGTGTGCTCGCCGGCCATGCGGAACAGATGGCGCTTGTCGTACTGCAGCAGGTCGCCGTCGGGCGTGGCCCACAGCAAGCGGTTGTAGACGGTGTCGCCCTCGCGGATCGCCAGGCTGCCGGTGATCACCGCGCCGACCCCGGCCGCCAGCGCGCGCAGCCAGGCCACGCCCGGGCCGTCCATGTTCTCGGCGCTGGCGCGCGTGTCGTTGCTGAAGCCGGAAAGGAAGGTTTCCGGCAGCACAAACAGGTCGCTCGCGCCGGCGTGCGCACGCACCAGTGCGCCGTAGTACTCGCGGTTGGCTTCGGCGTCGTGCCAGCGCGTGGCGCCCTGCACGAGCGTGACGGTGAGTGGCTGCATGGTCGTCACAGGCGGCACAGCCGCTCGGCCGCCGCTTCCATGGTGGCGTCGCTCTTGGCGAAGCACAGCCGCGCCAGGCGCGTACCCGGCGGCGTGGCGCAGAACGGCGTCAGCGGAATCGCCGCCACGCCGCCCTCGCGCACCAGCCACTGGCAGAAGGCCAGGTCGTCCTCGTCGCGGATGGCCGAGTAGTCGACCAGCTGGAAATAGCCGCCCGGCACGTCGAGCAGCCTGAAGCGCGACGGCGCCAGCAGCGCGCGGAAGCGGTCGCGCTTGGCCTGGTAGAACACCGGCAGTTCCAGGTAGTGCCCCGGCGTGCTCGCCAAGAATTCGGCGAACGCCACCTGTACCGGGTGGAAGGTGCAGAAGGTGAGGTACTGGTGCACCTTGCGGAATTCCGCGCTCAGCGCGGCGGGCGCCACCGCGTAGCCGACCTTCCAGCCGGTGCAGTGATAGGTCTTGCCGAAGCTCGACACCACCACGCTGCGCGCGGCCAGTTCCGGGTGGCGCAGCACGCTCTGGTGCGCGGCGCCGTCGTAGACGATGTGCTCGTACACCTCGTCGGACAGCACCACGATGTCGGTATCGCGCACGAGATCGGCCAGCGCGTCGAGATCGCCCGCCGAGAGCACGGCTCCGGACGGATTGTGCGGGCTGTTGATCAGGATCATCCGCGTGCGCGGCGTGATCGCATCGCGCACGCGCTGCCAGTCGATCGAGAAATCCGGCAGGGTCAGCGCAATATGCACCGCCCGCGCGCCCTGCAGGTCGATCGCCGGCTCGTAGCAGTCGTAGGCGGGATCGAACACGATCACCTCCTCGCCCTGGCGCACCAGCGCGGCGATCGCCGCGAAGATCGCCTCGGTGGCGCCGGAGGTCACGGTGACCTCGGTGTCCGGATTCACCGCATGGCCGTACAGCCGCTGCGTCTTGCGCGCGATTTCCTCGCGCAGGCTGGCCAGGCCGATGCCCGGCGCGTACTGGTTGCGGCCATCGGCCATCGCGCGCGTCACCGCGTCGCGCAGTGCCTGTGGCGGCTCGAAGTCCGGAAAGCCCTGCCCCAGGTTCACCGCCTTGTGCTCGGCCGCCAGCTGGCTCATCACGCTGAAGATGGTGGTGCCGACCGCCGGGAGCTTGCTGCCTGTCTGCATGGATTCATACGTCTGGATGGCCAAACGGCGATGCTAGCACGCGTCAAACCGTAGTCGTCTGCGCCTTGTGCCGGCTGCAGATGTCGCTCTCCTGCCGCGATGCCGCGGGCAGCCGCTCGGCCAGGAATTCGACCAGCGCACGCACCCCCGGCAGCTGCCCGCGGCGGCTCGGATAGACGAAGTGCATCACGCCCTCCGGCGCACTCCATTGCGGCAGCAGCACCTCCAGCTCGCCGCGCGCCACCGCCGGCGCGCAGACGAACTCCGGCAGCATCGCCACGCCGGCACCGCGCTGGGCGGCGGACAGCAGCATGGCGAAGTCGCCGCAGCTCAGCCGCGGCTGGATCTCCACCACCACGCGCTCGCCGGACGCATCGATCAGCTCCCAGCTCTGCGCGCCGTCGTGCTCGCTCATCGACAGCGCCGGCAGCGCGGAGAGTTCCGCCGGCGTGGACGGGCGGCCGCGCTCGTCGAGCAGGCGCGGGCTGGCCACCGGCAGCACGCGCGACTGGCCGAAGCTGCGCACCACCAGCGTGGCGTCGGTGTCGAGCTTGTTGCGCACGCGGATGGCAAGGTCGATGCCCTCGCTGATCACGTCCACGCGCCGGTTGGTCGCCACCACCCGCACCTGCACCTTCGGGTACTGCAGCAGGAAGTCCGGCAACACCTGGGCCAGCATGGTCTGGGTCAGCGATACCGGGCAGCTCAGGCGCACGATGCCGCGCGGCTCGGCGCGCAGTTCGTCCACCGCGTCCTGCGCGGCGCGGGCCTCCTCCAGCACCGCACGGCAGTGCCCGTAGAAGCGCTCGCCCACCTCGGTCACCACGAAGCGCCGCGTGGTCCGCTGCAGCAGTCGCACGCCGAGGCGCTCTTCCAGTTGCGCGATGCGCTTGCTCAGCCGCGACTTGGGAATGCCCAGCGCCCGACCGGCCGCCGAAAAGCCGCTGTACTCCACCACGGCGGCGAAGAAGTAGAGATCGTTGAGGTCCTGCAGGGTACCGGTGAGTGGATACATGATTGTTCCCATTAAAAGACAATACGTCCTTATTTACCCATATTATCGGTTTATCGTTCGCAATCCATCGTTCCCTGCCACGCCGGACTGCCGGCATCCGCACGGGCACGAGGATTTCGCCATGACATCGAGTCCGTGCGCGCCGAGGGCGTGGCGCTGCTGTCGCCCTACTCCGACGACACGCACAACCGCGGCCTGCTGTTCCAGCCGCAGCCGCAGCCCACCGCGATGATCGAGAAGGCCTTCGGCAAGGGCTACCAGGTGTGCATCCACGCCATCGGCGACACGGCCAACCGCAAGGTACTGGACAGCTACGCCGCCGCCTACAAGGTGCATCCGGAAGCGAAGGCCTTCCGCAACCGCGTCGAGCACGCGCAGATCGTGGCGGTGACCGACATCCCGCGCTTCAGGCAACTGGACCTGATCGCCTCGATGCAGCGCTTTCCGGACAGGCATAGGGTTTCCCGGGCAGGCATAGGCCATCCGTCATGTTGCGAAATCCGGCCCCGCCGCTTGACGGCTCGAAACATTGTGTTATAGTTAACCACAACACCGGTTCACGAGATCACTAAAGGAGATCCGTCATGAAAGCGCCGAGCCTGCTCGCCCTGTCCGCCGCCGTCCTCGTCACCGCCGCCGGCCTGGCCTCCATGAACCACGGCATCACCCGCGCCCCGGTGGCCGAGATCGACGGCATCCGCGTCATCGACCTGGCCCCGGTCAACGTCAGCCCGAGCGCCGAAGAACTGCGCGCCGCCGCCCTCAGCGCGGTCAGCCATGCTCCCGCCCTGCCGGCCCCGAACGGCCTCGGTGGCCGCGCCGAAGCCGACATCCCGCTGGTCGGATCGCAAATGGCGATGCCCTACTACTCTTTCGGCAACAGGCTCGGCCGCATCACCAAGGAATAAGACATGACCATTACCTGGAACGACAGCGTCCCGATCTATCGCCAGCTGCGTGAACGCGTGGTGGCGATGATCCTGGACGGCGCCTTGAACGAAGGCGACCCGCTGCCGTCGGTACGCCAGGTGGCAGCGGATTTCCAGATCAATCCACTGACCGTCTCCAAGGCCTATCAGGAGCTGGTCGACGATCAACTGGTTGAGAAAAGGAGGGGACTGGGCATGTTCGTCAACGATGGAGCGCGTGAGGCACTGTTGAAATCCGAGCGCGAGCGCTTTCTGCGCGAGGAGTGGCCCACCCTGTTCGCGCGGATCCAGCGGCTGGGCCTGGACCTGAAGACCCTGCTGCGCGAAGCCGGCGACGGCCCGGAGAAAAACGCATGAACGCCGTCGTCACCGCCACTGGCCTGAGCAAGCGCTACAAGAACACCGCCGCGCTGGACAACGTGAGCTTCACCATCCCGTCCGGCCGCATCGTGGGCCTGATCGGCCCCAACGGTGCCGGCAAGACCACCGCGCTCAAGGCGATCCTCGGGCTGACCCCGTTCGAGGGCCAGCTGAGCGTGATGGGCATGGACCCGCGCACCGAGCGCAACAAGCTGATGGAGCAGGTGTGCTTCATCGCCGACGTCGCCGTGCTGCCGCGCTGGCTGAAGGTGCGCGACGCGGTGGACTTCGTCGCCGCGATCCATCCGCGCTTCGAGCGCGCCAGGTGCGAGGCCTTCCTCAAGCGCACCAAGCTGACCCCGGACATGCGCGTCAGGCAGATGTCCAAGGGCATGATCGTGCAGTTGCACCTGGCGCTGGTGATGGCCATCGACGCCCGCCTGCTGGTGCTGGACGAACCCACGCTGGGCCTGGACATCCTCTACCGCAAGCAGTTCTACCAGAACCTGCTGGAAGACTACTTCGACGAGGACAAGACCATCATCGTCACCACCCACCAGGTGGAAGAGGTGGAACACATCCTCACCGACCTGATGTTCATCCGCGACGGCAGGATCGTGCTGGACGCCGACATGGACGCCGTCGGCGAGCGCTTCATCGAGGTGATGGTGGCGGCCGACCGCACCGATGCCGCCCGGCAGTTGCGCCCGATCGACGAGCGCCAGGTCTTCGGCAAGAGCATCTTCCTGTTCGACGGCGTCGAACGCGCGCAGCTGGAGGCGCTGGGCGAAACCCGCCGGCCCTCGGTCAGCGACCTGTTCGTCGCCACCATGAAGGGAACCTACGCATGAAAACCCTGGCCCCGAAAAACTCCGCCCTGACGAATATGTACTGGCTGGTGAAGCGCGAGTTCTGGGAACACCGCGGCGGCTTCCTGTGGGCGCCGGTGATCACCGGCGGCATCTTCCTGCTGCTCAACCTGATGGGCATCATCACCGCCGAAGTGCTGGGCGCCCGCCACGGCATCCGCTTTGGCGCCAGCGGGCAGCTGCGCGACGTCATGTCCCGCATGGACGCCGGCGACATGAGCAAGGTGGGCATGGTGCTGGATGTGGCGATGTACTCCTCGATGGCACTGATCACCGTGGTGCTCGGCTTCGTGGTGTTCTTCTACTGCCTCGGCGCGCTGTACGACGACCGTCGCGACCGCAGCATCCTGTTCTGGAAGTCGCTGCCGATCTCCGACACCGGCACCGTGCTGTCCAAGGTGCTCAGCGCCACCGTGCTGGCCCCGGCGATCGCCGTGGTGGTGGGCATCGTCGCCGGCATGGCGCAGCTGCTGATGGTGGCGATCACCCTGTCCTTCCACGGCGTCAACGTGTGGCAGCTGCTGACGCAGGCCCATCCGCTGCGCGTCATGGGCAACCTGCTCGGCTACATCCCGGTGTACGTGCTCTGGGCCCTGCCCTCCGCCGGCTGGCTGCTGCTCTGCTCGGCCTGGGCGCGCAGCAAGCCCTTCCTGTGGGCGGTCGCCCTGCCGGTCGCCACCGGCCTGCTGATCAGCTGGTTCGGCATCATGGGCCTGTTCAACCTGCCCGCCACGTGGTTTTGGAAAGAGATCGTGCTGCGCGGCCTGTTCAGCGTGTTCCCAGGCGGCAGCTTCACCGCCAACCGCGGCAACGGCCATGGCGTGATGATCAACAGCGGCAACGGCCTGGACGTGATGAACCTCGGCCAGAGCTGGGCGGCGATGGGTACCCCCGACCTGTGGATCGGCGTGGCCGTCGGCATCGGCCTGATTGCCGCCGCCATCTGGTTCCGTCGCTGGCGCGACGACAGCTGACATCACTGCACGACGGCGGCCGCACGGCCGCCACCCCATTCCCGACGACGGATCTCACGAAACCTCCCATGCGCCTGCGCTTTCTTCCCATCCGACTGGATGCATTCAAGCCCTACGGCCAGCCGATCGCCGCCGACAGCGCGAGCGAGTGCCACAAAGGCCACAGCGACCAGTTACCCGGCCCGCAGCCACGTCCAGGCTGCAGCGGCGTGCCCGCATGCGTCCCGGCGAGGCGAACACCTCCATCATCCCAAGCAGGAAGAAATCCGATGAAGAACACCAACCGCATGATCACCACCAGTGTCCTGGCGCTGGCGTTGCTGCTGCCGCTGGCCGCGTGCAGCCAGACCGACCAGACCGGCTCGAACAGCGCCGACAACGCAACCCAGGCCGTCAAGGAAGCCCAGGAACAGACCTCCCCCTCGATGATTTCCGCCGAGATCCACAAGGGCATCGAGCAGGCCAGGCAGGAACTGGCCACCAGGGACATCGACCTCAACAACGTTCACGTCGGCCACGGCGAGCACACCAAGCACAGCGACCTGCCCAAGGCCGTGATCACCCCGCAGGGCGACCTGGTGATCGCCGGCAAGACCGTGCCGGCCACGCCGGAGCAGCACACGATGCTGGTGAACTACCGCCAGCAGATCATCGGCATCGCCGAAGCCGGCATGGAGATCGGCGAGCACGGCGCGAACCTGGGCACCCAGGCCGCCAAGGAAGCGATCTGGGGCGCACTCACCGGCAAGAGCGACAAGCAGATCGAGGACCGCATCAAGCCGCAGACCGAGCAGATCAAGGCCGCCGCCGCCAAGCTCTGCCTGCGCCTGCCCGACATGCTCGCCTCGCAGCAGAAGCTCGCCGCGGCCATGCCGGAGTTTCGCCCCTACGCGACCATGACGCAGAAGGATGTGGATGACTGCGGCAAGGACATCGACTCGAACGGCAAGAAGGGCTTCGCCATTTTCTCCGACTGAGAGGCTGAGAAAAAATCGCCCGCCTACTGCGACCGTCGCCAAACGCCCGTGCCGGCGGCGCGCTGCGGGCCAATCCGGGTCATTTGGTTCACCAAACTCCCCGGATTGGCCCACAACGCACCTTGTCACGAACGCCTGGCGGCGCTCTCGCTACGGCGGTCGAATTTTTCTCAGCCTCTGAGCCTCGCCCCCGCCTTTCGTGAATATGGAGCGCACATGAGTCCGCGTAATCGAAGCGCACGGCTGGCCGGCCTGCTCTACCTGCTGGTAGTGCTGATCGCGCCATATCGCCTGATCTACGTGCCAACCGCCCTGTTTGTGAGCGGCGATGCAGCGGCCACCATCGCGAACATCGCGAGCCACGAGACGCTGTTCCGGTTCGGACTCGCCGCCGACCTCGTCTGCGGCGCATTGCAGGCCTTCATGGTACTGGTGCTCTTCCGCCTGCTCGGCAAGGTGCATCGGCAACATGGCATCGCCATGTTGTTGCTGGGCGGGGCGCTGGTGCCGGCGCTGTACTTCTTCAATGTACTCAACGACGCGGCCGTCCTGCTGCTGGTGGATAACGGCAAAGCGCTGGCCGCATTCGATCCGGCGCAACGCACGGCGCTGGCCATGCTGTTCCTGCAACTGCATGGACAGACCGTCAGTGCCGCCGAGACCTTGTGGGGACTGTGGCTGTTCCCGCTGGCGCTGCTGGTGCAGCGCTCCGGTTTCCTGCCGCGCCTGTTCGGCTACGGACTGATCCTCAACGGCCTGGCCTACGTGCTGCAGAGCCTTGCATGGGCGCTCTTGCCGGATTGGCAGGACCAGCTATCCGGCCTGCTCGGCCCGCTGCAGTTCGTCGAGGTGCTGTTCATGCTGTGGCTGCTGGTGCTGGGCGCACGCCCCGGCTTGCGGCAAGCGCGTGCGGCGCCCCCCGCACCGACTGGCGCGTGAGCGTCCCTTTCCATCGCAAACGGAGACCGACCTTGGACATCACCACCCGACCGCCGCTCGACCATTGGCGCGCGCCCGTGCAACTGAAGCTGGCCGCGCTGTGGACGTCGGTAATGTTCTGCTACATCTACGGCGATTTTCTCGGGCTTTACCGGCCCGGGGATATCAAAGGGATCCTGGCCGGAGAGGGGCTGCTTGGGCCGACCAGCCAGGGCTCGCTGCTTGCCGTGGCCATCCTGATTGCCGTGCCCGCTGTGATGATCTTCCTGTCGCTGGCGCTGCCGCCCAGACTGACTCGCTGGCTGAATATCCTCGTGGGCTTGCTGTTGACCGCAATCGTGCTGATGACCATTCCCGGATCATGGGCGTTCTACATTTTCCTCAGCGTCATCGAAGTGGTGCTGCAGTCACTGGCCGTCTGGTACGCGTGGCGTTGGCCGCGCAACGCCTCCGCTTCCTGAGCCAGGCACTGCGCGCGTATCGGTTTGAAACCTAGAGGTATTTTTCAGAATGCCGTAGCAGTATCCCGCCAGCGGATATATCCCGAACGCGGCGCTGAAGCGCCCGCAGGCGTTTTTCCGCGACCATCCACGAACAGGAGTTCAACGCATGTCCACCGCTTCGGAAAGCGCCACACAAATGCGCTATGCGCGCATCGCCGGCTTCGTATATCTGCTGCTGATCGTGTTGTTCATGGGTGGGCAGTTCCTGATTGGCCACGTCACCGGCAGCGGGACCTTCGCCGAGCGCACCGCCCATATCGTCGCTGGCTTGCCGCTCTATCGCGCGGCGCTCGTGGTGCAATTGCTGGCATCGGTATTCACGGTGCTGCTTGCGTATTCGCTGTACGTGGTGCTCAAACCCGTGGACGAGCACCTCGCTCGGCTGGCCCTGTATTTCAGGTTGGGCGAGGCCTTCGGCGGCTTGACCACGTTCGTCACGTTTGCAGCGCTTGCGCTGCGCACGGAGCCGGAATTCGCGCAATCCCTGGGCGCCTCGCAGGTAAAAACGCTGGTGGATCTGGCCCGCGCTGCGGACTTCGCATCTTTCAACATCAGCATCGTGTTCTTCAGCTTCGGCTCGACGCTGTTCTACCGGCTGTTCCTGCGCACGTCTTATCTGCCGCGCGCGCTCTCCGCGTTCGGCATGTTCGCCTCGGCGCTTACGTTCGTGGTGGCAGTCACCGGCCTGGTGATGCCGGCATGGGGCAACGCTTCGCAAGTCGGCTGGATACCGATCTTCATCGCCGAAATCGCGATCGGCATCCTGCTGATGGTTCGCGGTGCGCGGCCGGCACCGGCCACCACGATCGCCGGGTAGCCGAGCCGCGGCATGTCATCGGGTCATTACCCATGGATACCGCCCCTGGTCAGCGTCAGCGGATCGAGCAGTTTCTTCAGCTCGTCTTTCGACAGCCCGGTGGTTTCCAGCGCCACGTCCATGATCGGCCGCTGCTGCTTGTACGCCTGCTTCGCCGTGGCGGCACCCTTCTCGTAGCCGATCACCGGGTTCAGCGCGGTGACCAGGATCGGGTTCATCGCCAGCGCCTCGTTGACCCGCCTGGTGTTGACCTTGAAGCCGAGGATCGCCTTGTCCGCCAGCAGGCGCGACACGCTGGCCAGGATGCCGATCGACTGCAGCAGGTTGTACGCGATCACCGGCAGCATCACGTTGAGCTGGAAGTTGCCGGACTGTCCGGCCACGGTGATCGTGGCGTCGTTGCCGATCACCTGCGCGGCCACCATCGCGGCGGCCTCGGGGATCACCGGATTGACCTTGCCCGGCATGATCGAGGAGCCGGGCTGCAGTGCGGGCAGCTCGATCTCGCTTAAGCCCGCCAACGGGCCGGAATTCATCCAGCGCAGGTCGTTGGCGATCTTCATCAGCGCCACGGCGAGCGTTTTCAGCGCACCGGAAAGCTCCACCGCCGCGTCCTGCGCCGCCATGCCCTCGAAGTAGTTGGCCGCCGATTCGAACTTCACGCCGCTGAGCTTCTTCAGCTCCTTCGCCACCACCGCGCCGAACTTCGGATCGGCATTGATGCCGGTGCCCACCGCGGTGCCGCCCTGCGGCAGTCGGCGCATGCGCTGCAACGCATCCTCGATACGCTCGATCGCCGCGCCGACCTGCGCCGCCCAGCCGGAGAGCTCCTGGCCGAAGGTGATCGGCATCGCGTCCATCAGGTGCGTGCGGCCGGTCTTGGCGACGTTCTTCAGTTCCCGGGCGCGACGCTCGATGGTCTTCTTCAGGTGCTTCAGCGCCGGCAGCAGCTCTTCCGTGGCCATCAGCGTGGCGCTGACGTGGATCGCGGTGGGGATCACGTCGTTGGAGCTTTGCCCGTAGTTCACATGGTCGTTGGGGTGCACCTTGCTGCCGGCCTTGGCGGCCAGGTGCGCGATCACCTCGTTGGCATTCATGTTGGTGCTGGTGCCCGAGCCGGTCTGGAACACGTCGATCGGAAACTGGTCGTCGAACTGGCCGTCCGCCACCGCCAGCGCGGCCTTGCGGATCGCCGCCGCCTGCCCCTTCTTCAGATGGCCCAGCGCGAGATTCGCCTCGGCCGCCGCCGCCTTGATCAGCCCCAGCGCGCGGATGAAACCGCGCGGCAGCCGCAGCCCGGAAATCGGAAAGTTGTCGATCGCCCGCTGGGTCTGCGCGCCGTACAGCGCCTCTGCAGGTACCTTCAACTCGCCCATGCTGTCGTGCTCGATGCGAAAGCCGCTCATGACCATCTCCTGGGGAAAAGGGATTCAGTACAGGTGGGGTGCCGCCAGCCATGCGACAAGCCAGACCGTCCGGTCCGCTACGCGGATCCGATCACGCATGGCGCGGCGGTACATGCTCAGGCTTCGGCAGGGTCTTCGAGCCGGGCACGCCGCGCCGCCACCAAAGCCAGCGCCGACCAGTCCAGTGCTTCGCCGCCGTGGGCCAGCGCGTCGAGAAAGTTGTCGCGCAGCACGCCGGCGAACGGCATCGGCACACGCGTGGCCTCGCCGGCGTCCAGCGCCAGCCCCACGTCCTTCAGGCCCAGCGGCATGGCGAAGCCGGCCGGGCTGTAGCGCTCCTCGGCGATCAGCTTGCCGTAGCCCTGATAGGCCGGTGAAGCGAACAGCGTCGAGGTCATCATCTCGAGGAACTCCGCGGCGCCCACGCCGTGGGCACGGGTCAGCGCACAGGCTTCGGCCATCGATTCGATCGCCGCGGCGAGCATGAAATTGCCCGCGATCTTCACCACGTTGGCGCGCTCGGGCGCCTCGCCCATGGGCCAGATCTTCGCGCCCATCGCTTCGAGCAGCGGCCGCACCGTGTCCACCGCGGCCGGCTTGCCGGCCGCCACGATCTGCAGCCGGGCCGCCGCCGCGGCATCCGGCCGACCGAACACCGGCGCGGCGACGTAGTCGATCCCCCGCGCCGCATGCGCCTCGGCCAGCTCGCGTGCCAGCGCCACCGAGATGGTGGCGTGGTTCACATGCACGGTGCCGGGGTCCATCGCGTCCAGCAGGCCGCTGTCGAGGAACACGGCACGCACCGCCTGGTCGTTGGCCAGCATCGAGCACACCACCTCGCCGAGCACGGCGCGATCGGCCGTCCGGGCGACCTTCGCACCCAGCGAGGCCAGCGGCTCGGTTGCCGCCGCCGAGCGGTTCCACACCGTCACGCCGTGGCCGGCGGCAAGCAGGTTGCTCGCCATCGCACTGCCCATGGCACCCAGACCGATAAAGCCGACTTTCATGCGGATCTCCTTGCGAGGAATCAGCCACGCATGAAAGCACGCGATGCGTTCAGTCCCCGCGAAGCGCGGCCCGTGGCCGCGTCAGCCGGCCGCTTCGCCGGCCGCGTGGCCCGAGGCCCACGCCCACTGGAAGTTGTAGCCGCCCAGCCAGCCGGTGACGTCCACCACCTCACCGATGAAGTACAGCCCGGGCACGCGCCGGGACTCCATCGTGGTCGAGGAGAGCTCGTTGGTGTCCACCCCGCCCAGCGTGACCTCGGCGGTGCGATAGCCCTCGGTGCCGCTGGCCACGATCGGCCAGTCATGCAGCTGCTTGCCGATGTCGACCAGCTCGGCCTCGCGGTACTGGCGCATCGGCCGGCTCTCAAGCCACAGCTCGCACAGGCGCTGCGCCAGGCGCCTGGGCAGCAGCTCGCCGAGCACGGTCCTGAGTTCGGCGGCAGGGCGATCGGAGCGCTGGCCGATCAGCCAGTCGCCGGCATCGACCTCGGGCGACAGGTCGATGCGCAGGTCGTCGCCCGGCTGCCAGTAGCTGGAAATCTGCAGGATCGACGGCCCGCTGAGCCCACGATGGGTAAACAGCAGGCCGGCACGAAAGCCGCGCTTGCCGAGCTTGGCCTCGCTCACCGGCAGGGCCAGCCCGGCCAGATCCCGGTAGCGCTCCTGGTGCTTGCCGCTGAGCGTCAGCGGCACCAGTCCCGCACGGGTCGGCAGCACGCCGTGGCCGAACTGTTTGGCCAGTTCGTAGCCGAAGCCGGTGGCGCCCATGGCGGGAATCGACAGGCCGCCGGTAGCCACCACCAGCGCGGCGGCCTGCACCTCGCCCGTGGCGGTGGCCACGCGAAAGCCGCCCTCGACCTTGCGTACCCGGCTCACCGCGCAGCGGATGCGCACTTCCACGCCGGCCGCCGCGCACTCGTCCAGCAGCATGCGCACGATCAGCTTGGAGGACTCGTCGCAGAACAGCTGGCCGAGTTCCTTCTCGTGGTAGTCGATGCGGTGCTTCTCCACCAGCGCAATGAAATCCCGCGGCGTGTAGCGCGCCAGCGCCGACTTGGCGAAGTGCGGGTTGGCGCAGAGGAAGTTCGCCGGCGTGGTGCCCGTGTTGGTGAAATTGCAGCGCCCGCCGCCGGACATCAGGATCTTCTTGCCGGGCCGGTTGGCGTGATCGACCACCAGCACGCGCTTGCCGCGCTGGCCGGCGGTGATCGCGCACATCAGGCCCGCGGCGCCGGCGCCGATCACCAGCACGTCGACGTTCATGGGCGGTCGCTCGCGGGCTGGCTGGGGAGAAATCGGCGGCTGCGGCTGAATGCGGACATGAAGGCGCTGGATTCCAGCGTACGCTGGAATGACGGGTCGAGGGGACGGGCGAGGATTATCCCATGCGGCGACTGGCTTACACTGGCGATCCTCCCCTCACCGCCCGAGATGCTGCCATGCCCTCTTTCGACGTGGTTTCCGAAGTCGACAGGCACGAGCTCACCAATGCCGTGGACCAAGCCAACCGCGAGCTGACCACGCGGTTCGACTTCAAGGGCAGCAACGCGAAGTTCGAACTGGACGACCTGGTGATCACGGTGGCGGGCGCCAGCGAGTTCCAGCTCAAGCAGATGCGCGACATCCTCACCACGCGCCTGTCCACCCGCAGAATCGACCTGCGTGCGCTGGACATCGCCGATCCTGAAACCAACGTGGTCGGCTCGCGGCAGAAGATCACCGTGAAGCAAGGCATCGAGCAGCCGGCCGCGAAGAAGCTGATCGCCGCGTTGAAGGCGGCCAGGCTCAAGGTGGAAGCGCAGATCAACGGCGAGAAGCTGCGCGTCACCGGCAAGAAGCGCGACGACCTGCAGGCGGCGATGGCGTTGCTGCGCAACAGCGACGTCGACGTGCCGCTGCAGTTCGACAACTTCCGCGATTGAACCATCGCCCGGGCGGCGGTAAGGCGAGGAGTGAGTGAATAGAAGTGAGGAGTGAGAGAGAAGCCGCGGCGGGCATCGAATCGGGGCAAGCTCCCTCTCACTCCTCACTCCTACGCCTGCCCGGCGACGATGTTCACCGTCACGGCGATGATGAACACGTTGAAGAAGAACGCGATCACGCTGTGCAGCAGCACCATGCGGCGCAGCGTGCGGCTGCTGATCTGCACGTCGGAGACCTGGAAGGTCATGCCGATCACGATGGAGAAATAGGCGAAGTCCCAGTAGTCGGGCTCCTGCTTGCCGGGGAAGTCCAGCCCCTGGTGCTGGCTGCCGTAGTCGCCGTAGAAGCCGTGCGCGTAGTGCAGCGCGAACATCACGTTGATGAACAGCCACGCCAGCACGATGCTGAGTGCAGCCACCGCCAGGGTCAGCGCACCGCCGCTCGCGGCCGCATGCAGTTCGGTGCCCAGCGCCACCATCACCACCGTGGTCACGCCAATCGCGCTCCACAGGATGCCCCAGCGCCCGGCGTCCTGCCGACGCGCCTGTTCGCGCATGGTGGCCGTGGTTGCCCGGTCGAACAGCCGCCACGTGCCGCCGAGGAAGATCGCCGCGCCCGCATCGAAGCCCAGCAGCAGCGCCGGCGCCAGCGACATGCCGCCACCGACCAGTACGGCGCCGACCAGCACGAAGATCGCCGCGGACAGGCTGAGCCGCGGACGCGCGCGCAGCGAACGCCACGGCCGCCAGCGGCGCGGCAATGAAGTGGACTGGGATGAATCCGGCGGAAGGCTGGCGCTCATGCGATGGGTCCGGACGGCGACGTTGAGGGTCAGACGAGCAGATCGGCGACGTCTGCATGGCGCTGCGCCCACACCACCGCGTACGAGCAGGCCGGATCGACCTTCCAGCCGCGCTGGCGCGCCAGTGCAAACGCGGCCTGAACCAGCGCCGCGGCAATTCCGCGACCACCGACGGCGGCCGGCACGCCGGTGTGGTCGATGCTCATCACCGCGCCACCGGGGCCGCCCAGGCTGTAGTCCAGCTGGCAATGCTGGCCGTCGACGACGGTGTGGAAGCGGTGGGCAAGCTCGTCGTGCTGGATTTCGAAGGAGACAGTCATGCGGGGCGCTCCATGGCAAAGCGCAAGCATACGGCCTGCGGCATCAGCGTCGCGGTCGCAGGATTTCGCGTTTCATGAATGCCCCGGCGCGCACCATGGCGCGTCGAACCGGGCCGCCGCGGCCCGCCATGGTGAGGAGATTCCCCGATGAAGAAGTCCGCTTCCGCCCACTGGTCCGGTGACCTGCGCACCGGCACCGGCAGCATCTCCACCGAAACCGGCGTCCTGCGCGAGGCGCCCTACGGCTTCACTTCTCGCTTCGAGGACGGTCCCGGCACCAATCCGGAAGAACTCGTGGGCGCCGCCCACGCCGCCTGCTTCTCGATGGCACTGTCGCTGGGGTTGGGCGAAGCCGGGCTCACCGCCGACCGCATCGACACCAAGGCGGTGGTGACGCTGGACAAGGACGGCGACGGCTTCGCCATCACCGCGGTGCACCTCACCTGCAAGGCCGTAGTGCCGGGCGCCGATGCGGCCACCTTCGAGCGCATCGCGCAGGCGACCAGGGCCGGCTGCCCGGTGTCGAAGGTGCTCAAGGCCAACATCACGCTGGATGCCACGCTGGAATCGTGAGTTGCCGCGAGGTTTTGCTCAGGCCACCTGTCGCACGGTCTGGCGACGCGCCCGCACCGCCTCGGCCAGCCGCGCCAGCACGGTCACCGAGGCGTCCCAGTCGATGCAGCCGTCGGTGATGCTCTGGCCGTAGGTCAGCGGCTGGCCGGGCACGAGGTCCTGCCGACCGGCGACCAGATGGCTTTCCACCATCACGCCGATCACCCGCGACTCGCCGGCGGCGATCTGCGCGCCAACGTCGGCCAGCACGGCCGGCTGGTTCTCGGGCTTCTTTCCGCTGTTGGCGTGGCTGGCGTCGATCATCAGGCGCGGCGCGAGGCCGGCCTTGGCGATCGCGGCGCTGGCCGCCTCCACGCTGGCCGCGTCGTAGTTCGGCGCGCTGCCGCCGCGCAGGATCACGTGGCAGTCGCCGTTGCCGGCGGTGGCGGCGATGGCGGTGCGGCCGTCCTTGGTCACGGCCAGGAAATGGTGCGGCTGCGACGCCGCCTGCACCGCGTCCACGGCGATTTTCACATTGCCGTCGGTGCCGTTCTTGAAGCCCACCGGGCAGGACAGCCCCGACGCCAGCTCGCGATGCACCTGGCTTTCGGTGGTGCGCGCGCCGATCGCGCCCCAGCTCACCAGGTCGGCGATGTACTGCGGGGTGATCATGTCCAGGAACTCGCAGCCGGCCGGCACGCCCAGTTCGTTGATGCCGATCAGCAGGCCGCGCGCCAGGCGCAGGCCGCGGTCGATGCGGAAGCTGCCGTCCAGATCCGGATCGTTGATCAACCCCTTCCAGCCCACCGTGGTGCGCGGCTTCTCGAAGTACACGCGCATGATGATTTCCAGCGCATCGGCGTGCTTCTCGCGCTCGGCGGCAAGCCGCTGGGCGTACTCGATGGCGGCGCGGGTGTCGTGGATCGAGCATGGGCCGATCACCACGGCGAGGCGGTCGTCGCGGCCCTGCAGGATGGCGTGGAGTTTCTCGCGGGCGCGGCTGACCGTGCGATGCGCCGCATCAGGGCTGGCGCAGTCGCCGATCACTTCGGCGGGCGTGCTCAGGCGCTTGAGTTCACGGATGCGCAGGTCGTCGGTGGACGGATGCATGGGGCGGGGCTCCTCGGGGTTCGGGGTCCACGGCAGCCATGAAAAAAGCCGCCAGTGGTGGGCTGGCGGCTTTCAGGATTCGGTGGGATCGGTGTGTTGCCTACGATCGCGCCCCTGGCTCCGCCTGCGGCTTCGGATAGCCATAAAACCAGACGTAGGCGTGGAAGGTGCGGATCGACATGCAGCTATGGATAACACATCGCGCCGCCGATGCAAACGTCGAAAATGGCATAAGCCGCCGCGGCTCGCGCCTGCGCCGCCGACGCAGGTTGCCGCAGGCCCGCCGCCGCGGTGCGGCTGCCGCATGCGTGGCGGCTAAGATCGCGTGATGCCCACACCCCTGCACCTCGTCACGCGCCCGGCCCAGGCGGCGATCCGCCGCTGGGTGGTGGAGGCGTTTCCGCGCCACGGCGGTGGCGTGGTGGACTACGACGCGCCGGTGGGCGATCCGGGGTTGTTCGACCCGGACGGCGCCACCTGGCGCATCCACGCCGACTTCCCCGGCATGCTGGCCGGCGGCCTCGCCGCGCTGATGCTGCAGACCCTGCATCCGCTGGCCCTGGCCGGCGTGTGGGACCACTCCAACTTCCGCGAGGATCTGGTCGGTCGGCTGCGCCGCACCACCACCTTCGTCGGCGGCACCACCTACGCCCCGCGCGCCGCCGCCGAGGCGCTGATCGAACGCGTGCGGCATATCCACGACCAGGTGCGCGGCGTGGCGGAGGACGGCCGTCCATACCAGGCCAACGATCCGGCCCTGCTCACCTGGGTGCATGTCACCGAGGCGTACAGCTTCCTGCAGGGCTACCGCCGCTACAGCCACATCCGTCTGCCCGCGGGCGCGGCCGACCGCTACTACGACGAGTCGCGCCGCGTGGCCGAGGCGCTGGGCGCGCGCGAGGTGCCGCGCAGCGAAGCCGAGGTGCTGGCCTACTTCCGCCAGGTGCGCCCCACCCTCGCCTGGACCGGGCGCACCCGCGTGGTGCTGGAGGTGCTGGGCAACGTGCGCCTGCCGGTGCCGGCGGCGGGTCTGTCGCGCGACGTGTTCCTGCACGCCGGTGCCGCCCTGCTGCCGGAATGGGCGCTGCGGATGCTGCGCCGCACGCCGCTGCAGCGCGTGCAGGCGCGGATGGCCGCGCACGCGTTGTGGGCGGTGGCCCCGGTGTTCCGCGCTGCGCTCACCGACGGCATCGCCGCGCATGCCTGCCGCCGGCTGGGGCGCGATCCGCGCTCGCTGCATCGCTGGAATGCGCCGACAGGCTGCCAGGAGCGTGGGCCGTAGAAACTTTGGATAGCGAGATGGGGCTATCGCCATGGGATGCGTCTATCGGAGGGTGCGCATAGCCACACTATGCAAGCCCGACGAGAGGCGCAGCCTATGGATGAGAGCACAATCGCAGCCCAAAGATTTCTACGGCCCCCGCTCCTAGGCGACCACCTCGCCACCGGCCACGACCCGGTTGCGGCCCGCGCGCTTGGCGGCATACAGCGCCGCGTCGGCGCGGCGGCGCAGCGTGTTCATGTCCCACTCGCCGGACCCGGCCACCGCCGTGCCGATCGACACGGTCAGCCGCAGGCTCTCGCCGTCGATCTGCAGCACCTCGCGCTCGACGGAGCTGCGGATGCGCTCGCCGAGCAGGAGCACGCCTTCCGCATCGACCCCCGGCGAAAGCACCAGGAACTCCTCGCCACCGACGCGACCCACGACGTCGTCGGGACGCAGGATGCCCTGGATGCCGGTCACCAGCGATTGCAGCACCTTGTCGCCACCGTCGTGGCCGAAGCGGTCGTTGATGGCCTTGAAGTGGTCGACGTCCATCAGCAGCACGCCCACCGACCCGCGCCAGGCGCGCGCCTCGCGCAGCATGCGCTCAGAGACTTCGCTCATGGCGCGCCGATTGGCCACGCCGGTGAGCGGGTCGATGCGCGCCAGGTCGTGCAGCTCGCGGCGCAGGATCTCGTTGTAGAGCAACAGGAATCCGATGCTGGCCAGCAGCGGCTGCATGCCCGAAAGCAGGACGTAGAACACGTTCACCGGCGAAGGGGTGGCGATCTCGTCGGGTGGATTGGCGGCGAACCACAGCGCGCCGTTGCGCCACAGGACCAGCGCCAGCGCCAGCAGGTAGACCCACAGCAGCACGCAGCGTGCACGGTTGCCGCTGCTGTGACAGCCTCCCTGCAACGCCTCGATGTTGAGCAGCACGTTGGCGGCGATCGCCAGCGAGCCCCACAGCACACGCAGGCGGTAATCGGGATACACGATGCCCAGCCACACCACGCCGGCCCAGCCGAGCACGGCGATCGCCGTGGCCGCCTTGATGCGCAGCGGCTTGCCCAGCAGCATCCGGATGGATACCACCACCATCGCCTGCGCGAGCAGATTGAGGGCGTTGCCGCCCATCAGCAGGGTGGCCGGCGAAATGAACGCCTGCAGCGCCAGCACCGCGTAGCCCGCCGCCTCGATGCCCAGCGCGAGCGCGCGCAGGCGGATCGCCATGAGGGTGGGCCCGTTGTCGCCGTGGGTGCCGGCCCACAGCATCAGGCCCAGGGCCAGGACCTGCACCGCATTGATCAGCGACAGCGTTTCGATCTGAACCGGCATCCTCTCCCCCTCGACCGATCTTCACGGGCGTGACGTGCTGCCCGCTCCGTGCGCTGCCCTGGCGGCCTGCGCATGGTAACCGCCACGCCCGCGCTGCGCGAAGCGGCGTGCGCGCAACACGCGCCGGATCGCGGCTGACGGGCGAATACCCGCCGTTGACAGCCCGCGGGGTTTCGCTACTTTCGCCGTAGGAAAACTCGCCGGACGCTGGATGGCCACCCTCATTCCCACCCGCAACAGCTGCCTGCCGCGCATGACCAGCGGCGAGAAACGCGTCTCGGAACGACTCGAACAGAAGCTCGAAGACGACTACCTGATCTGGTACGACGTGCCGGTGGGCCCGAAGCAGCGCCACCCCGACTTCGTCATCGTGCACCCGCGCCGTGGCCTGCTGGTGCTGGAGGTGAAGGACTGGAAGGCCGAGACCGTCCTGCAGGCCGACAGCACCCAGTTCACCCTGATCACCGACCGCGGCACGGTGAAGGAGAACAACCCGCTGCTGCAGGCGCGCGCCTTTGCGCTGGAAGTGGGCGTGGTGCTGCAGCGCGACCCGGCGCTGCATTTTCCGCCCGGCCATCGCCACGCCGGCAAGCTGGTGATGCCGTGGGGCTGGGGCGTGGTGCTGGCCAACATCAGCCGCAAGCAGTTCGACGAGGCCGGACTGGAGGCGGTGATGCCGCCGCACCTGGTGATCTGCCGCGACGAGATCTACGAGACGGTGGAGGCCGAAGCGTTCCAGGAGCGGCTGTGGGCGATGTTCCCGCAGGTGTTTCCGGTGGCGCTCACCCTGCCGCAGATCGACCGGGTGCGCTGGCACCTGTTCCCCGAACTGCGGGTGGACCCCGCCGCGGGCCAGTTCGGCCTGTTCCCGGCCGCCGACGCGCCGGCCAAGGCGATCGAGATCCCCGAGCTGATCAAGGTGATGGACGCCCAGCAGGAGCAGCTGGCGCGCTCGCTGGGCGACGGCCACCGGCTGATCCACGGCGTGGCCGGCTCGGGCAAGACGATGATCCTCGGCTTCCGCGCGCTGCAGCTGGCGCGGATGATGGCCAAGCCCATTCTGGTGCTCTGCTACAACAAGACGCTCGCCTCGCGGCTGGATCAACTGGTGGGCGAGCGCGGCCTGGCCGACAAGGTCAGCGTGCGCAACTTCCACGCCTGGTGCCGGCAGATGCTGGTGACCTACCACGTCGACCTGCCGGAAAAAGGCAGCGAGAACTTCTTCGCGCAGATGGTGGAGCGGGTGATGACGGGCGTGGAGCGCGAGCAGATCCCGCGCTTCCAGTACGGCGCGGTGCTGGTCGACGAGGGCCACGACTTCGAGCCGGACTGGTACAAGCTGATCGTGCAGATGGTCGACCCCAGCACCAACTCGCTGCTGGTGCTGTACGACGACGCGCAGAACATCTACGGCAAGAGCGACCGGCGCAAGTTCACCTGGAAGGAACTGGGCGTGCAGGCGCAGGGCCGCACCACCATCCTCAAGCTCAACTACCGCAACACGCTGGAGATCCTCTCCGTCGCCCGCGGCTTTGCCAGCGACCTGCTGATCGAGCGCGCCGGCGAGGACGACGGCGTGCCGCTGATCGCGCCGGAGAGCGCCGGCCGCCGCGGCGCGGTGCCGGAGCTGATCCGCACCGACACCGCCGCCGCGCAGCTCACCGTGCTGATCCAGTGCATCCGCGACGAGGCCGCCAATGGCCGGCGGCTGTCGGACATGGTGGTGATCTTCCGCAACCAGTGGGAGGGCGAGAAGCTGCACGAGGCGCTCAAGCGCGAAGGCATCGCCAGCCGCCTGGCCGAAGGCGACGCCAAGCGCACGCTGTTCCTGGTGGAGGATGCGGTGAAGCTGGTGACCATGCATTCCAGCAAGGGTCTGGAATTCCCGTTCGTGATCATCCCGGGCCTGGGCTCGCTGCCCAAGCCGGGCAAGGACGAGACCGAGGAGGCGCGCCTGCTCTACGTGGCGATGACCCGCGCCACCGAACGGCTGGTGCTGATCCACCACGAGGATTCGGTCTTCAGCCAGCGCATCCGCCACGCCATCAACGACGTGCAGGGACAGTTGGAGGCGCTGGCGTGAGTGGAACGTCTGGCACCCGCGATTCCGCAAGGGTTAGGCGCCGCGCCCGAACAGATGGGGGCGCTTCCCGACATCGGGACCGAAAATCCGCTTTTGGCCGGTCCAGGGCCAAGGTGAATGACCGGCTGCCGCCGTTGAAAAAGCGCCTCCCGCTTTCGCGGGAATGACGTCGGATTCTTCTGGCGGTTCCGGAAGCGCCGCGGAATTGAGTATTTTGCTCGTCATTCCCGCGAAAGCGGGAATCCACCATGACCTTGCCTTGCCTTCGATCCCATGACCAACCTGCTCTCCCCCGACACCCTCGCCCCGCAGCCGCTCGACCACGCGCATGCGCTGGACGCGCGCTACTACGTCGACCCCCGCATGCCGGTGATCGACGCCGCCGCCGTGTTCGCCCGAAGCTGGCAGCTGGTCTGCCACCAGTCGGAGATTGCCGGAGTCGGCGACCATCGCGTGACCAGCATCGCGGGCCTGCCGTTGCTGGTGGTGTGCAGCGACGCGGCCACCATCCGCGCCTTCCACAATGTCTGCCGCCACCGCGCCGGCCCGGTCGCCAGCTGCGACGGCAAGGGCGCCACCGCGCTGCGCTGTCGCTACCACGGCTGGACCTACGGCCTGGACGGCGTGCTGCGCGGCGCGCCGGAAATGGGCCGCACGCCCGACTTCGACCCGGCGCGGATCCGCCTGCCCGAAGTGCGCGTGCAGGTGTGGCAGGGGCTGGTGTTCGTGGCCACCGGCGAAGCGCCGCCGTTCGACGAATTCGTGCACGGCATCGACGCGCGGCTGGGCGCCGGACGCGGGATGGACGGCTTCGTCTTCCACCACCGCGCCAGCTGGGAAGTGGCCTGCAACTGGAAGGTGTACGTGGACAACTACCTGGAGGGCTACCACGTGCCGCATATCCATCCCGGCCTCAACAGCGTGCTGGACTACCGCAGCTACGTCACCGAGACGGCGCCGTGGTACTCGTTCCAGTTCAGCCCGCTGGAAAGCGCCGACGAGCTCTACGGCAGCGGCGAGGCGCTGTACTACTTCCTCTACCCCAACACCATGCTCAACATCCTGCCGGGCCGGCTGCAGACCAACCGCGTGCTGCCGCTGGGCGTGGACCGCTGCCGGGTGGAGTTCGACTTCTACTACGCGCCCGGCAGCGGCGAGGCCGCGATGGCGCGCCGCGCCCGGGACGTCGCCTTCAGCGACCAGGTACAGGACGAGGACGTGACCATCTGCGAGGACGTGCAGCGCGGGCTCGCCTGCGGCTCGTACAGCGCCGGGCGGCTCAACCCGCTGCGCGAGAACGCGGTGCACCACTTCCACGAGATCCTGCGCCGCGCCTACCGCGCCGTCGGCAGCGACGCGTGACAGACCGTCGCCGCCCGCTCGGCCAGGCGGCGCTGGTCGCCCTGGTGGTGGGCAACATGATCGGCTCGGGCGTGTTCCTGCTGCCCGCCACGCTCGCGCCCTACGGCGCGGCCAGCCTGCTCGGCTGGGCGATCACGCTGGGCGGCGCCCTGGCACTGGCGGTGGTCTACGCGTGGCTGGCCCGGGCCGTGCCCAATCACGGCGGTGCCTACGGTTATGCCCATCGCGCCTTTGGCGACGGCGCCGGATTCACCGTGGCGTGGAGTTACTGGGTGTGCACCTGGAGCGCCAATGCGGCGATCGCGGTGGCCTTCGCCGGCAGCCTGGGCGCGCTGTGGCCGCCGGCCACCGCCACGCCGCTGCGCGGCGCCACCTGCGCGCTGGGCGCGCTGTGGCTGTGCACCGCAATCAATCTGGCCGGCGTGCGCGAGGCGGCCCGGGTGCAGTTGTTCACCACGCTGCTGAAGCTGGTGCCGCTGCTGCTGTTCGGCGTGCTCGGCCTGGCCTCGGTGCGGCTGGCAGCATTCCATCCGTTCAATCCCAGCGGCTTGCCGCTGGTGGGCGTGACCAGTGCGACGGCCGCGCTCACGCTGTGGGCCATGCTCGGTTTCGAGGCGGCTACGGTACCCACCGGCGTGGTGCGGGATCCGGCGCGCACGGTACCCCGCGCCACCGTGGCCGGCATGCTGATCGCCGGCGTCGCCACCATGCTGGCCTGCACGGTGGTGATCGGGCTGCTGCCCGGCGAACGGCTGGCCCACTCGGCGGCCCCGATGATCGAGGCGGCGAGCCAGACCTGGGGGCCGCTGGCCGGCACGGCGCTGGCGGCGGTCGCCGTGGTGTCGTGCTTCGGCGCGCTCAACGGCTGGGTGCTGCTGCAGGCGCAGACGCCGCTTCCGGCCGCACGCGACGGCCTGTTTCCCGCCGCGTTCGCGCGCGTCGACGCGCGCGGTACGCCGGTGTTCGGCCTGCTGGCGAGCAGCGTGCTGGCGAGCGTGCTGATCGCCGCCAACTTCACCCGCAGCCTGGTCGTGCTGTTCACGTTCTCGATCCTGCTGTCCACCGCCACCACTCTGTTGCCTTACCTGATGAGCGTGCTGGGCTGGTGGCGCATCGAGCGCACTGCCGGCATCGCGCGCAGGCTGGTGGCGGCCACCGCGCTCGCCTACGCGGCGTGGGCGCTGGTCGGCACCGGACTGGAGTCGCTGGGCTGGGGCGCGGTGCTGGTGGCGATGGGCTGGCCGGTGTACCGCTGGCAGCGCCGCCGGCAGTGAGCCGCGCACCGTCTCGCTTGCCTCGCGCGCGAACGACCCCACCTCGCACAGGCTGCACGAACCTGACTGCACGGAGCTGCCATGAGCCGATTCGATCTCACCCCGCCCACCGACACGCAGCGCCAGGCGATCACTGCCGGCCTGACGCCCGACGAGCACCGCGTGCTGCTCCGGCACGGCACCGAGGCCGCGTTCTGCGGCGCGTTCCTCGACAACAGGAAGACCGGCATCTACACCTGCCGTTTCTGCGGCCTGCCGCTGTTCCGCTCCAGCGCCAAGTTCGACTCGGGCACCGGCTGGCCGAGCTTCTTCCAGCCGTATGACGAGGCGCACATCCGCACCATCCGCGACACCAGCCACGGCATGCTGCGCACCGAGGAAGTGTGCGCGCGCTGCGGCAGCCACCTTGGCCACGTCTTTCCCGACGGCCCGCCGCCCACCGGCCAGCGCCACTGCCTGAACTCGGTGTCGCTGAGCTTCACCGAGCAGGGCCAGCCGCTGCCCGACATGCTGGGCCGCGGCGCCCCCGAAGGCGTGGCGGACGCCGGCTGATCTCCGGATCGCCCGGGCAACCGGACAACCGGACAAGTCCGGCAGCCTCACATTCGTGTCATTCGTCGCCTGACCCGTGTCATCTCCGGCAGCAACGGTGGCGCCAGCTGCTGGAACAACAGCCTGACGGTGTCGCTGGGCTACCCGCTGCAGGCGCGGCCTTGCCGCGAGGGCGCCGGCTACAATGCCGGCTCAATCAGAAGCGAGTCTCTCCCATGCGCCGTCTGCTCTGCCTGCTTCCGCTGCTTCTCGCCGCCTGTTCCAGCCCTTCGGGCAACGCCACCACGGCGACCGACATCCCGGCGATGCAGACGATCGACCGGACCGTCGGCACCGGCGCCGAAGCCAAAGCCGGCGACACGGTGGAGGTGAACTACACCGGCTGGCTGTACGACCCCAAGGCGCCGGACCACCATGGCAAGAAGTTCGACAGTTCGTTCGACCACGGCGGCAGCTTCACCTTCCCGCTCGGCGCCGGCCAGGTGATCGAGGGCTGGGACCAGGGCGTGGTCGGCATGAAGGTGGGCGGCCAGCGCACCCTGCTGCTGCCCTCGGCGATGGGCTACGGCAGCCGCGGCGCCGGCGGCGACATCCCGCCGAACGCGGCGCTGGTATTCGACGTGGAGCTGGTCGGCATCAAGTAGGGAGTTGCCCGGACCATGACTTCCTGCACGGTCGCCGGCGCACCCCCACCGCTACGGTCGGGGACTTTCCCCGCCAGGACTCCACCGTGCGCCACGCCCTCCCGCTTGCCCTGCTCGCCGCACTGACCGTCGGCGTGTCGGCTACCGCCGTCGCCGCCGACAAACCCACTGCCGCCGCCGACGCGCCCGCCGTCGCCGACAAGGATTTCCACCTGCCGCCGCTGCCGGCCGACGCGCACATCACGCAGAGCGCCACGGTGGACGGCAAGACATTGAAGTACACCGTCACGGTGGGCTCGCTGCCGGTGCGCAACGAGCAGGGCGAGATCACCGGCGAGGTGGTGTTCACCGCCTACACCATGCCCGGCAAGGACCGCCCGGTGACCTTCGCGCTCAACGGCGGACCCGGCGCGTCGTCGGTGTACCTCAACCTCGGCGCGATCGGCCCGAAGCGGGTCAACTTCGGCGTGGAGGGCGCCAATCCGTCCGACCCGGCCACGCTGCGCGACAACCCCGGCACCTGGCTGGGCTTCACTGACCTGGTCTTCATCGATCCGATCGGCACCGGCTACAGCCGCGCGCTGGTGGACGACAAGAAAGCCACCGAGCTGTTCTACAGCACCGACAACGACATCAAGTATCTCTCGCGCATCGTCTACGACTGGCTGGTGAAGAACGGCCGCATGGACTCGCGCAAGTACCTGGTGGGGGAGAGCTACGGCGGCTTCCGCGGCCCGCGCGTCACCGATTACCTGCAGACCCGGCTCGGCGTGGCGATGAACGGCCTGGTGCTGGTATCGCCCTACCTCGACCCGGCCGCGTCGGACGACGAGAACGTCTCGCCGCTGCCGTGGATGCTCACCCTGCCCTCGATCGCCGCGGCCAACCTGGAGCGCCAGCACAAGCTCAGTGCCGCGGCGATGGCGCCGATCGTCGCCTACACCCGCGGCGAATACGCCACCACGCTGATGAAGGGTCGCAGCGATCCGGCCGCCACCGCGGCGATGATCAAGAAGGTGACCGAGCTGACCGGCCTCGATCCGCTGTTCGTCAAGCGCTCGGGCGGGCGGCTGGAAACCCAGGCCTACCTGCGCGAGGTCTATCGCGCCGAAGGCAAGCTGGGCAGTCGCTACGACTCCAACGTCACCGCGTGGGATCCGTTCCCGTACGCGCCGCGCCAGATGACCGGCGACCCGATCCTCAACGGCATCATCGCGCCCACCACCACGGCGATGGTCAACTTCGTCACCAAGACCGTCGGCTGGAAGGTGGACGCGCGCTACAACGCGCTCAGCTACCGGGTGAACCGCCTGTGGCACCGGGACAAGGACGCCAACCGCGGCTCGGTCAACGAGCTGCGCGAGTCGGTGGCCAACGACCCGGGCCTGCGCGTGCTGATCGCCCACGGCTGGGACGACCTGTCCTGCCCGTTCATGGCCTCGGTGCTGGTGGTCGACCAGATGCCGGCGATGGGCGATCCCACGCGGGTGCAGGTGAAGAGCTACGCTGGCGGCCACATGTTCTACGCCCGCCCGGACAGTCAGGCGCAGCTGCGTGCCGACGTGCAGGCACTGTACGACGCCAGGTGAGCCACCGGTCGATCCCGCCATGCAGCGGCCCGTCGGGCAACCGGCGGGCCGCTTGCGTCGTATTAGCCAGACGCTGCCGCCAGCGCCTGGTACGGATCATGCTTGACACTGGCGCCCACTGCGGTTTCGACCACGCGATGTCCGGGCAACGAGGGAGAACGCGTGAAGGAAATGGCTACCCATGGGGCGACGCTGCTGACTGTGGCCTACTGGGTGGCGTCGCTCACCCTGTTGCTTGCGGCGACCCTGCTGATGTTGATCGTCCTCCTGCGGGTCCGTTCGCAAAGGCGTGAGCTGCGCGACAAACGCGCGCTGCAGCACTGGACGCAGGTGATGCGGCACACGCTGGCGGGGGAACAGGTACCGGTTCGGCGCCTGGCACGCGATGAGGTGGCCGGTTTCATCGAAGCGTGGAACGCCGCCCACGAATCGCTGTCCCGGCCGGACTCGGCGCGATTGTTGCCGTTGGGGCATCGGGCCTGCCTGATGGACGCAGCGCGACAGATGTTGTCCGGCAATTACCACGACCGTGCCATGGCAATCATGGCGCTGGGGCACCTGCGCGATCCCCGGGTGTTCGACGAACTGGTGCCGTTCCTCAAGGATCACAGCCCGATCGTCTCGCTGTGCGCGGCCTACGCGCTGGGCAAGGTGGACCCGCCGCAGGCCATGGCCATGTTCGTGCCGATGATCATGGAGCGGGACGACTGGATGCCGGGCAACGTGGCGCGCATCCTGGCCCGCAATGAGGACGGCAGCGCGATACGCGAACTCGACAACGCCCTGCTGCACGCCAACACCGGCACGATGGTGAAGCTGGTGAGGTTCCTTGCCGACATCGATCCCGGACATGCCGCCGGAGTGATCCGGCGGCTGCTCGACAGTGCGCTGGACGACCATGCCATTTCGGTCTGCCTGCAACTGGTGAGCGAGAAGCAGGACCGCGAACGGGTGGCAGGCTTCCTCGACTCCTCCCGCTGGCACGTGCGCATGCATGCGGCGGCGGCGCTCGGGCGGATCGGCGAAGCTGCCGACTCGCACCGCCTGGAGCCGCTGCTGGCCGACAAGGTGTGGTGGGTGCGCTATCGGGCCGCACAGGCGCTGCTGGCGCTGCCGGGCATGGATGCATTGGCGCTGCGCCGGCTGCAGCAGCGCCAGACCGATGCCTTTGGCCGGGACATCATCGACCAGGTGCTCGGCGAACACGACCTGGGGATCGTGGCGTGAACAGTCACTGGGATGCTTCCGCGATCGGCCATCCCTACGATTCCTGGGGACCTGCGCTGGCGTCGGCGCAATGGATCTTCATGGTCTATTTCGTGGCGATCAATCTGGCCTACCTGATCCTCAATTACATCTCCGCCTACCAGATCGTGCGCTACATGCGCGAATTCCGGGCCAACTACCTGCCGCCCGGACTGCGCGAATACCAGCCTCCGGTAAGCATCGTGCTGCCCGCGCACAACGAGGAGAAGTCGGTCGTGGCCTCGGTGCACTCGCTGCTCAAGACCGACTACCCCATGTTCGAGATCGTCGTGGTCAACGACGGCTCCAGCGATCGCACCCGCGATGTGCTGATCGAGGCCTTTGGCCTGGTGAAAGTGCCCGAGGCCTACCGCGACCGGCTGGAAACGGCGGAGGTCAGAGGCGTCTACGGCTCGGCGCGCTACCCGCGCGTGCGCATGGTGGACAAGGCCAAGGGCGGCAAGTCGGATGCCATCAATGCCGGCATCAACTGCGTGCGCTATCCGCTGTATTGCGTGGTGGACGCCGACTGCATCCTGCAACCGGAGAGCCTCTCGCGGGTGGTGCGTCCATTCCTGGAGGACGCGCGCGTGGTGGCCAGCGGCGGCGTCGTGCGCGTGCTCAACGGCTGCACGGTCAGCAACGGCATGCTGTCCAAAGTGGGCCTGCCCGACCGCTGGCTGCCCAGCTTCCAGGTGGTCGAGTACCTGCGCGCCTTCCTGTTTGGACGCATGGGCTGGTCGCCCATGAATGCGCTGCTGATCATCTCCGGCGCGTTCGGCGTGTTCTACAAGGAGCGCGTGATCGCCATCGGCGGCTATCGCGACGATACGGTGGGCGAGGACATGGATCTCGTGGTCCGGCTGCACCGCAACCTGTGCGAGGAAGGGCGCGACTACCGCATCGTGTTCGTGCCCGATCCGGTGTGCTGGACCGAGGTGCCGACGGACATCACCTCGCTGGGCCACCAGCGCGTGCGCTGGCAGCGCGGCCTGGCCGAAAGCCTGTGGTCCAACATCGGCCTGATGTTCAGCCGTCGCGGCGGAGCGGCGGGATGGCTGGCCTTCCCGTTCATGCTGGTGTTCGAGTTCCTCGGCCCGCTCATCGAGGTGGTCGGCTATGTCTCGATGATCGTGCTGGCCCTGGCGGGCATGGTGCCGCTGCAGGTGTTCCTGATTTTCCTGGCGGCAGCGGTGGGCATGGGCATACTGCTTTCGGTCAACGCGATGCTGCTGGAAGAGTTGTCCTTCGGCCTGTACGCGCGGCCATCGCAGCAATTGCGGCTGTTCGCCGTGGCGGTGCTGGAGAACTTCGGCTACCGCCAGCTGAATTCGTGCTGGCGCTTCTACGGCACCGTGCTGTGGTTGCTGGGACTGCGCCAACATCATCGATGGGGCCACATCAATCGCGACGGATCGTGGCAACACCAGCCGCCGGAAAACGAAACGACGCCGGCCGACTGGCATGCCGATGGAAACCGCCGCCCATGACACCCGCGCATCCGACCGCCATCGCGCGGCACCCCCCGTCCCGGTGGTTCCGCAGCCGGTGGTTGGTACTGCTGGCGATGGCGACGTTCCCGCCCTGGCTGGTCGCGCAGCCCGCCGCTCCCGACTCACTGGCATCGGAGATGGTGCAGATACGGCAGCTCGCCACCAGTGGCCAGAAAAAGCTGGCCATCCAGCGCTATACGGCGCTGCTGGCCGAACACCCGGGGAACGGCGACCTGCTGCTGGCGCGCGGACGCACCTATGCCTGGGACGGGCAATACGACGCGGCCGAGAGCGACCTGCGCACGGTGGTCCGGCAAAGTCCGCAATACGCCGATGCCTGGTCGGCGCTGGGCGACCTCTATCGCTGGAGCGATCGCCCGCGACAGGCGGTCGATGCCTATGCGCACTGGATCGCACTGGCACCACGCGAGCCGCGCGCATACATCGCACGCGGACGTGTCCGGCGCGATCTAGGGCAGCTCGACGCGGCGCGCGCCGATTTCGATGCCGCCGCGGCGCTCGGGGCGGATCCCACCGACATCGACAGCCTGCGGCAGAGCCTGCTGCCGCGCGCCGCCGAGCTCGGCGGCGGTTACCACTGGGGCACCTCGCTGGGCTGGAGCCACACCGGCTTCACCGGCGGGCGGCAGGGCTGGAACGATGCCGAGCTGTCGTTGCGCCGCTACTTCAGCCGGGGCTCGCTGGGGCTGGAACTGCTGCGCGCCGATCATTTCGGCAGCCGCGACCATGCGCTGGCGCTGGATGGCTACGCGCCGCTCTGGTCGCGCGCCTACGTCAACCTGCGCTACCAGCAGGGTCCCCGCTCGGGCGTCCTGCCGCGACAGGCATGGCGCGCGGAGGTGTTCCAGGGCGTGGGCCGGGGCTGGGAGCTGTCGGCCAGCGTCGATCATCTGCGTTTCACCAGCGACACCCGGTTCTACGGCGTCGGCGTCGGCCGCTACTGGGGCAACTGGTACGCGCGCTACAAGCTGCAATACGTGCCCGGCGTCGGCTCAGGCAGCTGGAGCCATCGCCTGCTGGTGCGCAATTACTACCGCGGCGATGCCTTCGACTACGTGGAGTTGAGCGTCGGCAACGGCCGCAGCACGGACATCAATCGCTTCGACACCCAGGTGGTCAACCACAGTGCCGCCTTCGGCGTCGCCTGGAGCCACTACCTGTCGCCGCGCTGGGGTTTCAAGGCAAGTGCCGGTTACGGCAGGGGCAGCGACGTGGCTGGCATCAACGAACGGATCGTTTCGATGACGCTGTACAGGTTGTGGTGATGGCGCCGTCCGCGTCCTCCCCGCGTGCGGGCAACGCCTGGTCGCGCTTCTCCGCCGCATACCCGGCATGGGTGCTGGCGCAGCTGGCGCTGGTGGTGTGGGCGGTGGTCGATGGCGTCGCCGATATCACCGCGGACGGCAGCCAGCAGTGGGCCATCGCCGGCATCGCCATGGCGCAGGCGGCTCTGGTGCTGCTGCGCGCGGTGCCGATCCTGCTGCTGCTGTCGCTTCCATTGCTGGCCTTGCGGCGCCAGCGGCTGCGCATCGCGGCATTGACCGCGCTGTGGTCGCTGCCTGTCGTGGCGCAGGCCGCGCTCGACCAGTACTTCCAAGTGGCGCGCGTGCCGCTGGGAGCGGATCTGTTCGGATACAGCGTGGCGGAAATCCACACCACCGTGTCCGGCACGCCGTTCGGCCTGCGCAGCGTGCTGGCCTGCGGCCTGCCGTTGCTGCTGCTCTGGGCCGGCGTGTATGGGCTCGCGCGGCGATCCGAAGGCTCCATGCGGTGGACCGGCGCGCTGCTGATCGTCGGCCTGCTGGCATGGCTGCCATCGCTCCCCACTGGTACGCAGGTGCTCAAGAGCGACGCCGCGCGCGATCTGGCCAGCAACAAACTGGCGTGGTTCGGTGCCGACCTCTGGCGCTGGTCCAGCCGCCGTGCCGCCACGGCACCCTTGCCCGCATCCGGTGAGGCAGCGGCGGCAGTTGCCGGCACCGACGGGCCGCCGCTGGATCCGCGGTTTCCGTTCCTGCACCCCGAGCAGACGCCGGACACGCTCGGTGCATACTTCGCGCCCACCGCCGACGGCCGCCCGCCCAACGTGGTGGTGATCGTGGTCGAAGGGCTCGGCCGCTCGTTCTCCGGCGTGCAGGCGTCATTGGGAAGCTTCACGCCGTTCCTCGACAAGCTGGCGACGCGCAGCCTGTATTTCGACCATTTCCTCGCCACCCAGGGCCGCACCTTCGGCGTGCTGCCGAGCCTGTTCAACTCGGCGCCGTTCGCGCGGGAGGGCTTCACCGCGCTGGACGCGCGCATGCCGCCGAGCCCGGGACTGTTCAACCTGCTGGAGGAGCAGGGCTACCACAGCGCGTTCTACAACGGCACCGACACCCGCTTCGACCACGAACGCCAGTTCATGCAGCTGCAGGGCGTGCAGAAGCTGGTGGACAGGACGAACTTCGGCTCCGGCTACGCGCTCAACCCCTTCAGCGAATGGGGTTACCCGGACCAGGAGCTGGTCTCGCGCGTGCTGGCCGACAGCGCGCAACAGCCAACCCCGTTCCTGCTGGCGATGCAGACCATCTCGATGCACCCCGTCTACAGGTTTCCGGGCCAGGATGCCTATCGCGCACGCTTCGAACGGCGCCTGCGCGAGTTGCACATTCCGGACGGCGAGCTGGCCGCCTATCGGGCCCATGCCGACATCTACAGCACCATCCTCTACACCGACGACCAGTTGCGCCGCTATTTCGATGCGGTGGCCAGGCAGCCCTGGTACGCCGACACCATCTTCGTGATCACCGGCGACCATCGCCTGCCGGAGATCCCGATGGGCGAGCACATCGACCGCTATCGCGTACCCCTGCTCATCTTCTCGCCGCTGCTGACGCAGGCCAGGCACTTTCGCGCCGTGTCCTCGCAGCTGGACGTCACGCCATCGCTGATGGCGTTGCTGTCGCATACCTACGGACTGAAGCGACCGGCGCAGACGCCGTGGCTGGGCGGCGCCCTGGACACGGACGACAGCTTCCGCAACATCCACCAGTGGCCCCTGCAGCAGACCAAGACCAGCGCGCCGGATTACCTCGCCGGCCTCTGGTGGCTGCACGACGGGCAGTTGTTCGAGCTGCAGGAAGGCATGCACCTGCTGCCGAGCGACGATGCGACGGCGCGCGACTGGGTGGTGCGCCGCCTGCGGCGTTACGAGCGCGCCAATGCGATCTTCATGCAGCAACGGGCGCTGGCTCCGGACGGCGCAAGGCCGGAGCTGGTGGCCTACGCGGCGGCCCCGCCGACGCTGCAGCCGGTCGGCAGCGCGCCGGTCGTGCCCGGCCTCTCGACGCGATCGGTCACGGTGGCGCGGGCGGGCCACGACCTGCGGCTGACCGCCCGGTTCGACAACGGCGATGCGCAGGCAAGCCGCACTTTCGTGCCGCTGCTGGTGCTGAGCGCCGGGGATGGTCGGGAGCTGCAGGAAACCTCCGGCCAGGCCCTGCAGCTGCCCGCCCATGGCCACCAGCAGGTGCAACTGGCCCTGCGGCATGCCGACGCCTGCAGCAGTCGCTGCTATGTCTCGGTGTTCCCGTCCGATCCGGAAACCGGCAAACCGGTCGGACAGGGGCGTTACCATATCCCGGTGGATGCCGGCGCCGCGGTCGGAAGTGCGCCATGAGCCGCACGTCCCGCTGGTGCCTGATGGGGCTGCTGTGCGTGCTGCCGTTCGCTGCGATGGCCGGCGCCAGCCGCGCCATATGGACCTGGGAAGCCGAATCCTATGCCATGGTCAAGGATCCGGCCGTCGCGCGGGAAGCGGTGGCCTACCTGCAGTCGCAGCATATCGACACCGTGTACCTCTATGCCGATGCGTACCAGGGCCACAACCTGATCGTCGAGCGTCCGGAGTTGTATCGCACCTTCATCGAGCGCCTGCATCGGCAGCACATGAAGGTGTACGCGCTGCTGGGTTCGAGCTACCTGCACACCGAGCGCTACGTGCTGCCCGCCTATCGCAGGCAGGCCGAGGAGATGTTCCACCGCGTGGTGAAATACAACGTCGCCGCGCCGGCCGCGGCGCGCTTCGACGGCGCCAACCTGGACATCGAGCCGCACATCCTCGACGAATGGAACGACCACACCCGCGAGCGCCTGCTCGCCGGGTTCCTCGACATGGGCAGGGCGCTGATGAAGATCAAGCGCGACCACCACGCCACGCTGACGGTAGGTCCGGCCATCCCGTTCTGGCTGGACGGCATCGCACTGGACTGGCGGGGCGTCAAAAAGCCGGCTAGCGAACACGCCATCGACGTGTTCGATTACGTCGCCCTGATGGACTACCGCCACAAGGTCGAGGGCAGTGACAGCATTCTGTCCCACGCCGCCAGCGAAATCGCCTATGCCGAACGTGTCGGCAAAAAGGTGGTGATCGGCCTGGAGGTCTCGCCCAATGAGCTTGAGAAGATCACGTTCGACAAGGCGGGGCCGAAAGTGTTCGGGCAGGCGTTGCGGACGGTGGAGCTGGCGCTGCGCGACCATCCGTCGTTCGCCGGCTTCGCGATTCACCATTACCGGACCTACCGGAACTGGGTCGCGCGCCATCGGGAATAGCGCGATCCATCAACCCGCGCGTACGTGATCGATCGCGCTGGCCGCGACGCGCTGGGCGGGCGGGCGGCCGTTCAGGCAGCTGACAACGCGAACACTGCCGGGGACTTGTTCCCGGCGCGCCGGCCATCATCTTGGGGAGCATTCCCGTCTCCGGATCGCGCCATGACCTCGCCTCTCGCCGTTCCCTGCCCGCACTGCAGCGCACTCAACCGCGTGCCTGCCGAACGCCTCGGCCAGCATCCCAACTGCGGGCGCTGCCATCGACCGCTGTTCACCGGCCATCCGGTGGAGCTGACCAGCGCCAACTTCGACGCCATCGCCGGCCGCGGCGACCTGCCGGTGCTGGTGGATTTCTGGGCCACCTGGTGCGGACCGTGCATCGGCTTCGCCCCGGTGTTCACCGCGGCAGCGAAAGAACTGGAACCGCGCGTGCGGCTGGCCAAGGTGGACACCGACGCACAGCAGGCGGTGGCGCAGCGCTTCGCGATCCGCTCCATTCCCACCCTGGTGCTGCTGCGCGAGGGGCGCGAGATCGCGCGCCAGTCCGGTGCGCTCAACGCCGGCCAGTTGCGCCAGTTCGTGGATGGGGCGCTGCGCTGAGCGGCAGCACCTCACCCACGGGCGGAACGCGCGCCGACGCTCACGAGCTGCACGACAGCATCGAACAGCCGGCCTTCTCGCGTGCCCAGTCGGGCCGCTTCTGCGCGTAGTGCTCGCGGCCGGGCTGGTCGTCGTACGGCCGGCGCATCACCTCAAGCAGGGTATGCACGCCGGAGAGATCGCCGGCCGTGGCCTGATCGATCGCCTCCTGCGCCAGGTAGTTGCGCAGCACGTAGCGCGGATTGACGCGCCGCATCCGCTCGCGCTGCTGCTGGCGCGTCTGCGGGTCCTGCACCAGCCGCTGCGCGTAGCGGGCCAGCCAGTCGCGCAGCGCGGCGTCGTGCTGGCGGCGCAGGTCGGCGTCGTAGAACGCCTCCCCCATCGCCGGGGTCGGCACGGGCTCTGCCGGATCGAAGTCCAGCAGCGCGCGGTAGAACAGCGTCATGTCGATCTGCGCCTGCGCCATCAGGCTGCGCAGCTGTGCATGCAGGGCGTCGTCCTCGCCGCGTGGCTCGGCCAGGCCCAGCTTGTCCGCCGCGTGGCGCCGTTCGGCGGTGGCGCAGGTGCTGGCGTAGCCGTCCAGCCCGGCCTGCAGCGGCTCGACGCCGGCGAACAGCGGCGAGATCGCCGAGGCCAGCCGCGACAGGTTCCACCACGCCACCTGCATCTGCTGACCGAAACGGTAGCGGCGCCGGCCGGCGTCGGTGGTGTTGGGCGTCCACCCCGGATCGTAGTCGTCGATCCAGCCGTAGGGGCCGTAGTCGATGGTGAGACCGAGGATCGACAGGTTGTCGGTGTTCATCACGCCATGCACGAAACCCACCCGCATCCAGTGCGCGATGGTGTGCGCCGTGCGCTCGCACACCTCGCCGAACCATGCGGCGTAGAGCGCCTCGCCCTCGCCGTGCAGGTGCGGAAAATCGCGACGGATGGTGAACTCCACCAGCTGGCGCAGCAGGGCATGATCACCGCGCGCAAACGGCAGCTCGAAGTGGCCGAAACGAATGAACGACGGCGCTACCCGACACACCACCGCGCCCGGTTCGTATGCCGGGTGGCCGTCATAGAACATGTCGCGCAGCACCGGCTCGCCGGTGCCAACCAGGCTCAGCGCGCGCGTGGTCGGCACGCCCAGGTGATGCATCGCCTCGCTGCACAGGAATTCGCGGATCGACGAGCGTAGCACCGCGCGGCCGTCGGCCGTGCGCGAATACGGCGTGGGCCCGGCACCCTTGAGCTGCAGCTCCCAGCGCTCGCCGCCCGCCGTCACCACCTCACCCAGCGAGATTGCCCGGCCGTCGCCGAGCTGCCCGGCCCAGTGGCCGAACTGGTGTCCGCCGTAATTGCTGGCCCAGGGCTGCATGCCATCGAGCAGGCGATTGCCGCCGAACACCTCGGCAAACCACGGCTGCGCCACGTCCGCCTCGCTGAAACCCAGCGCCTGCGCCATCTCGGCCGAATGCGCCAGCAGCGTGGGCGCCGCCACCGGCGTGGGCGACACCTGCGAATACAGCGCGCCTTCGACCGGTCGCGGGCGCGAGCCGGTCTCGGCATCGCCGGGCAGCTCGCGGAGAAAGGCGTTGTCGAAATGCAGTTCGGTCATGCAGGGGATGGTTGAGGCGGGCGCGAGCACATGCAAGCGCCAGCACCCGCACGGGTTCCAAGCGGCAGCTTATAGTCGCCGCCCCGCTGCGAGGAACCTGCCATGTCCGGCGTGCCTTCCCTCATCACCGCCGGCCTGACGCTGGAGGATGCCCCCTACGTCGAGGCGACCCGTCGCTGGGTGGCGCGCGCGGTGGTCGGGCTCAACCTGTGCCCGTTCGCGCGGGCGCCGTTCATCCAGGGCCGCATCCGCTACGCGGTCAGTCACGCGCGCGACACCGATGCGCTGCTCGACGACCTTTGCGGCGAGCTGCAGAGCCTGGCCGCGGCCGATGCCGCCGAGTGCGAGACCACGCTGCTGATCCACCCGCACGTGCTGGGTGACTTTCTCGACTACAACGACTTCCTCGACGTGGCCGATGCCGCGGTGGAAACGCTCAAGCTCGACGGCGTGCTGCAGGTAGCCAGCTTCCACCCGCATTACCAGTTCGCCGACACCACGCCGGACGACGTGGAAAACGCGACCAACCGCTCGCCCTTCCCGACCCTGCACCTGCTGCGCGAAGCCAGCGTGGAGCGGGCCGCCGAGGCGATGAGCGACCCGGACGAGATCTATCGCCGCAACATCGACACGCTGCGCAAGCTCGGCCCGGACGGATGGAAGGCGCTGGGCACCGGCGCCCCGGAGGCAGCGCAAGAGCAGTCGTGAACGACGGGTTGCGACCGGGGCAAACGCCCGCTGCGCGCGTTGAGAATGCCCGGGGCGGGGATCTATCGGGAGCGCGCAGGCCGCATTGCACGGCTGCGCCCACCCGGCCAGCTCGCCGGGTTACTCCCATCCTTACTCACATTCCCGAAGGTGACCGCTCGGCACGTAGCGCAGCCTGCAGCGCGATCACCTGCTCCCTGAGCTGCTGCTCTCGGGCGTCAGCGGCATCACCGACTCGAACAGCAGCGATCGAATCTGCGACGCGCTGTGCAAGGGCGGCGGTGGCGGCTGCATCAGCAGCTCGGGCACCGGCGGAAGCGTCGGGCACACGCCCGGGGCAGGCTTGGGTCGGCTCGTCGCGCAGCCGGATAGAGCCGCCGCGCACGTCAGCAGCCACGGTGTCAGCAATCGAAGGTACTTGCGCATGGCTCTGCTCCTGGTAGTGGGTGGCGATGGTGCTGAACTGCTGGGTCCATTCCAGCGTCTGCTTGGCGCTGGTGACTTTCGCGCTGGCGACAGCGGCGTCCCACTTGGACTGCACGCCGGCGGCGCCGATGGCGCGCTCGTGAGCGCCGAATGCCAAGACGCCAGCAAGAAAGGCGGCGAGCAGCACGAGAAAGGCGATCAGCTTGGTCTCGAGGTTCATTTCAGGTACCCCAGGCAGAGGTTGCGTTCATCGGTTCGGCGGTTTCGCAGGCCTTGCTCAGCCGACGACCCGGGCGATGTCCATCCCACGACGTTTCCGCGCCTGTCCATGGCATCGGTGAGCTGCAGGCAGGCGCCGATCACGTCGCCGGCGTTGGCCTTGCGCTGCAGGGTGGATCCGCACACCACAGCCGGGCCGAGGTTGAAGGAGGCATCGGTGAACGCGGCGCGCTGCCCATCTGTGAGCGTGGCATGGATGCAGCGATCGACGGCTGCGCGCGCCTCGGCCTGGTCCTGCTGCAGATAGGCGGTGCACTGGGCGTCGGTGGCGGTATCGCCGGGCTTAACGCCGCGAGTGTGGCCGGTGCAGATGGTCCACACCTGCCCGAGCCGGTCGTAGTAGGCGCGGTGCACGGTGCCTTCCCAGTCCATGGACATGCCGACCGCAATCGCAGCCGCCCCAGCGCCGGACATGGCCAGCTTCTGCCAGCGCTTCATGCCCCAGCCTCGTCCGTTTCGTCATGCTTGGGGCTGCGCTGAAGGATGCGAGCCAGCACAACCAGCGTGCAGATGAATGCGCCGAGGCCGAAAACGGCCCACATCGGAATGAGCCCGACCCACTGCGCAGCAGCACCGGACGCGATCAAGCCTGCCGCAAGGTAGCCAAGCAATGCGCCGGAGCCAGCAATCTGCACTGAGCCGAACTTGTGCGCTTGTTTCCAGTCGTCGATAAGCTTCATCGTAATTTATCCTGCATTGCTAATTTCACTAAGGCCCATATAGCCGCACCAGCAGTCGCTATGCCGCCGAGGAACTTCACGAACTTGAGCACGCCATTGGCCGTGTTCCATGCTTCAACAAGGCCGCTCACTTGCTGTGTAAGCTTTTCGACCTTTCCCGTTAGGTCGCGCACTTCATGCTTCAGGTCGATTTCGGTTTGATCGCTCACTTGCCTGCCTCCAACATAGAAAGGCGGGCATCGAATCCGCACGCCATGAATAGAAGAAAGTTCATGCCGGCTTGATCGGCCAGTCGATCGTTTCCGGGAAACCCGCCTGCGATGGAACGTCGCGCAGCGCTTGGCGATAAGCGACCCAGGCGGTGCGCTGATCGGCGGTTAATGGCGAGTCGGGTATCTGCGTCCAGTCGCACGCGGAAATGAGCGCATCGCGTGTGCTGCGTTGCTCGGCCTTTGCGATGGCATCCATGACCGATTGCGGAATCTTCTCCGATGCGGTTTCGCCTGCCTGAAGATCATCGGCGCTCGCAATGGCACGCCAGCCTGTTTGAGTAATTGCGTACACAGTCATCGCTCGTACTCGTAGCCGAAAACGTCAATAAACATGCCATCTGTGCCGAGCGGTGGCGCAGAAAATGCGTACGTCATGGCTTGGGATGAATCAAGTGGATGATTTACGGATGCTGTGGCCTGCGCGCGGACAAGATAAATCCCGCTATTTCCGATTGCAGTTCCCGGAGAGTCCGACGTGCCAGTAGCCATGTTGGACCCGTTCGTATTATCAAAATTGTACAATTGCAGTATCGCAATCCTCGACGTGCTCGGGACAATCGAAGATGCATTGGCGGTTGCCGCCGTCGAGTTATTTGCGCCCGATACGATACGAAACGGGGCTACGCCGTTTGCAACCCTATAAAAAATTAAGTTGTTATTTTGCAGAAAGTTATAGATATTTGCGCTCGCATCTGTCAGCACGCTGCCGATATACCGACGTGATGTATCACCCGTCTTTGTGCGCGCCGTTCCGTAATACGGCGACGCTGGTGCAGTCGTCACGCACTCGATCGCCGCAACGCCCGCGTTGTTGTAAAGGTAGACGTGGTAAAACGTGCTTGCTGTCAACACCAATCCGCTAAGCGTAAGCGTAGACGTGCTAGGCAAGCATTTGCTAAGCGACGGGATATAAGCCGCACCGCTTGTCACACTGATAGACGTAGCGCTGTTCCAAACCATTTTGAGGCCATCAATGTACCCTTGGCCCGACCAGTTGGCCGTTCCCCACTGAAGGTCTTGCGTCGTGAGATTGTTTAGATTTGGCATTACGCTGCGCTCGTGGTGATGAAGTCGCCGCCACTCGTGACAAGCGGACTCCCATTACTGCTTGTCAGTAGGTCAGACTGAAATTGAGCCAATGCCGAAAGCTGGGAGAGCACGGCGGATGCAAGTGAAATGGTGGGCAGGCCAGCAGCGGCATCGCCATCTGCAATATCAATCTGTCCGGCTGTGCCGGTGATCGTCGCTGCCTTGGTCCCCGTCACGCGGCCCTTGGCATCGCGAGTGATCGCAAGCAGCGCGCCGGCGCCGGTGTCGGCCAGATCGGTCAGGTCGGCGGTGATCGACGTTCCGCCGACATAGGTCAGCGAGACGTTAGTCGAGTCAGCCAGAATGCCGCCCACCGCGTCCTGTGCGCGCCGGTTGGTGAAGTAGAGGTTGAACTGCCCCTCGTCCAGCGCATCCGTGGTGTCAGGCCCCGAGCCGCTGATGCCAGCTCCGAACAGCGCCTGCAGCTTCGCCGTGGTGGCCAGCGTGCCGTCGGGCATCAGCAGGTTATTGCCTATCTGGGCGCCTTCCGTGGCGTCCAGATTGACGGTCACCGCCTTGGCGACGTTGCCGTACAGCGGGATTTTGGCGAGGCGCGTCATGCCGACCTTGTAGGGCACGCGCCGAGAGGGTCAAGGGATCGCCATTACCCGGAGCGCCCGCGCTGGTGGTAGGCTTCGCGGCATGGACAACACCGAGCCCACCGGTCAAGCCTTCGGCATCGATCCTGACTTCGACAGGTCCGAGCGTGTTCGGCTCGATCTGCCGGGCAAGGGCGAGGACAGCCTCCATTTCACCGGCTGGGACAACCTCAAGTTCACCTTCGCCGGTGCGTTCCTCCTAATCGGCATCCCGGCCTCAATTCTCCTGCTGGCCTTCGGTCTGCACAGCGCCCTGCGCTTCTTCCTGCTGAGCGTTCTGCACTAGATCCGCCATCGCCTTCAGGTCGGGATCGTCATGCTCCTGAGCCATGTTGCGCAGGTTGGCCAGGTTGGCCGCCTGGGGCGGAATACCGAGACGCGTCTGCTTCGCCAGCCACCCGACGAATCTCGGGTTCGTCATCACCCGGGCGACCAGGTTGGCGCTGCCGACGCCCGCAGCGATCGTGCCGGCAGTATGCAGCTGACCTGAAGCCAGCGAGCCGATCATGGACGTCCAGGCGGCGATGTTGGCAGCCGTCGCCGCCGTGCCGCTGGGGTTCGCAAACACCTTGCTTCCGCTTCGCACGTTTTCGGCCATCGTGGCGAGGTGGTCCATGTCCTGAGAGAACTTGGGCCCGAAGCGGCCGAACAGCGCCTTTTTCGCCTCCGGGCTGAGGCGGTTCCAGTTCGTCAGGTAGCTGGACATGCTGAACGCGTCTCCCGCGGCATTCTGGGCACCGGGTGTGGCGCGTCCGAGCCGGCGCACCATCACGCTGGCCAGCACCTTCTGCTCGTCGGGCTTCAGCGACTGCATCACCGCGCGCAGGGTCGTCGCTCCATCGCGCGTCCCGCTCGTCGCCGCATTGAAGATCGCCTCGGGGCCGCCCGACTTGTCCACCACGCTGGCGATCGAGTCGATGCGGCTCGATCCGGCCCGGTAGTATGCGTTCGCTCGGTTCCATGCCTGCTGTGCCTTGGGGCCGGCCTCCTTGGCAGCGTTCTGCAGGTCACGCGACAGCGCGCCATACAGCGCGGTCCACTTGCTGCGTGGCACGTCGGACACCAGCGAGTTGTTGTTCATCTCGTTGCCGACCAGCGTGCGTAGCTTTTTCAGCGCTTCATAGGGCAGCTTTCCGTCCACCATGGTGCTGGCGAGCTGCCGGATGTTCGCCTGGATCTCGTCCTGGCTCAGCGGTCGGTCGGGGTTGAAGGTCTGCTTCTGCGTGCCGTCGCGCAGCAAGTTGGCATCGTCCACAGCCTGCTTCCCGGCGGCATTGGCCGACTCGATCGCCGCGTTGTTGTCGCCCAGCACCTGCGCCAGCTCGTCGGCCTTCGCCTTGACTTCCGGTCGCGTGAGCGCGGCCTCTGGGCCTCCGGTGTCTGCCTTGAGGCCTTCCTCGATGCCGCGGATGCGTGCGTTCTGGAACAGCTTCGACGTGGCCGGTGCGCCGGGGATCGTCGGGTTCAGCTCGGGAAGCAGCTCCATCGTGTTCGAGACGTCGATGCGCTTGTCGGCCGGGATGTAGTTGTCGAGCTTGTCGTACAGCGCACCCGACTCCTGCCGGAACCGGTCGATGAATCCGCCGGCACCCGAAATGCCGCGATCGATCGTCCGGCCAGCCCCGGCCGGGTCGCGCACCTTGGACAGCTGGTCGGCGAGCGCATCGATACCCTGCGATGCCTGGTCAGCTTGGCGCTCGGCCGACTGCTGGACCACGCCAGAGCTTCCCGGAGCCTTGGCCAGCAAGCTCTCGGCGTTCTGAAGCACGCGGCTCTGCGTGGCCTGGCCGACGGTAGGCGTTGTTCCGGCTACCTTGAATGCCTTGACGTTGTTCTCGACGGTCTGCCGGCCAGCTTCGCCACCACGGATCGCTGCACGCACGGCACCCTGTGCACCGGCGGATAGCGCTGCGGGAACCACGCCGCCGACCAGCCCTGCCGCGATCTGCCCGGAAGTTCCGGCGCCATTCTCGCGGGCAACACCGGCCGCGCCGGCGCCGGTTGCTGAACTGGCGATCTGACCGCCGGCGTTCTGCGTGAGCATGTCACCGATGCTGGATGCCACGCCGTTGGAAGCGCCCTTCATCAGCGCGCCGGTGCCCATGGTACCCACGGCCGAGCCCAAGCCCTCCTCGATGTTGTTCACGACGCGCTCGGTCGCGTTCTGCGGGGTGTACTCGGGCACGCCGGCCTTGTTCATCAGGTAGTCGGCAGCCTGGCTGGCCGTACCGAACCGATACCTCGGGTCGACGCCGGCCTTTTCCTCCGCCCAGTTCAGCGAATGCACGATCGGGTCATTGATCATGCCGGGGATGCTTGCCACGCCGTGCGCGAAGCTGCGCAGCGCTCCCACGCTGCTGCGCTTGAGCTGGTCCATGAGGCTGGGCTCAGCCTCGGGAGACACGTTCACGTCGGGCAGGCGCTGGGACGGCTCCATCACGTAACCGGGCGGCGGCGGTGGCGGCTCAGACGCCGCGCGCGGAGCAGCCTCGGCAACCTGCTGCAGCACATACCCAGGCGGCGGGGGCGGTGGAAGCCCGGCGGCCGGTCGCGGCGCGGTCGGGGCCGGGGTCGGCAGCGGATCTCCGCGGCGGCGACCCAGCATCAAGTCGGCAAGGGTGAGCTGGTTCGGATCGTCATTCATCACTCGGGCACCCAGGCAGAGCCATTCCAGATCACGGCATGACCGGTTTTCGGATCGACTGCGCGATACACCGGCGCCGCGGGAGCAGTCGCCGGCGCAGGTGCTGCCGAAACTGGAGCTGCAGCACTTATGCCTGCCGCCGCGCGCACGCTGTCGGTGAGCGAGGGCACGCTTTCATCGCCCGGTGACGCATAGGTCATGCCGGCGCGATGCTCGAGCTTGCGCAGCGTGGCCTGGGCCTTCGGCGTGATGAACGACTGGTGTTGCCCGATCGTCCCCATGCCCTGCCGGTACTGGTCGGTCAGCGCGTTGATCTTCGACTGCAGCAGCTCGCTGATTTTGCCGATCACGCCCTGCAGCTGCTGCGGAGAACCGGCGTTGTCCAGCGCCTCGCTCCAGGTCTTGATGTCCTGCTCGCTGCCGCCCGTGCCGCGGTACACGCGGGTCATCTCGTCCACCACGGCCTTCTTGTTGGCCTCGAACTCCTTGATGCGCGGGTCGCCAGTAGCGCTGAGCGTGGCGTTGGCCAGCTTGTTCCACCACGGCAGGCCGGAATTGTTCAGCTTGTCCGCGGCGTCGCTCAGGTCGCCCATGTGGCCGAGCACGGTGTTCAGCGAATTGATCGTCTGCGCCGCTTTGCCCGACGTGAAGTCGTTGCGCGTGCGCGACCGCGCCTGGTAGTTCGCCGCCTCGAAGCTGGGGTCGTAGGTGGCCACGTTGGTCAGCATGGTCTGCCAGTACGGTGCCTTGAGCGCTGCACCGGTCGGGAATGCGAGCCGGCCCTCGGCCAGTGCCTTGACCGTCGCCGCATCGCCCGGGGAGAGCGTGCCGAGGAAGGCGTCGCCGTGCATGTTGTTAGGCAGCGGCACGCCGCCCGGCACGCCCGCCGGGCTTGCCGTGGGCACTCCCGCAGCATTCGGATCGGGGCGGAAGCCTCCCGCTGCTGTCTGGCGGTCGAACAGGCGGGCATGCGCATTACGCTCGTTCGCCTGCGCCGTCTTTTGCATCATGTCGGCAATGCCGATCTGCGTGGGCGTGTTGCCGCCCTGCGCCGCCTGTTGGTCCGGAGTCACCATCCGGTCGATCAGGGTATTCCCTTGAATGGTCGTCAGGTCTACGGGCGTTCCCTGACGCACCATGTTGATGCGGTTGACCAGGTTCAGGTCGGGGTGATCGCCAGTAGCCGCGGCCATCGCCTGCTTTCCCCAGTCAATGCCCTGCTGATCCTTGGCGTATCCGCTGATCTGGCGAGGATCACGGCCAGCATGGAGCATCGCCGACACTAGCTCGCTCTGCAGTTGGCTGGCCACCTCGGGCGCAAAGGGTTGGCCCGTGACCGGGTCAAGGCCGCTTGTGGCGTTCTGGATCGCCTGCGGGGTGATCTGTGCAAGCCCCATGGCCGCGTCGCGCTTGCGGCGCGCGTCCTCAAGCATGGATGCCTGCCGCATGCCCATCGCCATGCCCTGCTGCTGCAGCTGCATCTGCCGAGCCTGGCTGTTGCCGCCCAGCATGGCGCCCAGCTCACTCCATCCGTTCGTCGCCATCGGTGTTTCCTCAGCCTTCCAGAGTGTTCGGCAGGTTGTAGGTGAGTCCGCCTGATCCAGAAATCGTGTTGCCCTGCGACCACGCGGATGGGCCTGTTCCATCGCCGGCTTTGTAGCTTCCCGCCTTCGACAGCCCGTAAGCGCGCAGGCCATCCGAAACGGCCGAGAGCCACGGGTTCGGCCGGATGCCTTGCAGGCGAAGCCGCGTCAGGTAGTCCTGCACGCTGGACTGGCGCTTCAGGTCGTTGAGCTGGCTGCCGTAGCGGCTCAGGTTGGCGGCCTCGGCCTGGCGCTGCACGGCGGGCGCGTCGATGGAGGCGACCAGCCCGGCGTTCGTGCTGCCGTAGTTGCTCAGGCCCAGCGAGGCATCGTTCGCCGCCTTCGTGTAGGCGTCGCTTACGGCGCCAGCCTGCCCCAGCGGGCGGGTCGTGTTGCCGCCGTTGGCCTGGATCTGCGCCATGAACTTGCCCAGCAAGTCGCTTTTCGCGGCATCCGGCGTGGACTGCGCGGTCTGCTGGATCAGCTGCCGCGTCTTGGCGTCCTCCTGATGTTGCAGCGCGTACTGCTGGCGCAGGCTGTTGGCCAGCGTCCTGTCCTGACGGCTGGCCGTCTGCTCCTGGTTGTAGTAGCCGAGCCCGGCAGACAGCAGCGCGGCACCGATGGCGAGGTAGGGCATGGGTCAGAGCCTCCCTTCAAACAGGCCGCCGCTCAGCAGCTGCAGCATCACCTGGTAGTTGAAATCGTCGAGCCGCGCCGGCTCGATGCGCATGGATCGAAGCAGCCGATACCGGGTGCGGTCGAACGCCGTGGTCGGCAGCAGGTACTTCCAAAGCTGCTCGGCGGCTTCCTCGTTCCATAGATCCTCGAAACGAAAGCGCCGGCCCGGGGCGTGCACCAAGGCGTCTGCATACAGCGCGGTGTCCTGCAGGCCGAGGCGCTGCAGGCTGCGGTCACAGTCGGACGGATGGCGCTCAATCACGGCGATCGGACAGCAGTAGCCGGAGAGCCAGCGGCGCATCAGGGCTGCGGCCGTGCAGCTGATGCCGCGCAGGCGCTTGTCGAGCGGCCACGTCTCGGGCATGCCCAGGGCGAATGGGTCGTGCAGGCACAGCGTGTCGTCGGTCGTCAGCCAGTTGGCCAGCCACGTGGTACCCGAGCGCGGAAGGCCCAGCACGATGAATTCCAGTGGGACGCGCTCGATCACCATCAGTATCCCCTCGGTACGCCGCCAGCACCGAAGCCCGGCTGGTACAGGCCGGCGCCCGTGGCATAGCCGTCGCGCAGCGCCTTGGCGTCCTGGCTGCGCTGGTAGATGTTGGCGAAGTCACCGAAGGCATCCCCGAAGGCGTTCGCGGTCGCACCGGCCTGCCCCGATTGCAGGTTCGTCCGCAGCGCGCCGGCAGCCTGCGAGGCGGCACTGGTGGCGTCCAGGCCGCCCTGCGCAGCAGCGATCAGGTTGGCGCGCGACTGTTCGTCCTGCGACCGCAGCGCGGCGCCGGCCGCATTGCCGCGGCGCGTCGCCTCGAGCACGCCGTTCAGGTAGTCACGGCCAGCCCGCGCACCGAGATCCGACTGCACGCTGCCACCGACCTGGCCGCCGCGGGCCAGCGTGAACTTCAGCTGCCGGTCGTTGATCGCTTTCTGCCGGTTCAGCTGGTCGGTGTAGTACTTCGTCGTGTCGCTGGCGAGCTGGTCGTATGCGCCCGTGCGCGCCGGGTTGTCGAAGATCGCATTGATCTGCGCCGTCGAGTCCGCGATCTGGCGATTGCGCGCGTCCTCGTTCGCCTGCGCCTGCTTCGCCGCGTTGTTGCTGCCACCACACATGCCCATCGGTCAGCCCTCCCCGCGTGCCGCGCGCTCGCGGTCAAGGTTGGTCAGGTAGTCGTCGAACGTCTCCGACTGGTTCATTTCGCGCACGTGGCGGCACACCGAGCGCGCCCAGTCCGGGCCGCCGGTCAGCAGCGCGACGTGCGCCACCAGGTCGATGTAGGACGAGCGCAGGATGTAGGCCACGTGCATGGCGCCGCCGGGCTCGCGCTCGATGTCGGTCGCCACCAGCCAGTTGATCGCCGCCTGCTGGATCAGCGGCTCGAGGCTGTCGCGGTGCAGTCGGTAGAAGCGGTTCGCCGGAACCACCAGCACCAGCGCGCGGAACGCCTCATGGATTGCGCAGCGGTCCAGCGGCACATCGGCATCGACCACGTCGTCCCACGCATGCGCAGCGTCCGTGATCGCCTTCAGGAAGTGTGCCGCCGCCTCGTCGCCGCGGGCCGCCCACCGGAACAGCTCGATTTCATGCTCAGGCGTCACGGTGCAACCTCGCTCAGGGAACGCCGGCAGCATCGGGCAGTCGCGGAGAGGATCAAGGCGCGCGGCGCGGTCATGTGCCCAGGTCCTCGACGTACAGGTTGATCCCCTGCAGCTTCCACTTCGAACCACCGGCGAAGGTGATGCGCACGCTCATGCTGGGGGCGACCACCGGCAGCGGGATGATCATCCCCGGCACGGTGTCGGGCGGTACCGCGAAGTCCGTCGTGAAAGTACCGGTGTTCGACTGGTCGTAACCGATCGCCACGCTGGGCGAGCCGACCGCCACCAGGTCGAAGCCGACCAGCATCTTGTTCTCGCCCGGCGGCCCCATGTCGAGCCACGGCGTCTGCACGATGCCGCCGAAGGTGACCTCGCGCGGATCGCTGGCGTAGTCGGTCACCGCGGTGCTGTCGTAGGCCAGCACGTCATCGCCGCTTCGAATCAGTAGCGTCTTGTCCTGAGTCGCGAAGTTGTCGATCCGGAACGGGAACAGGTAGCGGCTCCACTTTCCGGCCTGCCCTACCCTGTTGATGGTGTAGACGAAAACTTCGGTCGATTCAGGCGGCCCGGCAATGGGGAAGGCAAGCCAGTACTGGCCGAGCGCCGGCAGGTAGGTCGCCAGCGGATCATCATCGGAGGCGAGCGATTCCAGGTAGGGAAGCACCAGGTCATCAATCGGCATGCCGACATCACCAGCCTCGAGATTCGTCGATGCTGCTGCGATGCCAACGGATCGAACGCCCTCTGAAGTCAGGAACAGCAAATCGGTGGATACCGGCGACGTGGCACGACGGTAGTTGCAGGCCAGCGGCATGGCGTCCAGCAGCGAGCTGTTCGCCGGATCGGTGTCGACCTGCCACATCTGGAAGCCTTCGGCATTGAACGGCACCAGGTTCGATCGGTACAGGTCCATGGCCGCAACGGGGTTCGACCCGTAGGTGTTCATGCCGAACGGCAGGAAGCCGGCGTCATCGGCCGTCGACCAGTCTTTCGGGTTGACTGTCGCGCTGTAGCGCACGATGTCGTCGTCGCCGGCGTACACCTTGCCGGCGGCGATCTGCACGATCTTCGATTGTGGGCAGTTGGTGTCGGTGATCTGCGCGGTGGAGGCGACCCAGTCGATGGTGCCGTCGCGCACGCTGGCTCCCGTGGCTGTCGGCCAGGTGGGCTCGGTCGCGCCCGACGTCATGATCGGGGAGGCCTTCCACACCAGCCGCGTGGCGACCACGGCTTCCCAGGTGACCTGGTTGTCCACCACCGTTTCGCCAAGTACGCCGGGCCAGGCCGGCTCGGTGCTTCCCGACTTGCCCGAGGCCGCCTGCACGGCCTTGTACGCGATGCCCAGCGGCGGACCGGCGTAGACGTAGCTGACATACACGTGATCGAACGCCACGCTGCCGCCGTGCGATCCCGTGTTGACACCCAGACCCACCTTGAACCCGGTAGCGCCATCGGGCACGCGGTCGGAGCAGGTGGAGGCAGTCCAGAAGCCACCCGTCCCATAGATCAGGTTTCCGAGCGACGCGGTCCCGACCGGCGTGCCGGTACCGTCCACCCAGATGATGTTCGTCTGCGCGCCAAGGTCATCCGTGCCGTTGTTGGTCAGCTTGGCGAACGCAGTCACGGTAACCATGTCGCCAGGGGTGCATGGGATGATCGTGTCGGAAACCAGCCGATCGGTACCGCCGCCCGAGGCGTTGGCCACGTAGGTGCCCGAGTACGGATCGAAGCTGGAGATCGCGAACAGCGTGCCTTCGTCGGTCCAGCCGGTCAGGCTGCCCGACTCGAAATCGGCGTTGGTCGGCTGCGAGGCGACCGTGATGGTGCCGCTGGCCGGAACGACCAGTGAGCCCGGCGGGTAGGTCTTGCCCGATTCCCAGGCAGGGATGGCCGTCATGGCGTGCTCCCGTCGGTCTTGTAGGTCTTGGCGCCGATCAAGTTGCCGTAGCGGGCGCTGTCGTGGCCAGTCGAGGCGGCGGTGGTGCTGGCTGGGGCCGTCGTGCCCGAGCTGTCGTCGTAGACCAGCGCGCCGCTGGATGCCGTCCAGTTAGGCTCGGAACTGCCCGACTTGGCGGGCGAGCCAGTGGCGTCGACCACGGTGTATTCGTAGCCGTTGTACTGCGACGGCTGCACCACGTCGCCGATCGCATACGTGGTATCCGGCGACCACGCCGGCGGGTTGCTCTGGCTGGTGGGTGTGTAGACGAACCCGTTGATCGTCGTCGGCCGCACGGTGTCGCCGATCTTGTAGAACGTGCTGGCCTGCCAGGCGTTGTTCGCCTCGAGGTAGTAGTGGAACACCTTCCCGTCGCTGAATTCGGCGACCACGTACAGATAGCCTAGGAACGGCTTGGCGAAGTGGATCGCCACCAGCGTGCCGGCGAAAGCCGGGTCCGGGTGGATCAGGATGTCGACCACGTAGTCGGTGCTGCCCGGGTCGATCGCCGACATCGCGAACACGTGCCGCTTGCCCTTGAAGATGCACAGCCCTTTCGTACCAGCCGGAAGCGTGTGCTGCACGCGCGTGCCGAACCGGCTGACCGGTGCGCCGGCGGCGTTGATGTAGCCGTTCACCAGGTCATATAGCGAATCGGGACGCGCGCCACCCTTTTCGCGCAGTCGCGTGATGCCTGTATTGAACGATCCGATCGGAACGCGGCGGGCCATCAGGTCACCACCTTCGGACGGATCGCCGGCTGCGCCACGGTCTCGCCGGGGATATAGCGCTTGGTCAGGTGCGTGGATGCGGTCAGGTCGCCCAGGAACGTGGTCAGTGCGGTCATGTGGTTGGCCGCATCGGGCTGCTGGTAATGGGCTTTCGCATAGGCCAGCGCGTGCAGCTTGATCGCCTGTGGGTCGATCGTGGTCACGTCGGTGTCCGCGGCAAACGGAAGCAGGCCGAAGTCGCCCTTGATGCGCAGGCGCCAGGTGCTGTCCGACGGCGGCGGGAACACCTCGATGCACTGCCGAATCTCGTAGCTGTCTGGGATGCCGACCAGGTTGGCCATGTAGCGCGTCGGCTCGATACCGCAGGCCAGCGGTCGCCACACGCTGTCGCCCAGCGAGATACCCACCCAGCGCACCCGCGACGGGTCCAGCTTCTTCGTGCAGGCGTACAGGCTCGCCGCCAGATCGTAGAAGCGCACGCCCTGCTGCAGCTGCCACGTGAACCAGCGCTCGAGGCGAAGCATGCGGAAGCGGTGGTAGAGCAGGTTCTGCGCCTCGATCGCGAAGCTGTTCAGCAGCTCGGTCATACCCGGCGGCGGCGAGGCCAGCATGGCCGCGAATCCGAGCCGCACCATCAGGTAGGTGCGGATGTCGGCCAGCGTCTCGGTTGGGTGATCGTCGTCGCAATCGCAGTTGAAGTTCGTCTGCACGTCGATCGTGACCGTGCCGGGCGTGCTCACCGTTCCGGCCACGGTGCCGGTGTACGTGAAGCTGTCCGCGCCCACGTAGCCGGCGGCCGGGGTGTAGATGATGGCGCCGGCCTGTACCGCGGCACTGCCGTGCAGCGGCTGCGTGGCGATGGCCAGGCTGTCGGGAGTGACCGGTGACCCTTGCTGCGTCACCCCGGTAGTCACCGGGTTGTTCGTGGTGTTGCTGGCCACCACCAGTGTTTCGTCGGTCGCGGCAGGGTCTGGCGTCGGTGTCAGTACGGCATCGATTTTGTAAATCGGACCATAATCCGAAAACAGCGTGAATTCGACAGCATCGCCGGCGGCAAGCGCCGCCGATGTGAAAGAGAACGTTCCGACCGCGCTGACGTCCTGCGTCCATACGGCTACCCCGTTGACCTTCAGCTGGGCAGTGTTGGTGAATCCACTGGCTCCTGGAACCTTGATGTCGAGTGAGAACGAGACCTCGTCGCCAGCGTTCGCCACGGCAGAAATCGCTGGCGCAATGCCACTGTCGTACTGGTCGAAAAATTCGTAAGTCGAACCGTTCCAGTAGGCCGGCGGCGATGCGTTAGATTCGTCCGTCCAGCGCGAAGCGGTCAGCAGGATGTTAGCCACGGGCGAACTCCAATTCGGAAGGGTTGGCGCGGCGCATCACGCGCGCTTTGCTGGTGCCGTAGAGCCTGTGCACGTAGGCGGCCGACGGCAGGTCGACCGCGTCTGTCTCCACGGCCCTCAGCTGGGCCACGTCGCCGCAGCACGTCCATCCGGTGTGATCGATCAGCCGATCGCGCCGATAGGCCACCAGGTGATGGCGTGCGGCGCCCGGGCGCAGGTGGCCGTTCTGCAGGGTGATCTCCGGCGTGCAGGCTGCTGCCACCCCGGAAAGCATCGCGTCGCGCATTTGCTCGAAGGCATGCGGGAGCAGGTAATCGTCGTCATCCACGCAGGTGACGTAGGGATGCACTCCCATCGCATAACCGGCGGCGCGCGCGCGTCCAATGTGACCCGGAACAAATCCAGCCCGGTGCAGCGCGATGGCAAAGCCCGCGCGGTCAATGGCCTCGTGCACGCTGTCCAGGCACTGGCTCACCCAGTCGCGCGGCGTGTCGGGGCTCACGATGATGTGCACGTCGAGCATGGTGTTCCTCTACGAAAAACGGCCCGACCATCAGGCCGGGCCGTTTCGGCAATCACTGCATGGGCTGGCGGTTTACTCGTCCTCGCCGCCGTCCTGACCCTTCTGGGCGTTCTTGCCCTTGCCCTTGGCCGGCTCCTGTGCGGCCGCCTCGTCGAACGGCAAACAGCTCATGCGGGCAAGCTCACGCGCCGAGCGGAACGACTTGTGGACCTGCTCCTCGTGGCCCTTGTACTTGTTCAGCAGGCGGGCGTACTCGCTGGCCGCGGTGCGATCGCCGGCGGGAAGCTCGTGCTCACCCGACTCGATCACGTCGTCCTCGCCGTGGATCTCCTGCAGGACGCGCACCTCGTAGTCGGGCACATCGAACGGGATGGCCTCGTGCGTGCGCTTGATCAGGCCCGTGACGAACAACAGCTTGGCGGCGGCCATTACTGAACCCCTTCGAGGTTCGCCGTCAGGGTGCCGGTGCCCACCGTGGTGACGTTGGTGCGGATCCACAGCGGCAGCTCGATTTCCTGACGCAGCGGCGCGTTGGCGTCGATGGTGACGATGTCGGTCCAGTTGGCGTCGGCATCGGCCGGGGCGGACGGGCCAGCCGTCGGATTGCCCTGCACCTTGATCACGCCACCGCCGGCCGGCACCGCGGCCAGATTGAGAAACGCGTTCTTGCCCTGACCGCCGGCGAAGGGCGACGTGTTGAGCAGGACGGGCGCCTGCGGGCCGGTGGCCGTGATGTCCAGCGCGGTGGCCAGGGCCAAGATCATTGCTTTGCTCATGGTCTTTTACTCCTTGGCCGGCTGCACGACGCAGCCGGCACGTGGCGGAGCCGCTCCCGATCAGGCGATCGAGAAGACGGCGTGGGCGTTGCGCTTGTTGGTGGTGATCGCGCAGTCGTTGGTCATGCCGAAGAAGTGCGTGTAGCGGTCGTACACGCGCTCCGGCTTGCGGACCATCATCCAGCGGCCCTTGAAGGGGCGCATGACGATCGCCTTGGACTGCAGGAAATAGCAGCGCTTCGCCCAGGGGTAGGTGATCACGCCCAGCACGTCATCCAGGCGATCGAAGTCCGGATCCCAGACCACCGGGACGCCGTTCCACTTGATCTCCTTGGTGGCTGGGTCCATGGTCACCTGCTGCCCGTTGGGCAGGTAGACGTTGACCGAGTGCACCGACTGGGCGTCCTTGCGCAGGGCGTCGTAGAACGCCGAGCCGCAGGGGATGAAGTCCGGCCGCATGCCGCCGTAGCGGGTGCAGGCGCGCCAGCCCTTTTCCAGCTCATCCACCAGCGTGCCGGCGGTGGCGGTGCTGATGCCCATCTTGGCGTAGTTGCGCCAGAAGGTGTAGGACGCCGCATCCAGTCCGCCGACGATGCCGGTGGTCGGATCGGTGGCGACGATCAGGTCCAGTCCCGGGAACGCCTTGCTCGACTGCGAGCCGTCCTGCAACACGTCGAGCGCCAGGTTCTCCTGCATGCCCAGCTTCAGCGTGGTCCATCCTTCCTTGATCAGGCTGACCAGCTGCGTCTTCTCGACCTGGGTGGGCTCGGCCTCGTCGTCGTCGGTCATGACGATGCCGTTGTTCGCCAGCTCGGTCTCGTTGAGCGTGAAACCGTCGTGCTGCTCGTAGTGCTGGAACGGCGCCTTGCGCGCGGTGTCCTTGCGCTTGAAGGTGACCTGGTCGTCGCCCGTGTAGCGCTGGTAGTTGCTGTCGTTGGTGATGCGCACCTTCTCGTTGAAGATGCCGTTGCTGAAGATCACCGGCTGCTTGTGGTCCATGAACCACTTCAGCGTGACGTGCGCGGTGTTGATCTGGTCCACCGGATCGCCGGTGGCGTAGCTCTCGAGCTGGTAGTTGGCACCGGCCAACAGCTGCTGGGTATTGACGGGCATCGTCGTCGTCCTCGAATGGAAAGGGCGGGCCCTTCGGCCCGTTTCTCTCCGCGTTCGAGGAGCGCGAACCCTCTTGCAGCGCTACCGGCAGCGACCCCGGCGTACAGCTATCGCGGTGCGGCCACCTGGCCGCGTGGTGTGGCGCGAAAGTGCCGCACCGCGAGGGACTGTCAAGGCCTACTGCTCGACGACGCCCTTCAACCGGTTGAGGCCCATTTCGAACGCCTCCAGGTCGGTCTTGGGCTTGGCCTGCATCGAGGCATTGATGCCGGTCGGCCTGGCCGGCATGTGCGACACCGGCGGCCGAGCATTGCTGCGGGCCGGGGCTGGCGCCGGCGCAGGTGCCGCGGCGACCGGCGGCAGGGCCGGGATCTTTGCGTAGGCCTGCTGCACGGCCGCATGCCACTGCGACGGGTGCATGGTGGTGGTGATCAGGTCCAGCGCCGGCTGCAGCAGCGGCAGCTTGCGGGCAAAGTCCGGGTCGGCCGCCTTGAGCGTGTCGTTCAGCTGCTGGATGTTGGTCAGCGCCGCGTCGCGCGCGGTGTTCCACTGCTCCTGCGTCTCGCGCCGCGTGTTCGCCTCCTGCAGGTGCTGCGCGCTGACGCGCTGGCTGATGATCTCCAGCGCCCGCTTGCGCGTGATGTCGCCCTGCTCGACCTCCTCGGCCAGATCCGGGTGCGCGGCCAGCGGGTCGACCAAGCCCGGCACCTCGCGACCGATCTTGCGGCCCAGCTCGACCACCTCGTTCAGCATGGCGTCGAACGCCACCCCCATGGCCTTGGGGTCGCCGGAGTTGACGGCCCGGATCACGTTCAGGGCGCTGCCGAACTGTTCGGGCGTGGCCGTCGAGGCCATCACCGTCTCCTCCCACTCGATCGCCCGCTGCGACGTTTCGGCCAGCTCCCTGATCTGCTCCGGACTGGTGATCTTCAGCTCGGCCAGGGCATCACGCAGCGGGGTGACCTCACGGATGGTGCCGGCCATTTCGCGGAAGCGCTCCTCGGCGCGCCCCTTCAGGCCCAGCTCCTTGACGGCCCTCTCCGTCTCCTCGTCGGGCTCGGCAGCAGCCGGCGTGGGTGCGGCAGCAGCAGGTGCAGCGGCCGGCGCATCCGCTGGGGCGGGTGCGGCAGCAGTGTCCTTGCCGTCGGCAGCCTTGGCGGCCACGTCCGCCGCGGTCTTCGGCTCGCCCGACAGCTTCTTCAGGCCCTCGTCGAACGCAGCGAGCGCGGCGGCATCGCCATCGGCGGACGGTTCTGGCGGCGGGTTGTCGGCCGCATCAGCAGCCGTGGCATCGGCGGCAGGCGCCGGCGCGGCGGCAGTCTGGGTGTCGGTCGGCGTCTCGTCCGGCGCGGGGGTGGCGGCTTGTTTGCTCATGCGGGAGCTCCTTCAGTCGGCATGGCCGGCGCGGCGGCCGGCGGAGGGTTTGCGGTGGTGGCGTGCGGTGCCTTCAGCTGAGTCGGTGCATCGCCGGGCTGCGGCAGGGATCCATTGACCATGCGCGTGACGATGTCCTCGGGGATCTGCGGCGCAGAGGCGTGGATCAGCGCGATGGCCGAGTCGCCTGTGATCACGCCACCACGCACATCGGCCAGCACCTGCGTCAGCGCCTGGATCTGCAGGCCGTTGAGCGCCGTCTCGGCAATCGGCGGCTGTGGTGGCGGCACGGGTGCCGGCGGCGTGCGCGGCGGGTCGGGCAGGAACTTGTTGGCGTCGATGCGCTCGCCCGTGGTGGCGATCGTCTCCTCGATCATGGCCTCGATGCAGTCGGCCACGTCGTCGGGCGACGAGCCGCGAAGCTTGGCCACCTGCTCGATCGCGTTCTGCAGCGGCGGCAGGATCGCGGCCCATGCCTGCCGGCGCGCCGCGGTGTTCGGCTTGCCCGTCGAGCCGGCATGGATCGACACCTTCACCAGCGACTGCAGGTCTTCGACGGTCATGCCGGTGGGCCACAGCGCCCACGGCCCAGCGATCTCCGTCACGTCGTTTTCGTCGAGCACCTGCAGCGCAACCTCGGCCGTGTAGGTGGCCAGGTCGCTCAGCATTTCGTCCAGATCGTCGCGCATGTAGCCGGTGCGCGACTCGGTGCCGTGCTGCTGGATCTCGGCCTCGGTGGCCGTCTTGGCCGTGTGGATCGACGAGGACAGCGCCTCCTGGATGCCCCAGATCATTTCCAGCTCGGCGCGGATCACGCCGGTGTCGTAGAGCGCCATGTCGACTTGGTTGTACTGGATCGGCACGATCGACTTGTCGATGGGCTCGCCGGGCCTGACCGGCTTCAGGCCCACCAGCTCACCGGTCGTTGCGCCCTCCAGCTTGGCGATCTGCTGGTCGTCGTAGTTGGTCGCGTCGAATCCGCACTTCGGGATGGCGCGCCGGCGGTGCTTGCGGTAGTTGCTGCGGATCGCGTTGTACTCGTCGAACAGCCGCTCGGACCGGGTGATCAGCGAGCGCGGATGGCGCTCGCCGTTGACGTGGCCGATGAAGTAGCCGAAGAACGGGTAGAACCGCGTCGTCGCCGGATACGGCGGGAACGGCGGCTTGGCGTAGCAGTCCATGCCCTCGAAGAACTGCACGACGGTGCTGGTGGTGCGGTCCCACACCTCCCATTTGCACAGGAAGGCTTCGCCGCTCATGGTCGAAGCTTCGCTGGTGTTGCCGGTGCTGGTGGTGAAGGCGTCGGCGTCGGCTGCGGTGGCACCCGTGTCCATCGACCCGCTGTCGCGGGCCTTGTCGGTGTCGCGCGGCTTCACGGGGTAGTAGGTAATCGCCCTGTTCATCTTGTCGGCGATGTCGGGGTGCTCGGCCTTGGCATCCTCCACCCGGTGGAACGAGCGGTGCGCCATCCACGATGCCTCGGTGTAGGACGCCAGATCGCGGCAGTCCATCGACACCTGGATGTCCTCGCCGGCCACGAAGTCGATCGCGAACCCCCTGGCCACCACGATCTCGACCTTCGCCTCCAGCCCCTCGGCCTGTCGCTTGAGCTCGGCCTCGCTGGCGTCGATGTCGGAAGCCGAGCCGTCGGCGATCTCCTTGCGCAGCTGCGCCATGCGCGCGAGGTTGTCCTGGATGTCGTTGATCTGCGCCTCGATCTCGGGGTCGCGCCCCATGCGCTGCAGCCACACCGCTTTCAGCCATCCCGGGCCGATCGTCAGCGACGAGCCGACCAGCTCCTTGGCCTGCGCCTTCAGCTTCGCCTTGCGCCAGAGCGCCGGCACGATGATCTCCAGCGTCGCGGCGAACTGCTCGGCGTTCTCGCGCATGCGCTGGTAGGGCTCCAGCAGCGTGGACACCATCTGGCGCAACTGGTCTTCGCCGGCCGCATCGGCGCCGCCGGCCCCCTGCGCACCAGCCTGCGCCAGCTCGGCCGGAGCGGGGCCGCCGGGGAGCGCTGGCGATGCACCCTGTCCGCCCTGCGTGCCAAGCAGCGAGGCGATCGCCGAGGGAAGCTGCTGGCCCGGCTGCATGCCCTTGGCAGCCATCGCTAGGATCGCCTTGTGCGGCGGCGGCTCGGTGAGCGGCGACGGCGTGACGTCGACATCCGGATCCTGCGCGTACAGGAACGATCGCATCACGTCCACGTAGCTCTGGGCGATCGGCACGTCGACCTCGAAGTGCGTCTTGTCCGCGCGGGCATAGCTGCGATCCCGGGCGTAGCGCTTGCGCGCCACCTTGTCGAACTCGCGGGCGTCGCTGATAGCCTTCTGCCATCGCTTCACGTCCGCGCACTCCTGCGCGTAGGCCTGCGTATCCTGGCCATTCGCCTGGGCGTTCGCCGTGGCGATGCCCTGCTCCAGCGGCTGGGTGTTCTCGGTGGTCATCGTGGTGGTCCTCAGTCGTAATAGCGGCGGCGGCGGATCTGTTCGCGCTCGGTCTGGCGATACAGGCCCTCGATGTGGCGGCGGCTGAACGGCTCGACGCGGTCTTCCTCGTCGTCGCTGGTTCCGTGGCCATCCAGAAGCAGATCCAGCGCGCGGCCGATCAGGCCGCAGCAATCGACCAAGTCGTCGAATCGACCTGCCGGAAAGGCGATCAGCTGGTCGATCAAGGCATCGCCGAATGGCCCCTCCTTGATGTGCACGGTCCCGGCGCTCACGCGCGCCTGGAAGCCACGCACACGGGCCAGCTTGTCGTGCACGCTGGGCAGCAGCTCGCGGGCGGCGAAATTGCGCGTGCGTCGCATCTGCCGGCGGATCTCGGGCTCGATAGCCTTCTCGATCACACCCTTCTCGCCCAGCCACAGCTGCGGCTTGTAGCGCTTGACCAGCTTCAGGCCTTCGGCGACCGCGACGTCCGAGGCGACCTGGCCGTTGAATCCGTCCTCGATCCAGATGTCGCCCTGCTCGTCGATGCCGAACGGTAGGTGCCCCGTCTTGTCGCCGGCGGCTTCCGTCACTGCGAAGTCGCTGGCTTCGTACCAGGCGCAGCCTTCGGGCGCATGCGCGAAACGGTGGAATTGGTCGCGCTTGAAATGCAGACCGTCCTCGGGCACGGGGCGCTGCTGATAGAGGCTCGACCAGGTGCGCGAGTTGGCCTTGAAGATCTTCCAGTGCCGCTCGCTGAACCATTCCGGCCAGAGGTACTCGCCGATCTGGCGGCCGAGCGGGTCGTCGGCGCTCTCGCACTGCGCAGGGATGCTCAGTACCTCCCACACCTGGCCGTCGCGGCATTCGACGGGCCCGCACTGGCCCTTGTAGTTCTCGGGCAGGATGCTGCCGGCCAGGTCCGACTCGTGCCATCGCGTCTGGATCAGGATGATCGAGGCCTTCGGCTTCAGGCGCGTCAGGAAGTCGTCGTCGTAGGCGGCGCGCGTCTTCTTCCGGATGGTCTCCGAATCCGCCTCCTCGCGGCCGGCGACCGGGTCGTCGATGATTCCCAGGTCGCAACGCGATGACGTGATGCCGCCCAGCAGGCCGGCGGCGTACAGGCCTGATCCGTTGGTCAGCTCCCACTCGTCGGCCGCGTTGCTGCCTCCCACCAGGCGCGTCTCGCGCTCCCAGATGCTCGAGTACTCGGCGCTGGCCACGATCTGCCGGGCCTTCTTGCTGGCGCGGATGATCGGCGTGCCGGCGTAGCTGGTCATCAGCACGCGGATGCCGGGGAACGCACCCATGGCCCAGGTCGGGGCGACCACGCTGCCATACGTGGATTTAGCCGAGCCCGGAGGCTCGCAGATGATCAGGCGGCCGTAGTCGGTGCGGATGCAGCGCTCGATCGCCTCCATCGTCACGATGTGGTGCTTGGCGACCTGCGTCTCGATGGGCTTGAACAGCCACTCGTCCACGTCCTCGCTCACCGGCGCGCCCGGGATCGTGATCGCCTGGCTGAACTCCACCAGCGACTGCCGTGCGCGCTTGCGCCGAAGCAGCTCGCGGGCAGCTGCGGCCGGCGTGATGCCGCCATCAGCCATCCTTGCCACCGTCTTCACCCTGATCGCGCACACCCTGTGCAGCGATCGCCAGCAGCTGCGCCTCGGTCATCTGGGTGGGCGGCGGCATCAGCGGGTTCTTCGGGTCGCCCGACAGGGTCACGCGGCGGCTATAGCGCGTGCTCCAGTTCGCCAGCAGCTTCTCCTCGGTGTAGATGATCAGCTTGTCGCGGTCGGTGTCTCCGGTCGAATCGCCGCCCTGCTTCGCCTTCTTTCCGCGCGCCGTCATGCGCATGCGCCACGCCAGCGAGTCCATGCCCTCATCGAAGGCGTCGTCAAGCTGGTTGGCGATCTCAATGTCGTCCTCGCGCCACTGATTGACCGTTCGAACCGGAATGGGGATCGCCCGGCATGCGATCGTCATCGGCTTGCCGTTGATAAGATCCTTGCAGATGCGGTCCACGATCTTCTTTCGGTCGTACTTGCGCGGCGGTGCCATGGTTCAGCCCTCCACGCTGCGGATCTTGCGCATCAGCAGCGCAGGCGCGATCTCCGCGAAGTGGGCCCGCAGGTCGTCCAGCAGGTCCTCCACCGTCGGGAAGATGGGCTTGTCGCCGCAGCCGTAGCTGCCGACGTACCAGTCCATGTGCTGGCTCACCAGCGAGGCGGTGCAGTTGGCGCCCTCGGCCAGGACGTAGACGTTGCCCTGCTCGTCGCCGAGCACAAATGTTCCGGCCACCGTCTGGTGGCGGTAGCGAGCGATGCGCGCGGCGATGATTTGCAGCAGAGGAGTCATGTCGTCGCAGGGGTCCATGCGCCCGATGGGCGTAAGCGTTCCGGCGAACCGCCGATGCGGCCCGGCGTTGGGCCGCTTGTAGGCGGCACGTATACGGCGACGCCCGGGACGATCAAGGCCGCTCAAGGCTCACGACCTCACGCGGCATGCTGGTCAGGTGCCAGGCGCCGCAGTGCGGGCAGTGGTAGGCGTGATCCTCAACCTTGATCGCGTGCCGACGGCGCCGCGACTTGCGCAGTTCCTTCAGCTTCTGCTTCGCGGATCGCTCCGAGCCGTAGCGCCGTTTCGTGCAGGGCCTCGTGGTCATGCGTTGACCTCGTAGTGGCGGCAGTGCAGATCGATCGGGAAGTGGTGGCCGCGCGGCGCGCAGCGTCCGGCGCCGGCGGCTGGGTTGATGGAATCGGGCACGTAGTGCCGGCAGCGCGCGCACGACACCGTGGCCAGGGCCGGCCGGGCTGGTCGATCCAGCTCGGCGAGCCACTGGCGCAGCTGGTGGTCGTGGGCGGCGCTGCGCGGCATGGTCAGAGCGTCAGGCGCTCGGATGATCCGGACGCGGCATTCCGGCGATGTCTGCCGCAGCGTCCGCTTTCGTCAGCACCGGCTTTGCCAGCTCGTCGCGCAGG
>NZ_JBMSDZ010000017.1:0-74086 GCF_049445995.1 Dyella sp. KRB-257 | reverse complement strand
AACGTCAGAAAACCCGCCGGCAACCATCCCTGGCGCCATGCTCCAACTTGACCGGCCTTCCCGGTGACGCCAAAGGGGACATGTTTAACTGGCACAGGGTGGGGACATTTCTAAATGGCGTTGACAACACGTGGCAGGGCGGCGCAGCGGGGTAGGCGGGAAGTCCCATTTCCCGCCCCGGAAACGAAGCGTCCCGGCACGAGGGCCGGGACGAATCGCTTTCGAAGGGCCTCCCCGCGCTGGGCACCGCGGGGAAACAATTTCGGCAGAACTTTCTTGTTGTGGGTGTGGCTTACTTCTTGGCCTTGGCGGTCCTGGTGGACTTGACCACCTTGGCTGGTGCGGCCTTCTTGGCGGCGGCCTTCTTCGGCGCGGCCTTCTTCGCAGAGACCTTCTTCACCGCGACTTTCTTTACTGCGGCCTTCTTGGCAGCGGCCGGCTTCTTGGCGACAGCCTTCTTGGCAACCTTCTTCACGGCGGCCTTCCTGGCGGCCGGCTTCTTCGCTGCCGGCTTCTTGGCAGCAACTCTCTTCACAGCGGCTTTCTTGGGGGCGGCCTTCTTGGCGGCCGGTTTCTTTGCAGCGGTTTTCTTGGCAGTGGCCATGGTTCGTCTCAGCTCCTCATCAGTTGGCAGTGGTTGCCCAGTAAAAGCGTGAAGGAACGCCTCGACCAGCAAATCGCTGTTGGTGGCGTGCCGAAGATTGTTTACCTGACGGTGGGTGCGCAGATCAGACAGATGCCTCAGTACGTGCAGTGGAATCGAGACGGTGATCTTGCGTACCGCGCCGGCCTTCTCACCGTGGTCGACATAAGGCTTGACGAACTTCACTGCTGCCATAACACCCGTTCCCCGGAATCTGATGCGAAAGCTATTCCTGAAGATTTCAGCTGTCAATTGATTTTCGCCCCCCCTGCGGCACCCCGATTTTCACCCCGAGGACGGCCGGGAAGCCTCGCCACGCAAGGGATTCGAGCCAATGCACATCGAACGATATGGACGTCTAGACGTCTGTATGAAAATCGCCGCGAAAACGCCGGCATCGCGGAAAGCCGCGCCACATAAAGGTTTCCACCATACGGCATGAAAAAAAGGCGATCGCGCCGTGGTCGACGCCCGCACCGGAAAGCCCGCGCCGGCGCCGCATCGGCCGCAGAAAAAACGCATGAATGGAAGACGACCGACCGCAGCAGGAAGACGGAAAATGTTTTCCCGTCGGGCACCACCGACCCGACCCGGGCGGCCCGGCGCGGCAACGACGCGTCGCCCGCGACCAGGACAGAAACGACGACGGCCGCTCGCGCGGCCGTCGCAAATCAGCAGCGGCGAAGACGCTCAGTGATCTTCGTTTTCGATCTGCTCGGCATAGGCATCGGCGTCGAGCAGTTCGTCCAGCTCGGCCCGATCGCTGGGGCGCACCACGAAGATCCAACCATCGCCGAACGCGTCCTCGTTGATCATCTCGGGCTTGTCGGCGAGCGCCTCGTTGACCGCGACGATCTCGCCGGACACCGGCGAATAGATGTCCGACGCGGCCTTCACCGACTCCACCACCGCCACGCCGTGGCCGGCCTGCACGCTGGCGCCGACTTCCGGCAGTTCCACGTACACCAGGTCGCCCAGCGCGGCCTGGGCGTGGTCGGAGATGCCCACGCGGATCAGGCCGTCGTCTTCGACGCGGGCCCACTCGTGGGACTTGAGGAATTTCAGATCGCCGGGAATCTCGCTCATGATCGGGTCCAGTCGTTGAAGTGGGAGAAAGAGGTGGCGCCGCGGATTCTAGCAGCCTGTCGGAGTTTGCCCGGCCGGGCTGCCAGCGCGTCCACCGATGCCGCCGACGATGCGCCGGCGGCGCGCGATCAGATGCCCTCGCAGGGCCGGCCGTCGCGCACGAACGGATACTTCACCTGCCGCACCGGCAGCTCGCGGCCGCGGATGTCGACGCGGATCGCGCCCGGATCGCCGGCCGGGATGCGCGCGAAGGCGATCGCCTGCTCCAGCGTCGGCGAGAAACTGCCCGACAGGATCTCGCCCTCGCCCTGCGCGGTGAGCACCTTCTGGCCGTGGCGCAGCACGCCCTTCTCGTCGAGCACCAGGCCGACCATCACGCGCTTGACGCCCTCGGCCTTCTGCTGCTCCAGCGCGGCGCGACCGATGAATTCGCGGCCCTCGTCCAGCGCTATGGTCCAGCCCAGGTTGGCCTCCCACGGCGAGACGTCCTCGTCCATGTCCTGACCATAGAGGTTCATGCCCGCCTCCAGCCGCAGCGTGTCGCGCGCACCGAGCCCGCAGGGCTTCACGCCCGCCTCAGCCAGCGCGTTCCAGAGCACCACCGCGTGCTCCTCCGGCACGAGAATCTCGAAGCCGTCCTCGCCGGTGTAGCCGGTGCGCGCCACGAACAGCGGCATGCCGTGCGGACCCTGCGCCGCCGCCGCGGCGAACTTACCCAGCTTCCCAATGCGCGGACGATCGCCCTCATGCAGCAGCGCGATGACCCTGGCGCGCGCGTTCGGTCCCTGCACCGCGATCATCGCGAACTCGGGACGCTCCTTCACCGCCACGTCGAAGGCCTTGGCCTGCGCCTCGATCCATGCCAGATCCTTGGCGCGGGTAGCGGCGTTCACCACCAGGCGGTAGTGCGCGTCGTCGAAGAAATAGACGATCAGGTCGTCGATCACCCCGCCGCGCTCGTTGAGCATGCACGAGTACAGTGCCTTGCCGCTGACCTTGAGCTTGTCCACGCTGTTGGCCAGCAAGTGGCGCAGGAAGTCGCGCGTGCGCGGGCCGTGCAGGTCGATCACCGTCATGTGCGAGACGTCGAACATGCCGGCGTCGCGGCGTACCGCGTGATGCTCCTCGATCTGCGAGCCGTAGCTGATCGGCATGTCCCAGCCGCCGAAGTCGACCATGCGGGCGCCGAGCGCGCGATGGGTGTCGTTGAGTACGGTCTTCGCAGTCATGGGAGTGCGCCTGGGGAAAGGCGTGATTATCGCCGCCCTCCGGTACGGCGAGCAACGCAGCGGTTCTTTTCGGGGATGGGTGGGTGGTTTCCCTGTGCCCGCCGGTCGCGCACAGGGTGCGCTCCTACCCTGGCCTCATCCCGTAGGAGCTCACCCTGTGAGCGACAGATGTCGCCTAGGGCGAGGGGCGGTCGCGCACAGGGTGCGCTCCTACCCTGGCCTTATCCCGTAGGAGCTCACCCTGTGAGCGACAGATGTCGCCTAGGGCGAGGGGCGGTCGCGCGCAGGGTGCGCTCCTACCCTGGCCTTATCCCGTAGGAGCTCACCCTGTGAGCGACAGATGTCGCCTAGGGCGAGGGGCGGTCGCGCGCAGGGTGCGCTCCTACAACGGGATGTGCCGGAACGTCAGGTTGAGGCGCGGCGCACTGACGCGCGCCATGCGCGGTAGTGCATGGCGGTAGTGGCGCTGGGTGTCGCCGGCCATCCGCAGCAGGCATCCATGCGCCAGGTGCAACTCGTGGGTGCGCGTGTCGCCCGCGCGTGCGCGCAGCAAAAAGCGCCGTGTTTCACCCAGGCTCACCGAGGCGATCACCGGACGCGCACCCAGCTCCGGCTCGTCGTCGCTGTGCCAGCCCATCGCATCGTTGCCATCGCGGTAGAGATTGGCCAGCACGCTGTTGAAGCGCGCGCCGCAGGCCTGCTCCACCCGGGCGCGCAGGTCGAGCAGCACGTCCGGCCACGGGTGCGGCTCGAAGCGCGTGCGCGAGTAGACATAGCTGGCGCCCGGATCACCGATCCAGCAACTCAGCCGCGGCGAGGCGACCTCGCGGCCGAACATGCGGATGCGGTGGTTCTCCCACGGGATGGAAGCAAGCAGGCGATCCAGCAGCGCATCGGCCTCGTCCGGCGCGAGCCAGCGCTCGATGATCGCCAGCTCCGCGCCGGCCAGCGGCAGCGGTTGCCACGCAACCTCGCCCATCACAACCGGCTCAGGCGATCGCCGGATACGCCGGCTCGGCATCGAGCGTGGCGGCGACCACGCTGGCCAGTTCCAGCAGGCGCAGGTCCGAGCCGCGCGCGCCCACCAGCTGCATCCCGATCGGCAGGCCGTTCGGCAACGTGCCCATCGGAATGCTCACCGCCGGACAGCCGGCGAGGCTGGCAAAGCTGGTGAGATCGGCGATCGAATCCGGCGCCGGACCGTCGAGCGGGAACGCACCCTGCGGCGTGGTCGGCAGCACCAGCACGTCCACCTGCGAAAACAGGCGGCGCATCTTGAGCGTGGCGGCATCCAGCACGCGGTCGGCGTCGGCGTAATCGCCGGCGGACTGGCGCGCTGCGTAATCGAGCATCCGGCGAAGGCGCGGCGAGACCGGATGCACGGTGTCCGCCAGGTCGGCGGCGAAGGTACCCAGCATCTCCACCTCCATCAGCAGCAGGCCGGCGCGGCGCGTGCGGGCGAAATCCCAGTCGCTGAAATCCACCGTGCGCCGCTCGCCCAGCTCGCGCGGCAGCTTGTCCATCGCGGCGTCGAACACCGCCTGCACCTCGGGCGACACGCCCACCGCGGCGAGATCCGGCAGCAGGCCGGCGCGCAGGCGGCCCGGCTCCCAGTCCGGCAGGTCGAACGCGACGCGGCGGCGGCGCGAGCGCGCGTCATCCGCGTCGTAGCCGGCCAGCACCTGCAGCAGCACGGTGAGATCGTCCACGCCGCGCGCGAGCAGGCCCACCGCGTCCAGCCGACGCGCCGCCGGCAGCATGCCGCGCGCGGAAATCTCGCCGTGCGTGGGCTTGAGCGCGTACACGCCGCAGTAGCTGGCCGGGATGCGGATCGAGCCGAGGCTGTCCGAACCCACCGCCGCCACCGCCAAGCCCGCCGCCACCGCCGCCGCCGCGCCGCCGGAGGAGCCGCCCGCGCTGTAGCCGTGGCGATACGGATTGTGGGTGGTGCCGAAATGCGGGTTGTCGGTGAGCGCGCCCAGCGCGCCTTCGTCCATGTTGGTCTTGCCGATGAGCAGCGCGCCGCAGGCACGCAGCCGGGCCACGACGTGGGCGTCGTCGGCGGCCGGCGCCTCGCGCCCCGGCAGTCCGGCGCGGGTCGGCCAGCCGGCCACGTCGAAGTTGTCCTTGAGCGCGATCGGAATGCCGTCGAGCCGGCCCATCACGCCGTCGCGCCGCCGCTTGCCCGCGGTGCGCGCCTGTTCCTGCAGCAGGCTGCCGCGCACGTCGACATAGGCGTTGAGCTGCGGATCGATACGCTCGATCGCATCCAGATACACGTCCGCCAGCACCTGCGGCTGCACGCGATCGGCGGCCAGCCAGTGCAGCAGCTGGCACAGCGTGGCGCGGCGCATGTCCCGCTCGGCGATCGGCGGCAACGAATTCATGCGCACTCCCGGTAAACCATGTGCCGCGATTATCGCTGCCCGGCATGAAGCGATTGCAAGGCGTGGCGCAGCACGCGTTGCCGCGCGGCACGCGAAACCGGACAATGCGCATCCTGATCGATACCCGCGCGCACGGTCCGCCCGCGCGCCCGCACGAGACGATGGAGCCAGCGATGAGCGAACGCGAGACGATGGAATACGACGTGATCGTGGTGGGTGCCGGCCCCGCGGGGCTGTCCTTCGCCATCCGGCTCAAGCAGCTGCAGCCCGACACATCCATATGCGTGATCGAGAAGGCCTCGACCATCGGCGCGCAGATTCTCTCCGGCGCGGTGATCGAAACCGGCCCGCTCGATGCACTGCTGCCCGACTGGCGAAAGAATCCGCCGCCGATCTGCGTGGACGCGACCGAAGACGAGTTCTGGCTGCTCAGCAAGACCGGCGGGCGCAAGCTGCCGGTGCCGCCGGGCATGAACAACCACGGCAACGTGATCGTCTCGCTGGGCGCGATGTGCGCGTGGCTGGCGCCGCAGGCCGAAGCGCTGGGCGTGGACGTGTTCCCCGGCTTCGCCGCCGCCGACACCATCCATAACGACGACGGCTCGGTCGCCGGCGTGCGCATCGGCGACATGGGCGTGGCGAAGGACGGCTCGCACAAGAGCGGCTACACGCAAGGCATCGACATCAAGGCCAGGGTCACCGTGCTGGCCGAAGGCGCGCGCGGCAGCCTCACCAAGCAGCTGATCAAGCGCTTTGCGCTGGACAAGGACAGCGACCCGCAGGGCTACTCGATCGGCATCAAGGAGCTGTGGCAACTGCCGGCCGGGCGCGTCACGCCGGGCAAGATCGTGCACAGCGTGGGCTGGCCTGCCGACCGCCGCACCTATGGCGGCAGCTTCCTCTACCACCTGGACGGCGACCGCGTGGCGCTGGGCTACGTCAGCGGCCTGGACTACACCGACCCGAACTACCAGCCGTGGGAGGCCTTCCAGCAGTGGAAGAACCACCCGATGGTCAAGCCGCTGCTCGAGGGCGGCAACATCCTCTGCGCCGGCGCGCGCGCCATCGTCACCGGCGGGTATCAATCGCTGCCCAAGGTGGAGATGCCCGGCGCCCTGTTGATCGGCGACACCGCCGGCCTGCTCAACGTGCCCAAGATCAAGGGCACGCACCAGGCCATCCGCAGCGGCATGCTCGCCGCCGAGCATCTGGCGGCAAGCTCGCTGGACAGCGCCGGCTTCGATGCGAAGCTGCGCCGTTCGGTGGTGATGGCCGAGCTGAAGAAAGTCCGCAACATCAAGCCCGGCTTCAAGAAGGGCCTGTGGTTCGGCATGCTCAACGCCGCCTGGGAAACCACCGTCGCCGGTGCCTCGCCGTGGACGCTGAAGAACAAGCCGGACTGGTCCTCGCTGCACAAGCTCGGCGAGCAGGAGGAGCCCAAGCGCGACTACGTGCCGCGCGAACTGCCGCCGCGCGACCGCCTCGCCGGCGTCTACTTCGCCGCCACCGAGCACGAGGAAGACCAGCCCATCCACCTGCACGTGGCCGACACCTCGATCTGCGTGACGAAGTGCGCCGAGGAATACGGCAACCCCTGCACCCGCTTCTGCCCGGCCAGCGTCTACGAGATCGTGCAGGACGAAGCGGGCAAGCGCCTGCAGATCAACGCCGCCAACTGCGTGCACTGCAAGACCTGCGACATCAAGGACCCCTACCAGATCATCGACTGGGTCACGCCGGAAGGCGGTTCGGGGCCGAATTACCAGAACATGTGAAGGCGTCACGCCAGCATCCTCGATGCCGGAGCTATACTTGTATAGCAACCTGCCGGAGATCCTTCATGCTTGCGATTCGACTACCCGAAGCCATCGAACTTCGCCTGGAAGCGCTCGCCAAGGCGACGGGCCGCACCAAGACCTACTACGCCCGCGAGGCCATCGTCGAACACATCGACGATCTGGAGGATCTGTACCTCGCCGAGCAGGAGTTGCTCAAGGTACGCGCCGGACGCAGCAAAACCGTGCCGCTTGCCGATGTGATGAAGAAGTATGGCCTGGCGGATTGAATTTTCCGCTCTGGGCCAAAAAAACATCCGTCAGCTGAATCCCCAGCATCGCGAGCGCGTGCTGAAGTTCTTGAGCGAGCGAGTAGCCGTCCTGCAAGATCCGCGCAGCCTCGGCGAAGCCTTGAAGGGTTCGAAGCTCGGCCATTTCTGGAAGTATCGGGTCGGCGACTACCGCGTCATCGCGGATATCCAGGACGGCGTGCTGTGCGTCCTGGTGGTCAGGATCAGCAACCGTCGCGACGTCTATCGGTGACCCCCGCTCACGAATTCATGATGAAACTCGCATGGCGTCTCAAGCGCGTCGACTTTTTGCTGCAGCGCGCGCGCGCCAGCCTGGCGCTGCGCGGCTGGCGCGGGACGCTTGCGCGCATCCGGCAGGAGTTCCGGCCGACAGCGACGCATGACCAGACGCTGTCGCTGATCGCGCTCGACGAGCCGTTCGCGCCGTTCGCGCTGCCGGCACCGCAGCGTCCGCGGGTGTCCGTGGTGATCCCGGTACACGGCAGGCGCGAGTACACCGTCGCCTGCCTGCGTTCGCTGGCCCGGCACGGCGCCCGGGTCCCGTTCGAGACGATCGTGGTGGACGACGCCTCGCCGGACGACACGCTCGACGTGCTCGCCGGAGTCGAGGGGCTGCGGCTGATCGCCAACCGCCACAACCTCGGCTTCGTCGGCAGCTGCAACGCCGGCGCCGCCGAAGCGCGCGGCGACTGTCTGGTCTTCCTCAACAACGACACCCAGGTGACGTCCGGATGGATGGACGCGCTGCTGCGCTGCTTCGCCGAACGCGCGCAGTGCGGCATCGCCGGCAGCCGCCTCGTCTATCCGGACGGGCGCCTGCAGGAAGCCGGCGCGCTGGTGTTCGCCGATGGCAGCGGCTGGAACGTCGGACGTTTCGAATCGCGCCACGCCACGCCTTATCGCTATCGACGGCAGACCGACTACGTGTCGGGTGCGGCGCTGATGATTCGTCGCGAAGTATTCCGGCGCGTCGGCGGCTTCGATACGCGCTATGCGCCCGCCTACTTCGAGGACGCCGATCTCGCCTTCGCCGTGCGCCGCCTCGGCCTGCAGGTCTGGTACGAGCCGGCCAGCACCGTGGTGCACTGCGAGGGCATCAGCGCCGGTACCGATCTCGATGCCGGCATGAAGCGCCACCAGCGTCCGAACCAGGCGGTCTTCGTCGAAAAATGGGCCAGCGAACTGGCGCTGCAGCCGCCACCCGGCACCGCTCTGGAGCGCGCGGTGCGCTGGAAGTGCCGCGGCCGCGTGCTGGTGGTCGATGCCACCATGCCGGACCCCGCGCGCGACTCCGGCTCGCTGCGGCTGTGCGAGATCCTGCAGCTCCTCGATGAACTGGGCTGGAGCGTCGCCTTCCACCCCGACGACGGTCGTGCCGACGACCCGGACATCGACCGGCTCGGCGCACTCGGTTGCGAGGTGCTGCGCGGCGCCGACATCGGCAGCCTGCCCGACTGGCTGCGTCGCCACGGCCACCGCCTGCATGCGGTGATGCTGTGCCGGCACACGGTCGCCGGCCAGTATGCCGATGCCGTTCGCCGCCACGCGCCGCAAGCGCGGCTGCTGTTCGACACGGTGGACCTGCACTTCCTGCGCGAGGAACGCGCTGCCGCGCACACTGGCTACGACGCCATGGCGCAACAGGCCGGTCAATCAAGGCGCAGCGAACTGGCACTGGTCGAGCGCGCGGATGTCACGTTCGTGGTCAGTCCCCACGAGAAGGCGCTGCTGGCCAAGCTCGCTCCCGGCGCCCGGGTGGACGTACTTTCCAACATCCACCATGTACACGAGGACATCCCCGGCCATGCGGACCGTCGCGACCTGGTCTTCCTCGGCGGTGCCGGGCACCCGCCCAACGTCGATGCACTGCGCTGGATCGCGGCGGACATCCTGCCCCGACTGCGCAAGGCGCTGCCCGACATCCGCGTGCACGCACTGGGCGACATGCCTGATCCGCTGCGCCGGGAACTCGACGTGCCGGGGCTGCGGCTGCACGGTCGCGTGGCGGATCTCGCCCCCTGGCTCGATGGCTGCCTGGCCTCGCTCGCCCCGCTGCGCTTCGGCGCCGGGGTGAAGGGCAAGATCAACATGGCGATGAGCCACGGCGTGCCGGTCATCGCCACCACGCTCGCCGTCGAGGGCATGCAGCTGCAGCACGATCGCGACGTGCTCATCGCCGATGATGCGGACGCCTTTGTGGATGCCGTACTGCGGCTGCGCAACGATGCGATCCTGTGGGATCGGCTCTGCGCCAGTGGCATGGAAAACATCCGCCGGCACTTTTCGCCGGAACAGGCCGCCGCGACGCTGCAACGCGCGCTGGATTGACCCGTCGGCCCCGCTCGGCAACCATCCGGACTCACGCCACCCCCTATGACGAACCTCGGAAAACTCGAAATAAGGTTCGTCATCCCCGCGAAAGCGGGGATCCAGTGACTTCAAGGCCCTGAAGAACAAAGGCAATGGATTCCCGCTTTCGCGGGAATGACGAACTAAAGAGCGGTTTTTCGAGGCTCGCCATGGACGGGCCATGGTCCATCCCAGCCAACCGTTCGCCCCGAGCGTAGCGAAGCGAAGTCGAAGGGCAGAGCCGTCACGACTGTTCCAGGGCGCAATCAACAAGACCATGCCGCTTCCCAACGCCCTTCGCAGTCCCCTGTACTCTCTCCTGCGAAGCGGGTTCCGCCTGCTTCCGCTGCCGACGGCCGTTCGCGACCGCTGGCGCCAGCGATTCCTCGATCGCCTTGCCGGACTGGTCCCGCCGGGTCCGCGGGGCCAGCCGGCGTCGGCAGACGCCCCGCTGCGGCGACCGCGCCATCACGCCGGCGGTCGCGCGCTCGGCTACCGCGAGCACAGCGTCGTCGCCTTGCCCGATCCGCTGCCGGCCACCGTGGTCGCGTTCTACCTGCCGCAGTTCCACCCGATCCCCGAAAACGACGCCTGGTGGGGCGAGGGCTTCACCGAGTGGCACAACGTGACGCGCGCCCTGCCGCAGTTCGAAGGCCACGTGCAGCCCCGGTTGCCCGGCAGCCTCGGCTTCTACGACCTGCGCCTGCCCGACGCCATGCGCCGGCAAATGCAGCTTGCCCGCGAGTACGGCATCGGCGCGTTCTGCAGCTACTTCTACTGGTTTGCCGGGAAAACCCTGCTGGAGCAGCCGTTGCGGCAGTGGCTGGACGACCCCGCGCTGGATCTTCCGATCTGCCTGTGCTGGGCGAACGAGAACTGGTCGCGGCGCTGGGACGGCCGCGCCGACCAGGTGCTGATCGCCCAGCGCCACAGCGCACAGGACGACCTCGCCTTTATCGCGCACGTGGCGCCGTACCTGCGCGACCCGCGCTATCTGCGGGTGGACGGCAAGCCCCTGCTGCTGGTGTACCGCCCGGGCTTGCTGCCCGAGCCCCGCAACACCGCCCAGCGCTGGCGCCGGTGGTGCCGTGAGCATGGCATCGGCGACATCCACCTCGTCTATGTGCAGAGCTTCGACAACGTCGATCCGGCAGATATCGGCTTCGACGCGGCCGTGGCTTTCCCCCCCAACAACATCACGCCCAGGCCGATCACCGACCGCTTCCGGCTGATCAACCCGGACTTCCATGGCGATATCCACGACTGGCGCGAGCTGGCCGCTGCCGACCCGCCGCGGGCCCGCTTTCCGCTCTACCCGACCGTCAATCCCGGATGGGACAACGAGCCGCGTCGATCCGGCCGAGGTCGCGTGTTCATGCATGCGTCGCCACGCGCCTACGGCGAATGGCTGCGCCGAAGCATCGCCCACGCCGGCACCACGCAACCGGCCGGGCGGCCGCCGCTGGTGTTCGTCAACGCATGGAACGAGTGGGCCGAGGGCGCCGTGCTGGAACCCGACGCCCGGCTCGGGCATGCGTGGCTGCACGCCACGCGCGCGGCGATGCTGCCTCAGGCAGCACGGGACACTCGCCCCTGCGTGGTGATCCACGCCTGGTATCCCGAGGTACTCGGCGAGATGCTCGATCGGTTGATCGCATCAAAGCTCGACTGGCGCCTGATCGTGACCACCACGCCGGACAAGGCCGAAGCCGTGCTCCAGGCCATGACGCGTGCCCGCATCGACGGCGAGATCGTGACGAGCGAGAACCGCGGCCGCGACATCCTGCCCTTCCTCCGCCTGGCCGACCGGCTGCTCGACGAAGGCGTCGAGGTGGTGCTGAAGCTGCACACCAAACGCTCCGTGCACCGACAGGATGGCGAGACCTGGCGACGGGAGTTGCTCGACGGGCTGCTCGCGCCGCAACGCGCGCAGCGGATTTTCGAGGCCTTCGGCGAGGACGCTGCGCTGGGGCTGGTGGCCGCGGATGGCCATATCCAGCCGCTGCATTATTACTGGGGCGCCAATCGCCACCATGTCGAGTACCTCGCAGCGCGGCTTGGACTCGCCCAGCCGGACGTGGAGCATGATCGGTTCATCGCCGGCAGCATGTTCTGGATGCGACTGGACGCCCTGCGTCCGCTGTTCGATGCGCATCTCGGCATCGACGAATTCGAAATCGAGGTGAACCAGGTGGACGGCACGCTGGCCCATGCGATCGAACGCATCTTCCTGCTTGCCGCGCATCACGGCGGATATCGAACGGAAACCGCTGGCCAGCTCTGCGGCGAAGCGCCGCCGGACGATCGCGCCTTCCCCTACGCGCGACGCGATTGACCGGGCAAACCGACGGCATACCTCCGCCGCCTCCCGAAACACGACGGCGGAGGGAGGGCCGCTCCGGGCCGATTTCGTGTGCGACATCCATACGCGGGCGCACGGATCGCACACTCGGGTTAGAATGTTCGTTCGATTCCAGGCCCCGGCGGCCCGCAACTCCCTAGGAAACGTGAATGAAGATTCTGGTCGGCTACAAGCGCGTCGTGGACTACAACGTGCGCATCCAGGTCAAGCCCGACGGCACCGGCGTGGTGACCGACGGCGTGAAGCTCTCCGCCAACCCGTTCGACGACATCGCGCTGGAAGAAGCACTGCGCCTGCGCGAGAAAGGCGTGGCCGACGAGGTGGTGGTGGTGGGCATCGGCCCGGCCGACCTCACCGCGCACCTGCGCAACGGCCTGGCGATGGGCGCCAACCGCGCCATCCACGTGGTCACCAGCGAGGCCGTGCAGCCGCTCAGCGCCGCGCGCGCCTTCCTCAAGCTGGTGGAAAAGGAGCAGCCCGGCCTGGTGCTGATGGGCAAGCAGGCGATCGACGACGACGCCAACCAGACCGGGCAGATGCTGGCCGCGCTGTGGGACCGTCCGCAGGCCACCTTCGCCAGCAAGCTGGAGATCGCCAACGGCAAGGCCACCGTGACCCGCGAAGTGGACGCCGGCCTGGAAGTGATCGAGGCCGAACTGCCCGCCGTGGTCACCACCGACCTGCGCCTCAACGAGCCGCGCTTCATCAAGCTGCCGGACATCATGAAGGCCAAGTCCAAGCCGATCGACACGATCGAGTTCGCCTCGCTGGGCGTGGAGTCGCACGACCATCTCACCACCACCCACTACGCCGCGCCGCCCAGGCGCAGCAAGGGCGTGATGGTCAAGGACGCCGCCGAACTGGTCGCCGCCCTCAAGCAGAAAGGCCTGCTGTAACCCCTCACCCCTGCAGGAGAGGCTTTCAGCCCCGACCGCCCCACCCACAGCGTCGCGACTGAAGTCGCTCCCACAAAAGCACCCAGATGCCACCCCTGTAGGAGCCCACCCTGTGGGCGACGCTCTTGATGTGTGATGTGCGGAAAATGCATCGCCCACAGAGCCTGCCCTCGACTCGATCGGGGGGCGGGCTCCTGCCCATCGACCACGATCCATGGATCGTCTGTCGATCTTCTGCCGACACCGATCCGGTGCGTTTGCGAATAATGCATTTCAGCATTACCATGCGTTTCAGGATATCGAGAACACCCGCATGACCACCTTGACCGTTACCGCCCGGGGGCAAGTCACCTTTCGCAAGGAGGTGCTGCAACATCTGGGCATCAAGCCCGGCGAGAAGATCGAACTGGACCTGCTGCCCGATGGGCGGGCCGCACTGAGAGCCGCCCGACCTGCCGGGTCGATGGCCGGTTTTGTCGGCCTGCTGGCCGGACGGACAGCCAAGGTTGCCACCATCGAAGAAATCAACGAGGCCGCTGCATCGGGCTGGTCTGGCCGCAAGTGAAGGTCGCCGTCGACACCCATGTGCTGGTTCGTGCTGTCGTGCGCGACGATGCCAGGCAAGCGGACATTGCCGCCAAGCTGCTGACGGATGCCGACCTGGTCGCGGTCGCGCTGCCGTGTTTATGTGAGTTCGTCTGGGTGCTGCGTCGTGTGTACGGCTTCACCGCTGCGGACGTGTCCGGTGCGATCCGGGCACTGCTCGATGCAGCCAATACAGAAACCAATCGGCCAGCCGCTGAAGCGGGCTTGGTCATACTCGAAGCCGGCGGCGACTTCGCCGACGGCGTGATCGCTTTCGAGGGACAATGGCTCGGCGGCGAAACCTTTGTCTCATTTGATCAAAAGGCGGTCGCGCTGCTCAATGCACAAGGCCGTTCCACACTCTTGTTGTGACACGCGAGCAGAAATAACCCCCATACCCAGGTAGGAGCCCACCCTGTGGGCGACGCTTTTTTCGCACCCACCCAAGAACATCGCCCACAGGGTGGGCTCCTACAAAAAGATTCGGAGACACTCATGAGCAAGATCCTCGTCATCGCCGAACACCTGCACGGCAAGCTCAACCCCGCCACCGCGCGCGCCGTGAGCGCCGCCGTCGCGGTCAAGCCCGAAGCCATCGACGTGCTGGTGCTGGCCGACAATGTCGACGCCATCGCCGCCGAAGCCGCCTCCATCGAAGGCGTGAGCCGCGTGCTCACCGTTGCCAAGCCGGAGAATGCGCATGCACTGGCCGCCGTGCTGGCACCCCAGGTAGCCAAGGCCGCTGCCGGCTACAGCCACGTGTTCGCACCCTCCACCACCTTCGGCAAGGACCTCGCCCCGCGCGTGGCCGCGCTGCTCAGCGTGGCCCAGGTCAGCGACGTGATGAGCGTGGAGAGCCCGCACACCTTCAAGCGGCCGATCTACGCCGGCAACGCCATCGTCACCGTGGAGGCCAACCCCGCCCACGCCGTGGTCGCCACCATCCGCACCGCCTCGTGGCCGGCCGCCGCCAGCGGCGCGAACAAGGCGCCGGTGGAAGCGATCACCGTCGACGCCGCCCTGCCCTCGCACACCCGCTTCGTGGAACTGCAGCAGGGCTCCAGCGACCGCCCCGACCTGCAGAGCGCGAACAAAGTGGTGTCCGGCGGCCGCGGCGTGGGCTCGAAGGAAAACTTCGACATCATCTACAAATTCGCCGACAAAATCGGTGCTGCCGTCGGCGCCTCCCGCGCCGCCGTCGATGCCGGCTACGTGCCGAACGAGCTGCAGGTCGGCCAGACCGGCAAGATCATCGCCCCCGAGCTGTACATGGCCATCGGCATCTCCGGCGCCATCCAGCACCTCACCGGCATCAAGGACGCCGGCACCATCGTGGCGATCAACAAGGACGGCGAGGCGCCGATCTTCGAGGTGGCGGACATCGGCCTGGTAGGCGATCTGTTCAAGATCATCCCGGAGCTGGAAGCGGCACTGGGCTGATCCGCCCGCGGCGCGGTGGTGCATGACCCCATCACGTGTCCCGCGCTCCAAGGCGTCCTCTGCAAAAAAAGCCGAAGGCGCAACCCAGGCAGCCGGCCTGCGCGGCGGTCGTAAAGCGCGTAGCCGACGCCTGGATCGGCTGGATCGAGGAGATTCCCGGCCACGCGCTGACCGGCGGAACATTGACGCTTCACGCGACTGGTCTATAGTCTGGTCTGCAACGATCCTGAACGGACAAGCCCATGAAAACGGAAATCGGCTCGTACGAAGCCAAGACCAGACTTCCGGAGCTGCTGAGGGCAGTCCGCAATGGCAAGGCTTTCACCATCACCAACCGCGGTGAAGAAGTGGCGAGACTGGTGCCACCCCGGACATCACGGTCCGTCGACGCCGATCGCGCCGTGGAGGACATGAAAACCTTCATGCACACGCAGCCGGTCCGCGGCGTCGACATCAAGGCGCTGCGCGAGGGTCTTGCGCTGGCCACGCTCGACGAGGATTTGCGCAAGGCCGCCAGGCGCGCTGGCGTACCCATGGTGGCATGAGCGGCAGGCGACGTAGGCGGTCGTGGCAGGCGCACGGAAGAGAGAGCACTACACCGCAAGCGACAGCAGGCTCTCAACTGATAGAGGTACGCCAGTAAGCAACGCGGCCGTTTCCTGTCGGCGTTTGTGTCAATGATGTCCGGACACCGCCAAATCCCATGCCGCGGGCATCTCCGGCGCCATCCGGCACCTCACCGGCATCGAGCACCACGCAACCCGCAGGAACCCGCTCACGGGCGATGCCGTTGCTTTCGACCTTCGAGTGCATCATCAGCACGCGCCGAGGTCGGCGTTTCGGATGCGGGAAGCCTGGGATGCGGCGATCGACGTGCCCGATCGAATCCGTGCGACGGTGCCGCTCATCGGTCACCAGCCCGAAGGCTGGCCGATCGGGCTCCAGGGGCAGGTTGGCGGCGGCCTTGTGGGAGCGACTTCAGTCGCGACTGGGTGGCTTGAGGCGAAGGGCGGTCGGGGCTGAAGCCCCTCCTACAACGGCAGGTGCGCGAAGCGCGGGACGGCCTCAAGAATGGCACGGTGGAGCTAGTCGATAGCGAGGTGATGTGGGAGCGCCTGCGGGCCAGAGCCCGTGAGCTTGACGCGAGCCAAGCCAGGCCCCACCGGCAAGCAGCGCCGGAAGGCGTAGGTGCCGTGGCGATCGCGTACAGCGGCAAAGCCGAGTCCGATCTGCTGGACATCCTGGAATACGGCCACACGGCATGGCCAGGCACCGCCGATGACTTCATGGCGCAGCTACAACAGCGCATCGAGTCCACGCTGACCAGCCATCCCAACGCCGGCCGCCGCAAGGGGCGTGAACAAGGCACGCGCGAGTGGGTGCCGACTGGCACCCCGTACATCGTTGTGTACGTCAAGAGTGCAGCCGGCATCGAGGTGTGGCGTGTGCTGCACGGCGCGCAACAGTGGCCGCCGGTTCCCTAGTACTACTGCGTGGCGGCGACAAGAAAACGCAGGCCCGCGATGTCGCCACGGCAAAGAAGCTGGCCAAAGAAGTGGAGTACCCCCCATGGCTGAAAAACTGACGGCTTACGATCCGGCGCTTGCGCTGGTAAACGATGAGGAACTGGCCGTCTTCATGGCCGATGCCTTCGAGGGCGGCGGCGTGCTGCACGCAGGCGACAGCACCATCGAGCTCGACATCGACCACTGCCTGGCGGTGCCTCTGGCGCGGCCGTGGAGAAAACTTGATCTGTAATTCATATGAATTACACTCCGGACATGGCAATTCGACAGGAGCGCCGTCATGGCTGCTAACGCACTGATACAAACACGCGTCGATGCCGCTGTAAAAGAACGGGCAGCGGCGGTTCTGGGTCAGCTGGGCATGACCGTCTCCGACGCCGTGCGCATCCTGCTCACGCGGACAGCCAACGAAGGTGCGCTGCCGTTCGCGCTGTCCGCAGACCCGGCAGCCCATGACGCATGGTTCCGGACGAAGGTGCAGCAGGCTCTGGACGACTCACGGCCGGCGACCCCCCATGCCCAGGTCGAAGCCCGATTCGCCGAGCGCCGGGCCGTCGCCCACCGAAAGGCGGCAGGTGAGGAGTGAGGCTGGAATGGTCGGCTTATGCGATCGAGGACCGCGTCGCCATCTTCGAGTACATCGAGGCGGATAACCACAGGCGGCGGTGATCGTCGATGATCGCATCCGCCTGCAGGTGGAGCAGCTGATTCGCCACCCGGAGAGCGGTCGCATCGGCCGCGTGGAAGGAACCCGCGAGCTGGTCATCGACCGCACCCCGTACATCACCGCTTATCGGATGGCCGGCGACACGGTGCGCATCCTGCGTGTGCTGCACAGCGCGCAGCAGTGGCCCGACGCCTTACCCGGGTAAACCGTCGAAAACACTATCTTGCCGTGTGCGAGCGCCTGTTTCTCGTGCAACGCCTGCCGCCGTGGCATCGCAACCACGCCAAGCGCCTGATCAAGACGCCCAAGGTGCACCTGGTGGACAGCGGCCTGTGCGCCACCCTTTCCGGCCTCGCGGCCGAGGATGTGGTTGCCCAACGCGAACGCTTCGGACATCTGCTGGCATCCTTCGTGGTTCAGCAGCCGCGCGCGCAAGCGGGCTGGACTGCGCCGGAGCTCAACTTCTGGCATGACCGCGACAAGGATCAGGTGGAAGTGGACCTGGCCATCACCCGGGGGCGCGATGTCTGGGGCGTGGAAGCGAAAGCCGCTGCCACCGTCACGCCCGCCGATGGACGCGGCCTGCACCGGCCGCCCTCACTTCACTCAACAGGTCAGGATGACGATCAAGCACCTTGAGCAACTTCACCAGCGCCAGTGGGGGCTTGGTCTTGCCGGTTTCGTACCGCGAGAACGCATTGACGCCACCGCCGAAGATTTCGGCCGCTTCGCGTTGGTCGAGCGCCAGCTTCTTTCGGACACTGGCGATGAAGCTCGGATCGACGATGGAGGCGTTCACCTGCTTGTTGAAATCCAGCATCGCCGCACTGGTCCGCGTCGACTCGGCAACATCCAGGATCATTTCCCCGCAGCTCGGGCAGAAGTCACCCGTGACGCCCGCAATGAGGGTCGATTCGCCCTTGTAGGTGTAGGGCAGGTCACGGGTGTCTCGCACCAGTTCCGCGCCTGCGCACGATGGACATTTCATGGTCAAAGCTCCTTGAAGGACACGATGAGCACGTCATCGATGACCGTCAGTTTCAGGTAGACCTCGCCAGCGGACGTGCGGGGCCGGTACACGCCTGCCACACCCGATGATCCGCATGCGTAGTCATGCTCTTGTAGAAATCCTTCGTGGTCAGCGAGGCAACCACGCCGACGATGCCGTCAAAGTCGAAGCCCAAGGCAGCACCTCCTGCCAAGGCCGAAAAGGTAGAGCGCACCTTGCCGTCGGCAAGCAAGGTCTTCACGGCGGCCAGCTTGCAATGAGGCGTGCTTTTCTCCATGCGGCAAGCCTAACCTAATAGGTTTAATTTAGCAAGTAGGTTAATGGCGCGGGTGAGCGCCGTTTGGCCTGTGCGCCACCCTTTCCGGCCTCGCGGCCGAGGGTGTGGTTGCCCAACGCGAACGCTTCGGACAAGGGCGCCGACGCGCCACCTGGTACCGCGACTACCTCGAAACCCTTGTGCCGCGCGACGTGCGTGACCTGGCCCGAATCAGCGCGCTGGAAGCGTTGCCACGCCTGCTGGCGTTGGCCGCGGCGCAAACAGCGCAATTGTTCAATCTGAGCGCGCTGGCTGCTCCGTTCCAGCTCAGTCGCCCCACCATCGGTGATTACGTCACGCTGCTGGAACGAGTGTTCTTGCTTGAGCGTCTGCCGCCATGGCACAGCAACCGGGTCAGCCGTCTGGTGAAAACACCCAAACTGCACATGGGCGATACCGGACTGGCCTGCGCACTGCTGGGCGTCGATGCCACCGCACTGGCGGCCGATCGCGCCTTGCTGGGGCACTTGCTGGAAACCTTCGTGTTCCAGGAACTGCGCCGCCAGGCCAGCTGGCATGATCAGTCGCTCGCTTTTTACCACTACCGCGACAAGGACATGGCCGAAGTAGACATCGTCATGGAACAAGGTGCACGCGCCGTGGCCGGCGTGGAGGTCAAGGCCTCCGCCACGGTCAACGCCAGCGACTTCCGCGGCCTGCGCAAGCTGCGCGACGCGGCAGGCAAGCGTTTCGTCGCTGGGGTGGTGCTGTACGACGGAGAAACCTGCGCCAGCTTTGGTGACGGCCTGTTTGCCGTACCGTTGCGGGCACTCTGGGAGAAGAAATAAGGCAAGTGGTTCGCGTTGTGTGTAATGGAATGGGTCGAGCTGGCAATGATCCGTACCAATACGACCGTACTCAATGAAGTCGACGTCGAAACCGCTGCCCACATTCGGGTATCCTTGCGAAAAAAGCTGAAGGCGCAACCCATGCAACATACCTACACTGCGGTCGTAAAGCGCGTAGCCGACGCCTGGATCGGCTGGATTGAGGAGGTTCCCGGAGTGAACTGCCAAGAGACCAGCCGCGAAGAGCTTCTTGAGTCCCTGCGGATCACCTTGGTCGAGGCCATCGAATTCAACCGGGCTGAGGCTATCGGCGCCGCTGGACATGGATTCGAAGAGCTGCCTATCGCGGTATGAAGCGCCGCGATCTTCTTCAACACCTCACATCCGAAGGTTGCAGGCTCCTCCGCGAAGGTGGCCGTCATTCATGGTGGCACAATCCTGCTCTTGGCAACCGCAGTGCCATTCCACGGCATAGCGATATCAACGATCACCTGGCTCGCAAGATTTGCCGCGACCTCGGCATCCAGGAGCCAGAGCGGCTCTGACCCTTCCACAACCAAGTCGAAGCCGCTCCGCGGCTTGGCTTGAATCAGGCAATACGTGGCCATGAGCAAGATCCTCGTCATCGCCGAACACCTGCACGGCAGGCTCAACCCCTCCACCGCGCGCGCCGTGAGCGCCGCCGTCGCGGTCAGGCCCGAGGCCATCGACGTGCTGGTGCTGGCCGACACCGTCGACGCCAACGGCACCGGCGCCGCCCCGATCGAGACGCTGACCGCCGACGTGACACGACCCACGCACGCCCGCTTCGTCGAACTGAGGCAGGGCGGCAGCGACCGCCCCGACCTGCAGAGTGCCAGCAAGATGGTCTCCGGCGGCTACGTGCCGAACGAACTGCAGGTCGGCCAGACCGGCAAGATCATCGCCCCCGAGCGTACAGGGCGATCGGCATCTCCGGCGCCATCCAGCACCTCACCGGCATCAAGGACGCCGGTACCATCGTGGCGATCAACAAGGACGGTGAGGCGCCGATCTTCGAGGTCGCCGATTTCGGGCTGGTGGGCGATCTGTTCAAGATCGTTCCGGAGCTGGGGCAAATGATCGGCTGATCCTTCTGTAAGTATGCCTGCTCAATGTCAGTTTGAACTTGCCTTCACTGCCAACTGAGCACGAGAAGTCGTTGCGTTTGTGCGCAAGCACGAAGAATCGAAAGGGAATACGGATGACCCAAACACAGGTAAGCCAAGCACCATCGCCGCAGGAACGTACGCTCGTTCCGCTGTGCGTCGATCTGGACGGCACCCTGATCCGCTCCGATTTGTTGGTCGAGTCTGCGCTGGCACTGCTTGCTCGCAAGCCGCTCACCGTGTTTGCGATGCTACTGTGGTTGCTAGGTGGAAAAGCGCGCCTGAAGCGTGAGATCGCCCGTCGCGTCGAGCTCGACGCCACCACCCTTCCCTACAACCACGACCTCGTCACATGGGTGCGCGCCGAGCAGCAAGTCCGCCCCGTGGTGCTATGCACCGCCGCGGACGCTGCATTGGCCGAGCTCGTCGCCGCCCACGTGGGTGGCTTCGAACTCACATTGTCCAGCGACGGCGCACTGAACCTGTCCGGCGCTAACAAGGCGCAGGCACTGGTTGACCGCTATGGCGAACGCGGCTTCGACTACGCAGGCAATGCGGCAGTCGACCTGCACGTGTGGAAGCACGCGCGCTCGGCCATCGTCATCGCCTCGGGCCCGAGCCTTGCGCGCGCGGCAGCGCGGGTCACTGAGGTCGAACGGACCTTTGCTTCCCCGAAAGCTTCCGTACACAAGTGGCTGAAGGCGCTGCGCGTGCACCAGTGGGTCAAGAACGTGCTGGTGTTCCTGCCGCTACTCGCAGCCCATCGGATGCTGGACATGCATGCCGTTGCCGATACGCTGCTGGCCTTCTTCTGCTTCAACCTGTGCGCTTCCAGCGTGTACCTGACCAACGATTTGCTCGACCTGGCAGCCGATCGTCAGCATCCTCGCAAGCGGCATCGCCCATTTGCAGCCGGCACGCTGCCGCTCACAGCTGGACCGATCGCCGCGATCGCACTGCTGATCAGCAGTTTTGCGCTGGCGTGGCTGGTGGAACCGACTTTCTTTGCCGTGCTGCTGGGCTATTACCTGCTCACCAGCGCGTACTCGTTGAGGTTCAAGCGCATCATGATGCTCGACGTTGTGGTTCTGGCACTGCTGTACACCACGCGGATACTCGCTGGCGCCGCGGCGCTGGATACGCCGCCGTCGTTCTGGCTGCTGGCGTTTTCCATGTTCATTTTTCTCAGCCTGGCGATGGTCAAGCGCTACACCGAACTGCTGGCAGCGCAGAAGGCCGGCAAGGTCACGGCCAGCGGTCGTGGCTACGATGTGGAGGACATCCCACTGATCCAGTCGCTGGGCGGGTCCAGCGGCTATCTTTCGGTCTTGGTGCTGGCGCTTTACATCAACAGTACCGCCAGCGAATCGCTGTATCGCCATCCACAGTATCTTTGGGTGCTGTGTCCGCTGCTGCTGTACTGGATCAGCCGCACCTGGGCCATCGCACACCGCGGCATCATGCACGACGATCCGGTGGTGTTCGCGGTGAAAGACAGCGTCAGCCGTGTGCTGCTCGGGCTGGCAGCCCTGATCGCCCTGCTCGCCATCTGATGGCCACGGTCGGTCAATCCTGGGGACGCTATCCTGCCGCCACGCAGTCGGTTGTGGTGATCACTGACCGGCATGCACTGCTGCCGACCACGGATGGTTCCATGCTGCCGCACGGCAACGGTCGCAGTTACGGCGACAGCTGCCTCAACGACGGGGGTACGCTGCTGCACGCGCGCGGCCTTGATCGTTACATCCGTTTCGATTCTTCAACCGGCCTACTTGAGTGCGAGGCCGGCGTACTGTTCTCGGAAATTCTCGAGCTGGTGGTGCCGCAGGGCTGGTTTCTGCCGGTGACCCCGGGCACCAAGTTCATCACCGTCGGTGGCGCCATCGCCAACGACGTCCATGGCAAAAACCACCACAAGGCGGGTACGTTCGGCTGCCACGTGCTGGCGTTTGAACTGCTGCGCTCCGACGGCAGTCGCCGGCTATGCACCCCGGTCGACCATCCGGAATGGTTCGCCGCCACGATCGGCGGCCTGGGCCTGACCGGGTTGGTCACCTGGGCGCGCATCCAGCTGCGCCGCATCGCCGGGCCTTGGATGAGCACCGAGGTTCATCGCTTCAAGGATCTGACCGGCTTCTTTCGTCTGTCCGAAGCCTCCGACCGCGACTACGAGTACACCGTGGCCTGGATCGACTGTGCGGCCAAGGGGCGCGCGCTGGGACGTGGCCTGTTCACCCGCGCCAATCATGCGCCGGCATATCCCGATCGTCGCCCGGCGGCCAGCGCCCGTCGCCTCGGGGTACCGCTGGTACCGCCGGTGTCGCTGATCAACCCGCTCAGCCTGCGCGCGTTCAACACGCTGTACTACCATCGCCAGCGGCAGCAGGTGGTACATCAAACCACCCACTACGAGCCGCACTTCTATCCGCTGGATGGCATCCGCGACTGGAACCGCATCTACGGTCCGCGCGGTTTTCTGCAATATCAATGCGTGGTACCACCAGCCGCCGCGGAAGCCTGCGTCGAACAGCTGGCGCGGATGATCTCGGCCAGCGGTAGCGGCTCTTTTCTCGCAGTATTGAAGCAATTTGGCCAGCGGCGCTCGCCCGGACTGCTGTCCTTTCCGCGACCAGGGGCCACTCTGGCGCTGGACTTTCCCAACCGTGGCGCACACACGCTGCAACTGCTGGATCGTCTGGACGAGGTCGTCGCCAAAGCGGGCGGGGCAGTGTATCCGGCCAAGGATGCGCGCTTGTCTGGCAAGCTGTTCCGCCAGTATTTCCCGGCATGGGAAACCTTCCACCCGTTTATCGACCCGCGTTTCTCGTCCAGCTTCTGGCGCAGGGTCATGGAGTAAGCATGCTCAGAGTACTCATCATCGGCGCCACATCGGCCATTGCCGAGGCCACCGCGCGACGTTACGCGCAACGCGGTGCGCGCATCTTCCTGATCGGCCGCAACGCAAGCCGACTCCATGCCATTCGCGACGATCTTCGCGTCCGCGGCGCGGCCGATGTCAGCTGTGACACGCTGGAAGTGAATGATCTGGCGGCCCATGCCGGTGCGCTGGATCAAGCCTGGCAATGGCTCAATGGGGTGGATGTGGTACTGATTGCGCACGGCACCCTGCCCGACCAGACAGCCTGCGAAACGTCCGTGCAAACGGCCATGGCCGAATTTGCCACCAACGGCACATCCACCATCGCGCTGATGACGGCGATCGCGCCCCGCATGGAGGCGCAACGGTCCGGTGTACTTGCCGTCATCTCATCGGTAGCCGGTGATCGCGGCCGGCAGAGCAACTATCTCTATGGCGCTGCCAAGGCCGCCGTCAGCACCTTTGCCAGCGGGCTGCGCCAGCGGCTGGCCAAGGGCGGCGTGAACGTGCTCACCATCAAGCCGGGTTTTGTGGATACCCCGATGACCCGCGATTTCCCCAAGGGCGCGCTGTGGGCCAAACCCGAAGCGATTGCCCGCGGCATCGTGCGCGCCGCCGATCGCGGCCGCAGCGTGGTGTATCTGCCGGGGTTCTGGTTGCCGATCATGCTGATCATCCGCCACATTCCCGAATTCATCTTCAAGCGCATCAAGCTGTGACCACTGACCACCCCACGAGCAAGATCGACAAACACGCCAAACTGGTACTCACCGGCGCTGCCGGGCTGGTGGGCCAGAACCTGATCGTGGAACTGAAGGCGCAGGGCTATACCCGGCTGGTCGCGATCGACAAGCATGCCTACAACCTGGACATCCTGCGCCAGCTGCATCCCGACGTGGCGACCGTGCAGGCCGACCTCGCCGAGGACGGTGACTGGACGCAGACATTTGCCGGCGCCGCCTGCGTGGTGCAGCTGCACGCCCAGATCACCGGCAAGTCGTCGGAGCTCTTTGTACGAAATAACCTCGATGCCACCGCAAAGGTGCTCGATGCCGTGCGCCAGCACGCGGTGCCCTACCTGGTGCACATCAGCTCCTCGGTGGTGGTGTCGGTGGCCAACGACGACTACACCCGCACCAAGAAGGCGCAGGAGAAAATGGTGGTGGAAAGCGGCCTCACCCACTGCGTGCTGCGCCCCACCCTGATGTTCGGCTGGTTTGATCCCAAGCACCTGGGCTGGCTGTCCCGCTTCATGGCCAAGACGCCGGTGTTCCCCATTCCGGGTGATGGCCGCTACATGCGCCAGCCCTTGTACGAACGGGACTTCTGCCGCTGCATCGCGCACTGCATCGCGACGCAGCCCGATGGCGACGTGTACGACGTGGTCGGCGATACCCGCATCGACTACGTGGACATCATCAAGACCATCAAGCAGGCCAAGCGGCTGCGCACGGTGATCGTGCATATCCCTTACGGCCTGTTCCACCTCCTGCTGCGCGTCTACGCGCTGTTCAGCGGCAAGCCGCCGTTCACCGCCGACCAGCTCAAGGCACTGACTGCCGGCGACGAGTTTCACGGTGTGGATACGGCGCAGGTGTTTGGCGTACGGCAGACGCCGTTCGCCGAGGCGATCCGCGAAAGCTATTGCGATGAAAAATATTCAGGCATAACCCTCAAACGATAGGCGCGCGACAACACGCCCCCCGCCCCAAGGTCCGTGAGTCGCGACGCGGCTATCGACATTCACTCTGCAAAAGGTTTGAAACATGAGCTCGGAAGCTGAAGTACTAAAAAGCATGTATGAAGCGCGTTTCGACAAGAACGCCCAGGCAAGCAAGAATGAAATATGGAAAGTTCTCTGCCGGAACTATTTCCAGAAATACGTGAAATCAACCGATACCGTGGTTGATATCGGCGCGGGTTATTGCGAGTTCATCAACAACATTCAGTGCGCCGACAAAATTGCCGTGGATCTCAACCCTGACGTATCCACCCGCGCCAACGCCGGTATCAGAGTCATCAATGAGTCGTGCACCCAGCTCTCGTCGATCCCCTCCGGCAGCGTTGACTGCGTGTTCATGAGCAATTTTCTCGAGCACTTGCCCAGCAAGGAGCTGGTGCTGAATACCCTCCGCGAGTCCCGCCGCATTCTCAGGCCCGGCGGCCGCGTCATGATCTTGCAACCCAATATCCGCTACCTCCCGGGAGAATACTGGGACTATTTCGACCATCACACGGCACTTACGGACCGCAGCTTGGCCGAAGCGCTTGGCTTGGCCGGCTTCGACGTCCCCGTCTGCATCCCAAGATTCCTTCCATACACGACCAAGAGCCGCCTGCCCCAGTCGCCATGGCTGGTGGCACTTTACCTTCGATTGCCCATGTTCTGGCGATACATCGGCAAGCAGGCTTTCCTGGTGGGTACCGTCCCGGCCTGAAGGTCGTCGGTGTCCACGCTGCATCAAAAATTTGCATCTTTCGGAATCAGGCAATGAATTTCAAGATCATTGGCGCCGGCCCCATGGGCCTGATGGCTGCCATGGAGTTGCTCAAGCGCGGCCACGAGGTCGACATCCACGAGCGCGACGACCGCATCGGCGGGATGTCCGCCACGTTCGATTTCGACGGCCTGGAGATCGAGCGCTACTACCACTTCATTTGCAAGACCGACTACTCGTTGTTCGAACTGCTGGCCGAGCTTGGCCTCAGCGACAAGCTGCGCTGGACCGACACCAGGATGGGTTTCTACTACAACGGCAAGCTGTATCGGTGGGGCACCCCGTTCGCCCTGCTGGCGTTCGACGGGCTGGGCCTGATCGGCAAGCTCCGCTACGGCGTGCACGCCATGTACGCCAAGGGCATCAAGGACTGGCGTCCGTTCGACCGCATGCGCGCCACCGAATGGATCCGTCGCTGGGTAGGCGACCGTGCTTACAACGTGCTGTGGAAGAGCTTGTTTGAACTGAAGCTGTTCGAGCACAGCGAGGAGATCTCCGCCGCCTGGATCGGTACCCGCATCAAGCGCGTGGCGCTGTCGCGCCGCAATCTCATGCAGGAAACCATGGGTTACCTGGAGGGTGGGTCGGCGACATTGTTGGAAGCCATGGAGCGCTTCATTGTCGAACGCGGCGGGCGCATCCACCTCAAATCCGGTATCGACCGGGTCAACGTCACCGACGGCCGCGTCAGCAGCGTCGAGGTCGGCGGCGAGCAGCGCCGCTGCCAGGCGGTGATATCCACCGCCCCGATTCAGTACGTGCCCCGGCTGGTGCCCGACCTGCCAGCCGAGTTCACCGCCCGCATCAACCGGATCAAGAACATCCCTGTGGCCTGCGTGATCCTCAAGCTCAAGCAACCCCTGAGCGAAAATTTCTGGATGAACATCAACGACGCGAGCATCGAGATACCCGGCGTCATCGAGTACACCAACCTCAACCAGATGACGCCCTCAGTCCTCTATGCGCCGTTCTACATGCCCAAGACACATCCCAAGTGGGCGCACAGCAACGACGAACTGATCGACGAGGTGATCGGCTACCTCGCCAAGCTCAACCCGGCCTTTTCAGCGGACTGGGTGCTCGCCCGGCATTGTCATCGCTACGACTTTGCCCAGACCATCTGCCCGCCGGGCTTCTACGACATGCTGCCGCCCATGGAGACCCCGATTGCCGGTCTGTACATGGCGGATACCTCGTACTACTACCCGGAGGATCGCTCGATCAACGAAAGTATCGCCGTCGCACGCCAGCTGGCTACTAGCGCGATTGGAACGTCCATATGATGTCGCGCCAATTCATCAAGTTCCTCGTGACGGGCGGTGTTGCCGCCATTGCAAACTTCGGCTCGCGCATCGTCCTGAGTTACTGGCTGCCGTACATCCCGTCGATCATCATCGCGTTCTGCATCGGCCTTATATCGGCCTTCGTCCTCAATCGCACCTTCGTCTTCGTCAATGCCGCCAACACGCTACGAAACCAGGCCTGGTGGTTCACCATCGTCAACCTGGCAGCCTTGGTGCAGACCCTGGCCATCAGCGTCATCCTGGCCAAATATGCGCTGCCCGCGCTTGGAATGGGGACACACGCCGAAACGATTGCACACGGCGTAGGCGTGCTGGTGCCGGTGATGACCAGCTATCTAGGGCATAAACACCTATCGTTCAGGCAATAAAGATGTCTGATTTCCCTGATTAGCCCGGAAAAGCTCTTGCTGAAGTTACCTTTTTCGCAAACCATCAGCCGGCGTGGGCCGATGGTCTGCGTCAATCACACTAGCAACTTCTACGCGTCTCATTCATTTAGCAAGCTCTAAGCCAATTTTAAGTGTCCGCGGCAGAACCTTTCCATCCGGCAGAGTTATGGTGGACGTGGGCTCGCTATTCGGATAGGTATAAACGGCCAAACGATTGTCTCCAGATGAACGCGTGAGTACATATTTAACCGCATGACCCGACACAAGCATCAGCGACTTGGTTAACGGGATCTTGAAATACATATTATCCTTAGATGCTGCTAAATCCTCCGAACCATCTGAACACTTTTCATCTTGACAGACATGAACTGTCAGACGTCCGGCCGACGAATTTCCGTAATTACCAACTTGCACATCAAAGCTTTCAACAACCCCACCCCGCGGTACAACGAATTCACCCTTTATAGATTGATTGGACGCAAGACCTTCTGTAGCATTACTTCGCCCGTCTAGTGGAGCTTCAATCAAACTCGTCCCTTGATTAGCGGAAGGCGTTCCTTTTGACATATCAACGTCACTACTGGGATTCTGAGCCGCGTGCTGATTGCAACCAGTCAACATTGCAAAAAGTATAGCGCCTGAAACTAGGTATATATTCTTCATAAAGACACCTCAACGATAATTCAAAAGACTGGATACATTCCAGGCTTGATTGGGTCGCAGAAAATAAATATGCCAAACCATTAAATTGAAAATACGTACGCGCCAGGACGATATAATTCATTACTTACAACCCTAATGAACTGGCCCTAGCGACAATCATCGCTACGCTTGTCGACACTTGAAACGCAAAACATATTATTAGCCAACGAAATTTAAGCCTATCTTGCATCCATTTAAGTGAGAGCAAAAGTAAAACTGGAGCGATAGCCTGAAATCCCATGAGTACCGGAACTGCAGGGCTACTAAAGACCCCAATCAAGAGTGCACCGGGAATCACTATACCAAAAAATATCAGGAAGCGAAGTGATCGAGCGTAATAGAAGCAACCCGCATAGGCCGCCCATATAAAAAATAGCCCCACCGCGCCAGGTAAACTCACCAAATTTTCTTGCACGAACTGATTTGCCAGTAGCGGATAGTCCTGAAAAAAGCTCGGAAAAGTAGCGATGTACCCATTATGTAAGCGGACCCAAAGCAAATCCACAATGGAAGCGCTTGAATCAAAGTTCTGAGCTATCAAGTCGGAAGGGATAGCCAGAATAATTCTGGACCATATAAACCAGGGAGCTACAACCAGAACGAAAGAGACGCCAAACGTGACCACCTTCTTTATGCGCACCGAAATATCACTTCCGGATAGAAATAAATACACTGCATAACTAAAAGCGAATACGATGGCATAAGGATGGGACAGGTAGCCTAGCGCGCTCAGTATGCCTGCAAGTACTAGGTTTCGTCGAAACCTAATTGCATGAGTTGCCATCAGCAAAAAAAATGCCGCCATCTCTTTAGGCCACGTAAACAACACTTGGGAAATGACGTAGGGGTTAATAATAAGAAGGATTAGACCTACCACCAAGTACACATTTGAAAGGCCAAACGACGCAAACAAAAGACCTGCAGCTACAACAAGCATGGCATTCAGTACTATCCCGACGACCAAAAAAGACCGAAAATACCTATCACTACCTAACCGACCCACGTCGGGCCAAAGAGTCCCTACGTAGGTAAATTTCGGCAGTTTGCCATACTGCTTAGGTGGGGGATCAAAGCTCGCTCCAAATGGAAGGGCGACAAGGGACATCAATATAGGACGATTCGAAAGCTCTTGGCCAGGCATAAGAGGCCGTTCTTCACTGAATTGAATATCTCTCAGTAGATACTGCTCAGCAAGATATGGAATGTAATTGTCAGCGGGTAGATTTCCGGTTATTACCTGTATCTTCACGTGAAGATCGTGATTTTTTATGACGTATGGACCATCGACCAACGTGTTTGGAAATTTTATTGGCGCATAAGTTATCAATAGGCACACAGCAACGATAAATACCCAAGCAGCAATTAGTATATTTGTAAGAAACCATCCGCCGGTTGAAAGAACTGAAAAGATCTTCACACGCCACAAGTAAATCCATGCGCTTATATTGCAGGCGATTAGCGTAGCAGCTGCGTTGAATTGATAAGACCAAGGCAGACATACAGTAATAATCCCCATGCATGCATGTATACCGACGCCACAAGCAATACCATATGCCAGAACCTCAACGCCATTAAGATTTGATGATTTTCCCGTAATTGCTAGAAAACATGCAACACCGACCCCAATGATTGATAACATCACTACCGCGGTTAACAAAATCACAAATGGTATCGAATCAAAGTAAATCGCCAAAGTGCTGTCCTCGGAACATGAATTTCTTTGCTGACTAATAAGAGTAGTCTAAATGCAAGTTATCTATTTATAACTAATGTCCACTCGCTAATGTCCGGTTGACTGTTGTGGCCCCGCAATACGTTAAACGAGATGTTCTTAGAAAATGGTGTCGTCCGTCGAACACGTGAAATCATTTGCTCCTGGATCAGCACTACTGGCACTGTGAAACCTGCCGCAGCATAGTCTCCGCGCGGCATTTGTAGGTATGGTCGCGCAGTGTTCGTTGCTGTGCCGCCTGAGCGATGGACAAGCATCGCTGCCGATCCCTAGTCATCTCCGCCATATGGCGGGTAAACTCCGCAACCGAATCGTAAAGTAAAAATTCAGAACCCGGTTGATAATAATCCATAATTTCAAGGCTTTCGACAAACATTGCCTGTGTTGTCCCCGCCATGGCCGCCTCAAAGGTCCGTGGCCCAGGTGTCGATGGTTCCAGTCTGAAGCGATCGTTGGCGTAATGAAAGTCGCGCCCCATGTTCAATGTTATCCAGGAGCGCGCGTAATGATCAGAGAGCTGAGCGTTTGGTAGGCGCGTATTTCTACAGAATGGCAATTCAGAGGCCGGCCAATCTGCTCCCAAGATAGTAGCGTCCATCTCCGCCAGCGGCTTGGCCAGATCTCGCAGCAAGCGAACTCGATTGGCAAACGCCACACCGCAAAAGAATACATTGACGTTTTTAGCAGTGACGTCAATTTTTCGGTAGTGAAACGTCTCGCTGGCCGCCAACGGCAAATGATAGGTGTTGGGATGATCGTAGTGCTCAGCGCACCAACGGTCATTACTGAATATGATATCCGCAACCCCACTCAACTTATAGTTGTAATCGAATTCATAGGGGTCATCATGAAGCCAGAACACCATTGGCGTACCGGTCTTATTGCAATAACTTCGGAGGTGAGAATAGTCGGCATCATCCGGCATACATGAACCAAAACAGACAACGAGTTCAGGCCGCACACCCCACGATTTTTCTGCTGCATATTCCAATGGCACGTTGTAAACCAGTTCAATTCCCTGCAATTGGGCGAAACCTTCGACAACATAACTACGAAGGACGGTATTGCGGTTCTGATTGTCGGGAGATGCGCCACAGACGAGGACTCTCGAAGGCATACTCACTTCGCTTCTCCCATTTGCTTTCCCCTAACCAAGGTCACTACTCGGATTAACGTCTTGATAACCCCATGCTTTCTGAAGAAGCGATACGCTCGCTGAAGCACACTGGCCTCCGGCGTAACTGAGAGTTGCGTCTTGTCATCTACGGTGATCCTGGCTGCAAGTGACACACTGGTCCAAGCCTGATCCACGAGAAGGATATCGAGATCCTTGATCGAGTTGCCACGCGACACCAAGGCCGACGCGGCAGTTGGCGTGAATGGCTGGGCTGGCAGCAAACGCTCGTATAACTTACCTAGCCAAAGCATATGCTCGTCGTATTCGACACCTAACTTTTTGTGAATATTGGATCGGGCATATTCGATCGTTTCACGATCTGATATCAAACGCCGAACCAGGGCCACAATAGCGCCCGCTTCACCAGCAGGTAGCTTGAATCCATTCAAACCGTCAGTAACGCGCTCACCAAGTGCCCCAATGTCCGACACAATCGGAACCAGTCCAGCATTCCAGGCTTCCGACAGGCTGATGCAGTAGGTTTCCGGCCAGAGGGAAAAATGCATGGACATCGAGTAGCCCACCATGATCCGCGGCAAAGTACCGGGTGCGTAAGCACCGTGGACGTGCACGTTGGGAATCTCAAGCGCATCGAAAATTTCGTTATAAGGTTCAGCGACCTTTCCGAATATCGTGAACTCTACGTCATCGGCACGCAGCTGATTTAACGCATGGACCAGCTGGTCGCCACCCTTGTTATGTGTGAAATTACCGAGGATGGCGATTCGCAGCGTTCCTTCCTTAGAGTGATCGGCTCCTTTGGCACGTACTTCCGTGGCATCCTCGTCCAACGGCATCGGGACGCCAAGGATTTCAATTCTCGTATCACCATCAAGCAGCGGATACATCCTGCGGTAGAGTTCAGCCACGCCCTTTGTATTGGCGTGTAATACGTCTATCGCCAGTAGCATCCTGCCAAAAAAAGCCCGCCGCCGGGCCTGACTTCCCGCTGCACTACCTTGCGATGCATTCAGGCAGACATCGCAAGTTGCAGGCGGCAGTTCTGAAATATTGCAATACCTTCCGCGATAGTCCAGCAAATTAAATCGCGCGCAGACAGAATAGTAGTCGTGCAGGCTAAGCACTGATCGAATACCCAGTGAAGACGGAATGAATCCAAGCGAAGGCACATGTCCGATCAAATGTTGAAAGTGCACCACCTCAATTTCATAGTGACGCAACAAACGCGAAAACAGTTCTTCACGCTCTGGACAAGAAAGCAAGGCCTCATCGATCCTAGAATTGCAGTCGAAGCTCTCAAGTACCTGCATGTTTTCGTCCAGCATGAGATAGCGCATACCCGCGGGTTGCACTGACCTGTCTGGAACGTAGAACATGATCTCGAACCGGCCCTTGAGCGCCTGGCGAATGGACTCCTGGTAGACCTCCACCCCGCCGTATGGCTCAACCCCAAGGATGTTGTGCGACACGATCAGCAGCCGACTGCGGCCTCGTGGGGCCGCAAGCTTCCACGTGCAATCCTCTGCAGCAATATCTTCAAGCGACGCCAACAGGCTTGCAACGCGATTGGCGTATAGATGTTCGGCAAGTGCTCTTTGCTGTGCGCTGCGCGCGATCCGTAGCCGATCCTGCGGATGCGTGAGGTAATAGCCCAGCCTGTCTACACAATCTCTGACGCCGTCAAAACTAATAAATTCCTTACCCTCTTGGAAGTAAGCACCAACCCGGATATCCGCAATGGAGGTATCCACCAATTGAAACCCACCAGCGAGCGCGACCTCAAAAAAGCGGGGTCCCGGAGTGAGTGCAACCCGGTCGTTACCTGATGAAGAGAAGTCCCGATGCAGTGTCAGGACAGAACGGCTTCGGTTCGCAAATTTCGCGAACTCGCTATTCGGGGTGCGCCAATCGTATTCGCTTTTGCACATACCCAGCTTCGGTTCGGGAATGTGGGGATTAGCCGGAAGCGCAAGCTTCAGGTTGATGCCTGGGATCGCGGCTTTGAGCTCAGCCAGAAATTCTGATCGATTTGGCCACGCAGTACCGGCGAAAAAGAGATCATAAAAATAGTGGCCATCGTCATGCTCAGGAACACCATGAAAATGAAAGTGTTCATCAGATGCAAACGGCAGATGACGCCCTTTCCCACCATAGGCGTCCACGCTCCCAGCATCGTTTGTGAACACCAGATCGAATAAATCAGCGTTTTGCATATTGACACTGCGCTCGTAAGGATCTTCGGTCACCCAGAGCACGCTATGACGGCACACCTGAGTTACCCGCTCGATGATTGCCCGGTCCAGTTCCTCACCATCGAACGCAATAAATAGATCGCACGCTTCCGCCTGCGCGTCGCGTATCGCAGTGGCGTAGCTGGACTTGATGACGCTACCTACTCGATCGCTTTGGCGCAGAGCCCTGGCGATGGCCAAGCAAATGTAGTGATTCGGATTGCTCCGCTTAGTATCGAGTAGCAGTACTGTCCTTGGTTTCATCGAACATTCCAGTTTTTTTGTTTGAGTTTCTATTGAGACACAACCACAAGATCTTGATGGTCGCCTAGATTTTGCGCTGACGAGTCCTAAATGGCGACGTCAGTCGCCAGCTAAGTGACTTCTTCATTTTCTCGACCTCAAGTTCCACTTGATGAGCCGACATAGTAACCCGCTCCAACTCGCTGTTTTTTAGCACCAGCAACTCGGATAGACGCGACAGATCAGATCGTATCTGGTCAACCACGGACAGAACGTCTGCGGTGCGGGCCAATTCGCCCTGCAACTGCCTCACGAGCGCGGTGCACTCGTCAGCCTTCGTAGCCGCAGTCGCCAGCTCGATATTTCGCTGGACTTCTTTCTGGTAGTTGGCCTGCAACTGATCCACGCTTGTAGCCAGCTCGGCAGCCCTCCCTGCAGCAGCGGACAACTCGATATTTCGCTGGACTTCTTTCTGGTAGTTTGCCTGCAGCTGCTCCACGCTTGTGGCCAACTCGGCAGCCCTCGCTGCACCAGCAGACAGCTCGCTATTCCTCTGGACTTCTTTTCGGTAGATCTCAAGCTGCTCGTCAAGCTTCAACTCCAATGCCAGACAAGAATCCTTCAGCGCAGCATTCTCTGCTACCAACGAACCATTGGCCAAATTAGTCTCATTGAGCAGTCCAGCAAGCCGCCCCTGCTCCCGTGCAAGGGTGCCGATATCGATGTTCGACGTAATCAGTCGACCCATCTGATCGAAAAGCCGGTTGATCAGTACTGTCTCCTCTGAGTCCTTGGCGCGGCACAAATGCAACAACGCCTCAGGCTGCTCATTCCCAACCAAGAGCACGCCTAACCCATGCGTATGCGTGAATTCGAAGGACGGATAGCGAGAAGCCAATTCTGACCAGTACCGCCAGACTCCAAACTCACGCTCACGCACATTGACATCGTGGAATAGAACAACAGCTCTCTTGGAGAGCTTTGGCGCCCAAGTCTCAAAATCGCTTCGGACTGCCTCGTATGTATGCATTCCATCGATGTGCAACAAATCGATGCTGCGCTCATCGAAATACTGGACGGCGTCGTCAAAAGGCATTTTCAACAGTCGTGAGAAATCCGCGTAATTCCGCTGGTGGTAATCAAGCAAATTCAGATAGACGTCCTCACCGTACTCCCCGGAGTGCTTGTCTCCTTTCCAAGAGTCAACAGCAAAGCACTTCGTCTGCACGGCGCATCGCTGGATTGCCTGGCAGAATGCCAAATAGGATGCTCCGCGATAAGTGCCCAATTCAACAAAAATGCCGGGGCGCATCTCTTCCACCAACCAACCCGCAAAAGGAATGTGTCCAAGCCACGCACTTTCGGGCGTGCTTTGCGGTGTCATGAACATAGTGTTGTTAATTGGAAAGTTTAACATCGCCTCTCTCTTTTCAACCAATTTTTGGGACGCCGGTTGTCAACACGCTTTGGGAATGAATGCTTCTATGAAGGCATCGATGTCGTCGTTGCATAGCAAATGCTGACGCATATGAATTTCTTCTACTGTCCAGTCCCACCAACGAATGGCAAGAAGGGCCGCTATCTGGCCTTCCGTAAAGCGCCTCTTTAAAATTCTCGCCGGATTCCCCCCCACGATCGTATAGGGCATTACGTCGCGGGTAACAACGGCCCGCGCTCCGATGATGGCTCCATCACCGACGGTTACGCCCGAAAGCACACAGGCACCGTGGCCAATCCATACATCATTACCTATACGAGTAGGTCCTTTACTGGCGGGGTGGCCGTCCAATCCGGCTAACGCATTACCGAATGCTATTCGCAGTGGAAACGTGGTTACCCAATCGCTTCGGTGCTCGCCCCCCCCAAAAATAACCACTTCGTCGGCGATAGAACAAAAGGACCCGATACTCAGCGTGTCGTTTTCCCCCCAAACCTTTAAAGAGGGATTCCCGTATGTGAAACGACCAATTGAAATTCGGTGATCGTTACTCACCAACGAATCGATATGACTCTTGCGCGCCTCGTCCATTAGTCACCTATCTTGCGCATGTCAACTCGCTCGAAAGGAATGCCCACTAGACCATAGCGGAGCGAAGGAGAGGAAACTTTTATAATCAATGCGTCATGCAACCAATGATGCTGGGTATTCGTCAAGGGATCTCCTTCGGCAATGGAGACAGTCATTGAATAATCGCCATTTGGAAGCAATGGCAAATAGAAAACAAACTCTGACTCAAGCTTCTCCCCAGCCTTCACATGAAGCGGCGGCTGCACATGGGTGAAGGTGTGCTCGCCAAACAGTGACTGCCCAAGACTATCTTTGACGAAGAACCCAAGAATAGGGCTTTTCATCTCTCGATGTATTTCAGCGCTGATACGTAGAAGTACGCGTTCCCCTCCATAAAAATGCGAGCGGTCCGGATCGCTCATGTTGGTCAATTGAACTGACGAAATACTGGCCACTCCCGACTGCCACCCATCCGAGTTTGCAATATTATCGAAAAGCTCCAACCTCACTTCCTCGATGGGCTTGGCTGGCATGAACGATGTTTTACGATCTGAGCGCTCGCGACGCTCAAGACTCTGCAACTTGACCTCGTCGCCATAGCTTTCCTGAGCACAGTATTCTATGTAAGCCTGAGTAACTTCCTGAGCTGAGGATTGAAGCCGGATATGCCCGTTGTCAAGCCACAGCGCTGATTGACAAAAACTTAGCACAGAACCGGTATCATGACTAACAAAAAGTAGTGTTCCACGTTCACGAAATGAGCGTAAAAATCGCATACACTTTTGAACAAAAACAGCGTCGCCCACAGCCAATGCTTCGTCAATAACCATTACATCCGCATCAACGTGCGCTATAACGGCAAAAGCCAATCGAACGTACATGCCACTTGAGTAAAGCTTGACAGGATGGTCGATAAATGTGCCTATGTCTGCAAAGGCAAGAATTCGATCGTACCTCTCATCTATTTGATCCTTCGTAAGTCCGAGAATCATTGCACTGAGATACACGTTTTCCCGCCCCGTGAATTCAGGATTGAATCCCGCCCCAAGTTCCAGGAGAGCAGCCACGCGTCCATAAACTTTGACATGCCCCGAGGTTGGATTAAGAGTGCCGCAAATAATTTGAAGTAGAGTGGACTTTCCTGAGCCATTTCGGCCAATAATACCAACGGTATCCCCTCTCCGCACTTCAAAGGAGATATTTTTCAGCGCCCAAAATTCCTGGAAATACTTCCGCGGGGAAAGACCTGTGACGCTACGTAAGCGAGGTAAAATTGCCTGTTTTAGTCGATCATGTGGCTGATCATAAACTTGGTAGCATTTTGAGACACTAGCAACTTGAATTGCAAATTCAGCCATTTGTTTGCCTTTGTACTTGAATAATATGTAATCGCTATACGACGTCGGCGAAACCGCGTCGAGTGAGCTGAAACCAAAGATACCCAAGGTAGGCGAAAATAATGCTTCCAATAAAGTATTCCAGCAAACCAATCCAGTCCGGAGGCAACCCCCAAAGGAGTACGTTTCGCGACTGCTCAATCATAAATGTGAGTGGATTTAGATAGATTATTTTTTGCAATTTTAGAGGTAATGAAGAAATCGGGTAAAGAGCAGGACTCATGAAAAGCATTACCGTGGCTATAATGCCTGTAACCTGACTCAGGTCTCTATAATAGACCCCTAGAGCTGCAAAGAATGCCGTGAATCCGTAAGCGAGAATAACGATCGGGAAGATTACGAGTGGAAAATAGAAGACCGTCAATGGGATGTGTCCCATAAAAAGATATTGAACACACAACAAAACCAAAAGCGTAATTACCATGTGAAAAAATGATGAAGCAACGGCCGACCAATTAAGTATCTCTAGTGGAAAAATTACTTTTTTGACGTAGCTCGCGTTGGATAAAATGAGCATCGGGCCGCGGCTTATGCACTCGGTGAGAAACCCATGAACCATGATACCGACGAACAAGATGACCGCAAATTCAGATCGATCACCTCCTACAGAGGTTCCCCATCTCGCTTTCATTACGTAAGAAAAAACAAAAGTATATACGGCGAGCATGAGGAGCGGGTTAAAGAATGACCAAGCTAGACCCGCAATTGAACCACGATATCGGCCGATTACTTCACGCTTCGCCAATTGATAAATTAGTTTCCGATGTTTTCTGAAGCTATCTATTGCCGACATTGGAGACAGTGAATTTTCCATTAAGTTATCTTCCTTGTTATTTTAGGTACTGCGGTGGATGCTAGCGCCCGCGATAACTCTAGGTATAAATCTTCGATGTTCTCCACCCCCACCGACAACCGCACCAGCCCGTCGCTGATCCCCAGCCGCTTGCGGTTCGCCGCCGGCACCGAGGCGTGGGTCATGATCGCCGGGTGCTCGATCAGGCTCTCGACGCCACCGAGCGACTCGGCCAGTGCAAACAGTTCGCAACGCTCCAGCATCTTGCGTGCTTTCTTGAGCCCGCCCTTCACCTGCACGCTGATGATGCCGCCGAACCCATCCATCTGCCGCTTGGCCAGTGCATGCTGCGGGTGGCTCTTCAGTCCCGGATAAATCACGCGCTCGATCGCCGGATGCTTTTCCAGCCACTTGGCCAGTTCCAGCGCGCTCTCGCAGTGCGCCTTCATGCGCAGGTGCAGGGTCTTGAGGCCACGCATGGCGAGGAAGGCGTCGAACGGACCGGCGATGGCACCGACCGAGTTCTGCAGGAAGCCCATCTGCTCGGCCAGTTCCCTGGTGCCGGCGACCACGATGCCGCCGACCATGTCCGAGTGTCCGTTGAGGTACTTGGTGGCCGAATGCAGCACCAGGTCCGCGCCGAACTCCAGGGGGCGCTGCAGCATCGGGGAACAGAAGGTGTTGTCCACCACCAGGATCAGACCGTGTTTTTTTGCGAACGCGGCGACCTTGGCCAGGTTCACCAGCTTCAGCATCGGGTTGGTCGGCGTTTCGGCCCAGATCATTTTGGTGTTGGGCTTGAGCGCGGCCTTCATTGCGGCGCTGTCGTTGAGGTCGACGAAGCTGAAATCCAGCCCGGCCGAGCGCCGGCGAACTTTCTCGAACAGGCGGTAGGTGCCGCCGTAGAGGTCGTCCATGGCGATCACGTGGCTGCCCGAATCGAGCAGGTCCAGCACGGTGGATGCCGCTGCCAGCCCGGATCCGAACGCGAAGCCGGCCACGCCGCCTTCCAGATCCGCCACGCAGCGCTCGTAGGCCATGCGCGTCGGATTCTGCGTGCGCGAGTACTCGTATCCCTGGTGCTTGCCCGGGCTGCTCTGCACGTAGGTGGAGGTGGCGTAGATCGGCGTCATGATGGCGCCGGTGCTGGGGTCGGGATGTTGTCCGGCATGGATGGCCCTTGTTCCCAGGCCCAGGCTCGAAGACTTCGACTGCTTGCTCATGACTGTCCTTTCAGGGCCGGCAGGGGACCCGGCGTATCAGCAAACGGGCATGTTACCTGCAGTCCTGCGGTTTCTTGATCTCCAGCTGCGCTGTTTGTTCATGAACGTTGTTCATGAACGAACGCAAGTTGCTGTCGAGTTGCGGATACAGGAGGGTCGCAGCATGAGTCCATCCTGGTTCGTCGGCACCCATGCCGAGTACGACCGGGTCGATGCTGCTACCGTGGAGAAGCCATGGACATCCAACCCATCGGCAACGCGAAAGGCTAGATGATCGGGTGCATGTGCTGATCCATCGTCGCGGCCAGTCGGCGAAATTCATTCATGCTCATGCTTTGCTCACTCAAACAGCGTGACCGCAGTGGCCAGCACTTCATCCAGAATCGCCGCCGGCAACGTGTCCACCTTGCGACCGCTGCGGGCGGCCAGATCAAGCACGCGGGGTTGGTCGCATCGCACGACGCCGGTTGTCTTGATGCCGCTAATCGGCACGGCAAAGCCGACACGGCGGGCAAAGTCGCCGCCGTTGGTAATTGGCAGGATCACAGGGCATTGCGTCAGCCGGTTGAAGGCATCCGGGGACACGACCAACACGGGCCGATGGCCGCGCTGTTCGTGTCCCATCGTCGGTTCCAGATCGACCAGGTAGATATCGCCGCGCTTCATCAAAGCAGCTCTTTTCCGACCGCTGGGGCGTCGATCCATTCGCGTTCTTCCGCCGGCAGCGGATACATGCCGGCGGCTTCGGCTTCGGCCAGCAGCTCGGCCAGCGCGTAGCGCGGCCGCGACTGCGCCTCGACCACCAAGCGGCCGTTATCGACGGCCAAGCCAACCGTCGCCCCGGCTTGCAGGTGCAGTTGTTCAAGAAACGCGGGCGGGATGGCCAACATGATCGAGCCGCCGACCTTGCGCAGATTCGTTGTATGCACGATCCACCTTCAACCAATCAAGTTATATCAAAGTATAACTACATTGCCGCGTGTCGCGACCTCTGCCCTGAAACCTGTCCAGCATAGGCATGCTTGATAGACAAAATAGCCATTAAGGATTGCTTGTCCATTTTGGCTTGTCGGCGTAGGGTGGACATGCTGGGACAAGCCCACTGCGTCCCGCGCACCACCGATGAGGATGCCGTCATGACCGCCCACACCCCGCTGGACCGCCTGCCGACGATGGCCAGCAGCGACGCCAAGAACGGCTTTGCCGCGCTGTTGGAACGCGTGTTGCGCAAGCCCGAGCCGGTGGTGATCACCCGCCATGCACGGCCTGCCGCGGTGATGCTGTCGATCGAGGCCTATGAGCGGCTGGTCGAGGCCGTGCCCGATCCTCTGGCCCAGCTGGCGGCCGAGTTCGACGCGCTGGTGGCGCGTATGCAGACGCCGGCGGCGAAATCCGCGGTGGACGCGCTGTTCACGGCGACACCCGGGCAGTTGGGTGAGGCGGCCGTGCGCGGTGCCGGGCGGCCGGGCCACTGATGGCGCGGATCTGATGGCACGGATCACCGTGCTGGCCGGGACCAACGGCGCCGGGAAGAGCAGCATCGCCGGGCAGGCGCTGCGCCAGGCGGGCGGCGCCTACTTCAACCCGGATGAGGCCACCCGCCAAATCCTGGCCGCCAACCCCGCCCCGACCGAGGGTGCGGCCAACGCACTCGCGTGGCAGGAGAATCTGCGGCGCCTGCACGCGGCGATCGCCGACCGTGCCGACTACACGTTCGAGACCACGCTGGGTGGACAGACCGTCACCGGCTTGCTGCTGGCGGCAGCCGCTGCCGGACACGAGCTGGTGATCTGGTACTGCGGGCTGGACAGTCCCGAGCGGCACCTGGCCCGTGTGGCGGCGAGGGTCGCCGGCGGCGGCCATGACATCCCCGCGGCCAAGGTGCGCAAACGGTACGAGACCAGTCGCGCCAACCTGGTCCGACTGATACCCCATGCGACCATGCTGCGCGTCTACGACAACAGCGCCGAAGCCGATCCGGCGACCGGACAACAGCCCTCGCCCTGGCTCGTGCTCGAGATATTGCGTGGCACGCTGAGCTATCCGCGCAGCGCGGCGGAGCTTGCCTCGACCCCCTCCTGGGCCAGGCCGCTGGTCGCCCGCGCCTTCCAAGGGTAGTCCGCCGCACCGCGGTCAGGGGCGCTGTTGTGGGAGCGACTTCAGTCGCGACGCTCTGACTCGGTGGTTGGGAAGGTCGGGGCATCCCTTGGTTGCCGGGCGATGAACAGGCATCATTCGGCGGTTGCCGGTTTCGATGCTGCCCGGCTCCTCTCCGCCAACCATGGACGTATTGATGAACCATCCATCCACCGGGCTCAAGACCCTGCTGGTGACCGGCGGCGCCGGTTTCATCGGCGCCAATTTCGTGCTGCAGGCGATCGCCGATGGCCTGCGTGTGGTGAACCTGGACAAGCTCACCTACGCCGGCAACCTCGACACGCTGGCCTCGCTGCAGGGCCAGGCCCACCACGTGTTCGTGCAGGGTGACATCGGCGACCGCGCGCTGGTTGAACGCCTGCTGGCCGAGCACCGACCCGACGCGATCGTGAATTTCGCGGCCGAATCGCACGTGGATCGCTCGATCGACGGCCCTGCGGAGTTCGTGCAGACCAACGTGGTGGGCACGCTGGGCCTGCTGGAATCCGTGCGCGATTACTGGCGCAGCCTGGAAGGCAGCGCGCGCGACACGTTCCGCTTCCTGCATGTGTCCACCGACGAGGTCTACGGCTCGCTCGGTGCCGAGGGCAAGTTCACCGAGACCACGCCGTACGCGCCGAACTCGCCCTACTCCGCCTCCAAGGCGGCCTCCGACCACCTTGTTCGGGCGTTCCATCACACCTACGGCCTACCGGTACTCACCACCAACTGCTCGAACAACTACGGGCCGTACCAGTTCCCCGAGAAGTTGATCCCGCTGGTGATCCAGAAGGCGCTGGCCGGCGAGCCGCTGCCGGTCTACGGCGACGGCCTGAATATCCGCGACTGGCTGTTCGTGGGCGACCACTGCAGCGCCATCCGTCGGGTGCTCGATGCCGGCCGCGTGGGCGAAACCTACACCGTGGGCGGCAACGCCGAGCGCACCAACATCACCGTGGTGAAGACCATCTGCGCGCTGCTGGACGAGCGCCGCCCGCTGGCCGATGGCCGCCAGCGCGAGTCGTTGATCACTTACGTCAAGGACCGCCCCGGGCACGACCGCCGCTACGCCATCGACGCCAGCAAGCTGGAGCACGAGCTCGGCTGGAAACCGTCGCAGACCTTCGAGAGCGGCATCGCGCAGACGGTGGACTGGTACCTCGACCATCAGCCCTGGGTGCAGCGCGTGCTGGACGGCAGCTACCGCATGGAGCGACTGGGCTCATGAGCATGAAGCGCAAGGGCATCATCCTCGCCGGCGGCTCCGGCACCCGGCTCTACCCGATCACCCAGGCGGTGAGCAAGCAGCTGCTGCCGGTGTACGACAAGCCGATGATCTACTACCCGCTGGCCACGCTGATGCTGGCCGGCATCCGCGACGTGCTGATCATCAACACGCCGCACGAGCAGGCGTTGTTCCAGCGACTGCTGGGCGACGGCTCGCAATGGGGCCTCAACCTGCAATACGCCGTGCAGCCCTCGCCGGACGGCCTCGCGCAGGCGTTCCTGATCGGCCGCGACTTCATCGGCGGCGACCCGAGCTGCCTGGTGCTGGGCGACAACATCTTCTACGGCCACGGGCTCACCGACAGCCTCCAGCGCGCGGCGGCGCGCGGGCACGGCGCCACCGTGTTCGGCTACTGGGTGAAGGATCCGCAGCGCTACGGCGTGGCGGAGTTCGACGCCGCCGGTCGCGTGATCGGGCTGGAGGAAAAGCCGGCCAACCCGAAGTCGCCCTACGCCGTCACCGGCCTGTATTTCTATGACGAACGCGTGTGCGACTACGCCGCCGCGCTCAAGCCGTCGCCGCGCGGCGAGCTGGAAATCACCGATCTCAACCGCTGCTATCTGGACGATGGCTCGCTGCATCTGGAACAGCTCGGCCGCGGCTTTGCGTGGCTCGACACCGGCACGCATGAATCGCTGATGGAAGCGGGCAACTACATCGAGACGATCGAGAACCGCCAGGGCCTGAAGGTCTGCTGCCCCGAAGAGATCGCCCACCTGCACGGCTGGATCGACGATGCTCAGCTGCTGAAGCTCGCCGAGCCGCTCGCCAAGACCGGCTACGGCCAATACCTGCGCAAGCTGGTCGAGGAAGGGCACGCCCGATGAAGGTGATCGAGACGCGCCTGCCGGGCGCGATGGTGATCGAACCGCAGGTGTTCGGCGACGCGCGCGGCTTCTTCTACGAGAGCTACCACGAGGCGAAGTACCGCGAGGCGGGCATCGACCGGCGCTTCGTGCAATCCAACGTCTCGCGCTCGGCGCGCGGCGTGCTGCGCGGCCTGCATTACCAGTGGCCGAATCCGCAGGGCAAGCTGGTGAGCGTGCTGGAGGGCGAGGTGTACGACGTGGCCGTGGACATCCGCCGCGGCTCGCCCACCTTCGGACAGTGGGCCGGCGTCATGCTCACGGCGCAGAACCACCGCCACTTCTGGATCCCGGAAGGCTTCGCCCACGGCTTCTGCGTGCTCTCCGACTACGCGACCTTCACCTACCAGTGCACGGCGCTCTACGACGCCAAGGCGGATGCGGGAATCCTGTGGAACGATGCCGAGATCGGCATCGACTGGCCGCTCGCCGAGCCGCTGCTCTCAGGCAAGGATGAGAAAGCCCCCCTGCTGCGCGACGTGCCCGCCGAGCGCCTTCCGGTACTGGGTGCATGAAGATCCTGCTGCTGGGCGCGAATGGCCAGCTTGGCCGCAGCTTCGTGGAGGACGGTCGCCTGGCGCGGTTCGGCGAGCTGCGCACGGCAAGCCGTGACGGCCGACGCTTCGACGGTGCATCCATCGACACCGCCGACCTGGCGGCGCCGGACTCGCTCCAATCCCTGCTGGACGCCCGGTGCCCCGACCTGATCGTCAACGCCGCGGCGTATACCGCCGTCGACCGCGCCGAGCAGGAGGAGGCCCTGGCCACGCGCGTGAACGGCGAGGCGGTGGGGGTCATCGGCCGATGGTCGGCCGCGCGCGGTGCGCTGGTGGTGCATTACTCCACCGACTACGTTTTCGACGGCGGCGCACGCTCGCCCTACCGCACCGACGATCCAACCGGCCCGCTCGGTGCCTACGGACGAAGCAAGCTGGCCGGCGAACAGGCGCTGGCTGCCAGCGGGGCGCATCATCTGATCTTTCGCACGGCCTGGGTCTATGCCGCGCACGGCCAAAATTTCCTGCGCACCATGCTGCGCCTCGGCGGCGAGCGCGACGTGCTGAACGTGGTGGCGGATCAATCCGGCGCCCCCACCAGCACCGAGGTCATCGTCGAGGGCACGCTGGCCGCGCTCGCGGCGTGGAAGACGGCCGACGCCGAGACGCGCCGGACCATGCAGGGCATCCATCATCTGGTCGCCAGCGGCACGACCACCTGGCACGGTTTCGCCGAAGTGATCTTCGCGGCCGCCCACCGGCGCGGCCTGCTGGCACGGGTGCCCGAAGTGCGCGCGATCAGCACCGCCGAGTTTCCCACCCCGGCACGACGGCCGGCCTGGTCGGTGCTGTCGAACCAGGACATGCTCACGCACTTCGGCTACGCGGCCCCGGCATGGCAGGCCGCGCTCGATCGCGTGATGGATCGGCTCGCCGGTCGCTGATGGGCCGGCGCGGCAACTGTATTCGAGGGTAAGGTCATGGAACCCCTCTCCCTGCGGGAGAGGGGTTGGGGTGAGGGTTCGGACGAAGCGGCAAGCCACACCCCGCCAGGGGCACACATCGCGCGGCGGCCGAACCCTCATCCGTCGCTGCGCGCCACCTTCTCCCGGGGGGAGAAGGATACGTCTGCCGCAGTTCGACGCTGATCGGGTTCTCGCTTGACCAGCCACTCGCCCGTTGACAGCCGCGGGGACGACGGCCTCGGGATTCTCGTTGTTTGATCGCGGTTCCGGATGCGCGAGAATCCCCGAACCATTCGCCCGCGTCCGCAACGTCCGCGCCGCCTCGCCAGGATATCTACACCATGCTCACCCCCCTCATTCTCAGCGGCGGCAGCGGCACGCGCCTGTGGCCGGTGTCGCGGCGCAACCTGCCCAAGCAGTTCCTGGCGCTGGCCGGCGATGGCACGCTGTTCGGGCAGACGATCCGCCGGACCCGCGGCCTGCCCGACGTCACCGCGCCGATCGTGGTGGCCAGCGAGGACCACCGTTTCCTCGCTGCCGAGCAACTGCTCGAAGCGGGCATCGAGGGGGCTGCGATCATCCTGGAGCCGCTGGCCCGCAACACCGCGCCAGCGATCGCCCTGGGCGCCCTTCGTGCCGTGGAGACCGATCCGGACGCCATCGTGCTGGTGCTGCCGGCCGACCATCTGGTCGGTGACGACGGCCAGTTCGTGGAGGCCGTCACCCGGGCGCTGCCGCTGGCCCGGGCCGGCTGGCTGGCGACGTTCGGCATCCGCCCCGCCCGCCCGGAAACCGGCTTCGGCTACATCCGCCGCGGCGATGCGCTGCCCGAAGGCGGCTTTCGGGTGGAGCGCTTCGTGGAGAAGCCCGATCTGGCCACCGCCGAGGCCTACCTGGCCGATGGCGGCTACGACTGGAACTCGGGCATGTTCCTGTTCCGCGCCGCGCGTTATCTGGAAGAGCTGGAGCTGCATGCGCCGGGCATGCTGGCCGCCGTGCGCGAGGCCTACGGCTTGGCGCGCCGGGATCTGGATTTCCTGCGCGTGGATGCCGCGCTGTTCGCCGCCGTGCCGGACAACTCGATCGACTACGCGGTGATGGAGAAGACGCAGCGCGCCGCGGTGCTGCCGGTGGACTTTGGCTGGAGCGACATCGGCTCGTGGTCGGCGCTGTGGATGGTGGGCCCGCGTGATGCCGGCGGCAACGTGCGCGAGGGCGACACGCTCGCCGTCGATACGCGCGACTGCCTGCTGCGCTCGCACGAGCGGCACCTCATCGCCACGGTGGGCGTGGACAACCTGATCGTCGTCTCCACGCCCGATGCCACCCTGGTCGCGCATCGCGATGCGGCCCAGGACGTCAAGAAAATCGTCGACCAGCTGAAGGCCTCCGGCCGCAGCGAGCATTCGCTGCACCGCGTCGTGCGCCGCCCCTGGGGCAGCTACGACTCGCTGGAGGCGGCCGACCGCTTCCAGGTCAAGCGCATCGTGGTGAAGCCCGGCGCGTCCCTGAGCCTGCAGAAGCACCACCACCGCGCCGAGCACTGGATCGTGGTCTCGGGCACCGCCGAAGTGACCTGCGACGAGAAGGTGTTCCTGCTCGGCGAGAACCAGAGCACCTACATTCCGCTGGGCAGCGTCCACCGCCTGCGCAACCCGGGCAAGGTGCCGCTGGAGCTGATCGAGGTGCAGTCGGGCAGCTATCTCGGCGAGGACGACATCGTGCGCTTCGACGACGTGTACGGGCGCGCCTGAGCTGCCAGCGCTTCACGCGCTGACGCTTCACAGCAGGGTGCGCCCCTACCAGGAGGATCAGCTTGTAGGAGCGCACCCTGTGCGCGACCCGCCTTGTACCTTGGCTCCCACGCTAGCGGACGCAATGGCCGCTTATGCGTCCCCGTGCAGAATGAGCCCCTCAAGCTCTGCGGTCCTCTCGCGCATCAGCGCCTCGTCACCGCGCGATTCCACGTTGAGCCGCAGCAGCGGCTCGGTGTTGGATGAGCGCAGATTGAAGCGCCAGTGCGCAAAGGCGACGCTGACGCCGTCCACATGCTCGATCTGCGGCTGCTGCGGCTCGTAGAAGCGCATCACGCGCGCGACGGCCGCAGCGGCGTCCTCGACCCGGAAGTTGATCTCGCCGCTGCACGGACAGGCCTGCATGCGCTCCTCCAGCATGGCGGCCAGGGGGATGCCGGTGGAGCCGATGCGTTCGGCGACCAGCAGCCACGGAATCATGCCCGAGTCGCAATAGGCGAAATCTCGGAAGTAGTGATGCGCGCTCATCTCGCCGCCGTACACCGCGTCCTCGGCGCGCATGCGCTCCTTGATGAAGGCGTGGCCGGTCTTGCTCTCGATCGCCACGCCGCCGGCCGCCTGCACCATGTCGATGGTGTTCCAGGTGAGTCGCGGGTCGTGGATGATCTTGGCGCCGGGATGCTTTTCCAGCAGCTGCGCCGCCAGCAGGCCGACGATGTAGTAGCCCTCGATGAAGCGCCCGGCCGCGTCGAACAGGAAGCAGCGATCGAAGTCGCCGTCCCAGGCGATGCCGAGGTCCGCGCCGCTTTCGACCACGGCGCGGGCGGTCGCCGCGCGGTTCTCCGGCAGCAGCGGGTTGGGGATGCCGCTGGGGAACGTCCCGTCCGGTTCGTGGTGGATGCGCACGAACTCGAACGGCAGGTGCGGCGCCAGCAGGTCGAGCACCGCGCCGGCACCGCCGTTGCCGGCATTCACCACGATCTTCAGCGGCCGCAGGCGACCGGTGTCGACATAGCCCAGCAGATGCGCGATGTAGGCCGACTTGTCGTGGTCGCGCATGAGCTTGCCCGCGGGCACGACGGGCGCGGCGAAGGCGTTCGCCTCGACCTTGCGCTCGATGTCGCGCAGGCCGGTGTCGCCGCTGATCGGCCGTGCGCCCTCGCGCACCAGCTTCATGCCGTTGTAGTCGATCGGGTTGTGGCTGGCGGTCACCATGATGCCGCCGGCCGCGCCGCGGTGGGCGGTCTGGAAGTAGACCTCCTCGGTGCCGCAAAGACCGATGTCGATGACGTCGCAGCCGCCGTCGTTGAGACCGCGGCTGACCGCCTCGGCCAGCGCCGGACTGTCCAGCCGCACGTCGTAGCCGACCACCACGGAGCCGACACCGACCGTCTCGGCGAAGGCGCGGCCGATGCGGTAGGCGATGTCGGCATTCAACTCGTCCGGGAGGCGCCCGCGGATGTCATAGGCCTTGAAACACTTCATGCGGTTTTCGCTCCTTCGTGTTGTCGTTTCCGCAGCGGCTCAACCCCGGCGCAGATGCCGCACGTGCCGCCATATATAGAGCGCGATGCCCAGCACGATCAGCGCGCCGATCAGCGCATCGAAGCGGTGGAAATACACGCCCAGCGTATTCCAGTGCTCGCCGAGCTTGAGCCCGATCCAGGCCAGCCCCCAGCACCAGATCAGCGAGCCGAGAAAGGTGTAGACGGTGAAGCGCCACAGCGACATGCGCGCCACGCCGGCGGGAAACGCGATGAAGGTGCGCACCACCGGCAGCAGCCGACCGACGAAGATGGTGATGTCGCCGTGGCGCTGGAACCAGCGGTCGGCCATGTCCAGGTCATGCTGCGAGACCAGCAGGTAACGCCCGTAGCGCTCGGCCAGCGGCCGACCGCCCCACGCGCCGACCGCGTAGGCCAGCCAGGAGCCGAGCACGCAACCCACGGCACCGGCCACGGCCACCATCCACAGCACCAGTTCGCCGCGCGAGACCAGGTAGCCCGAGAAGGGCATGATGATCTCCGACGGCAGCGGCACGCAGGCGCTCTCGATCGCCATCAGCAGCGCGATGCCGGCGTATTGCAGGCGCGAGATCACCGCGATGACGAAGCCGGCGAGCGCGGCGATCAGTTTTTCGATCATGGGGCGGGCCTGCCTATTCCACCGTCACCGATTTGGCGAGATTGCGCGGCTGGTCGACGTCGGTGCCGCGCAGCACGGCCACGTGGTAGGCGAGCAGCTGCAGTGGGATGGTGAACACGGCCGGCGCGATGAACTCGCCCACCGGATCGAGGCGCAGCGCCACGCCGTGGCCGGTCTCGGCGTCCATGCCGGCATCGCCGGCGGCGAACACGATCAGTTCGCCACCGCGCGCCTTCACTTCCTGCAGGTTGGACTTGAGCTTGTCCAGCAGCGGGCCGTTCGGCGCCACCGCCACCACCGGCATCTCTTCGTCGACCAGCGCCAGCGGGCCGTGCTTGAGCTCGCCGGCCGGGTAGGCCTCGGCGTGAATGTAGGAGATTTCCTTGAGCTTGAGCGAGCCCTCCAGCGCCACCGGATACTGCGCGCCGCGGCCGAGGAACAGCGCATGCTGGCGATGGATGAAGCGCGCCGACAGTTCGATTACTTGCGGCTCCAGCGCCAGTGCACGCTCGATGGCGCGCGGCAGTGAGAGCAGCTGCTGGCAGAGGTCGGCGTGGCGTGCGGCATCCAGCCCGCGCTGCTGCGCCAGCTGCAGCGTGAGCAGGGCCAGCGCGGTGAGCTGGGTGGTGAAGGCCTTGGTCGAGGCCACGCCGATCTCCGGGCCGGCCCGGGTCATCAGCTTGAGGTCGGCCTCGCGCACCACCGAGGACTCCGGCACGTTGCAGATCGCCAGCGTGCCGAGGTAACCGCGCCGGCGCGATTCGCGCATCGCCGCGAGCGTGTCGGCGGTCTCGCCGGACTGGGAAATGGCCACGAACAGCGTGTTCGCCGGCACCACCACGTCGCGGTAGCGGTATTCGCTGGCCACCTCGACGCTGACCGGCAGGCGGGCGAATTCCTCGATCCAGTAACGCGCCACCATGCCGGCGTGGTAGCTGGTGCCGCAGGCGACGATGTGGATGCCCTGCACTTTCGCCAGCAACTCGTCGCCGCCCACGCCGAAGATGTTCGGCAACACGCCGTGCGGACCGATGCGCGACTCCAGCGTGTCGGCCACGGCGCGCGGCTGCTCGAAGATTTCCTTCTGCATGTAGTGGCGGTATTCGCCGCGCTCCACCGCATCGCTGGACAGCTCGCTCTCGTGCACCGCGCGCTCGACCGGCGCGCCGGCGATGTCGAAGATCTGCACGCGTTCGCGGGTGATCTCAACGACGTCGTTCTCTTCCAGGTAGATCATCCGGTTGGTGACCTGGATCAACGCCTGCGCGTCGGAGCCCAGGAAGTGCTCGCCGATGCCCATGCCCACCAGCAGCGGTGCGCCGCGGCGCGCCCCCACCACGTGGCCGGGCTCGTCGCGGCTGATCACCGCGATGGCGTAGGCACCCTCCAGCTCGCGCACCACGGCGAGCACGGCATCGCGCAGGCTGCCGCCCCGATCGAGCCGCGCCTCGATCAGGGCGGCGATCACCTCGGTGTCGGTCTCGGAGGTGAACACGTGTCCGGCCGCCTGCAGCTCGGCGCGCAGCGGCGCGTAATTCTCGATGATGCCGTTGTGCACCAGCGCCACGCGGCCGGCCGTATGCGGATGGGCGTTGGCCTCGCTCGGCACGCCGTGGGTGGCCCAGCGGGTGTGCGCGATGCCGGTGCCGCCCGGCAGCGGGGCGGCCAGGTACAGCGACTCCATCTCGCGCACCTTGCCCTTGGCGCGCACGCGCTGGATCTCGCCACCGTCGAGCACGGCCAGGCCGGCCGAGTCGTAGCCGCGGTATTCCAGCGCCTTGAGGCCGGCGATCAGCAGGGGCGCCACGTCACGCTGGGCCGCGGCTGCAACGATTCCACACATGTTCTGGTGTCCTTCTTAGAGAGACCGGGCGCCACCACCCGCGATGCCGCGGCATGCTGGCAACCCATCATTCCAACGCCCTTTCATGGCGCGGCCGTGGCCCGTTTCGGACCGGCGGCGGGCCGCCGCACTCAGGGCACGCGTCGGCGCAGGTAGTTGAGCAGGTCGATCCGCGTGATCAGGCCCATGAAGCGCTCCCCATCCATCACGATCGCCACCAGGCCGCGCTCGAACACCGGCAGCAGTGCCTCGATCGGCGAGCGCATGTCGATCTTCTGCAGCGTGGTGATCATGGCGGTGGATACCGACTCGCGGAAACGCGACTGGTCGGCGTGCACGTGCATCAGCACGTCCGACTCATCCAGGATGCCCACCAGCTGCAGGCCGTCCATCACCGGCAATTGCGACACGTCGTAGAGCTTCATGCGGGTGTAGGCGGTCATCAGCAGCTCGTTCGGCCCCACCACGATGGTGTCGCGCTGGGCGAACGGGCGCAGCAGCAGGTCGCGCAGGTCGCCGTGCTGCTCGCGCTCCAGGAAGCCGTTATCAAGCATCCAGTAGTCGTTGTACATCTTCGACAGGTACTTGTTGCCGGTGTCGCAGACGATCGACACCACCCGCTTGGGCGCGGTCTGCTCGCGGCAATACCTGAGCGCCGCGGCCAGCAGCGTGCCGGTGGACGACCCGCCGAGGATGCCCTCTTTCGCCAGCAGCTCGCGCCCGGCCAGGAAGCTCTCCCGGTCGGAGATCGCGTAGGCCTTGCTGACCCGCGAGAAGTCGCTGATGACGGGCAGGAAATCCTCGCCGATGCCCTCGACCATCCAGCTGCCGGACTTCTCCGACAGCGTGCCCTCGTTGATGTACTGGGCGAGGATCGAACCCACCGGATCGGCCAGGATCAGCTCGGTGTGCGGCGAATGCTCGGCGAAGTAGCGCGACAGTCCGGTCATGGTGCCGGACGAGCCGCAGCCGAACACGATGGCGTCGACGCGGCCGTCCATCTGCTCGAGGATCTCCGGACCGGTGGTCTCGTAGTGCGCGCGCGGATTGTCGGGGTTGCCGAACTGGTTGATGAAACAGGCGCCGGGCGTTTCGCGGGCGATCCGCTCAGCCATGTCCTGGTAGTACTCGGGATGGCCCTTGGCCACGTCCGAGCGGGTCAGCACCACTTCGGCGCCCATCGCCTTGAGGTTGAAGATCTTCTCGCGGCTCATCTTGTCCGGCACCACCAGGATCAGCTTGTAGCCCTTCTGCTGGGCGACCAGCGCCAGGCCGATGCCGGTGTTGCCGGCGGTGCCTTCGACCAGGGTGGCGCCCGGACGGATCCTGCCGGCCTTTTCGGCGCCCTCGATCATCGACAGGCCGATGCGGTCCTTGATCGAGCCGCCCGGATTGGCGCTCTCCAGCTTGAGGAACAGCTCGCACACCCCGGCGTCCAGGCGGTTGGCGCGCACCATGGGCGTGTGGCCGATCAGATCGAGGACGCTGTGGTGAACCGGCATGGAAACTCCGTTGGGCGGGAAAGAAGCCATCGGCGCGCGAACCGGCGCCGGTGGGCGGCCATGATAACCGAGCGCTCCGGCTCCCCCACTTGAGCCGGCGCAAACGGAAGCGGCCCGGTTTCCGTCAGGAGAACCGGGCCGCGGATGTCGCCAATCGCGTTGCATCAAAGCAGGGTGAATCAGTGTCGTCGCTGCATCTTTGCGTCCCAGATGCGCTGCAGGCGATCCTTGGCGTAGAGCTTCTCGCGTTTCATGACCGAGAGCCTGGCCTCGGGGATCGGGAGTACGCCGATATCGGCGTCGTGCACTTTGCTGTCGAGTTCGCGGTGACGCTGGTACAGGTGGCGGAACTCCGCATCGGCCTTCAGCAATGCCTCGACATCATCACGCTGCTGGTTTTCGAACATGAGCGACCTCCTCGCAGGGCAAGCGGGCGCGTGACCGGTGCGCCCGTGGCGGTGTGACGCGTGCGCGTCATCCCCACGCCGACGGGGATCGGCGCGGGAACGGCGGGAGTTCGGGAGGATGTGCGCATGCGTCAGGTCAGTGATCCACGCCGCGCAGATGCCGCGTGGATGACCGACGCTACTCCGGCCAGCCGGGCCTCGCAAGCACAGCCCATGGCACGCCTGATGCAATCAACACGCCGGACAAAAGCCTGTCGGAACAGTCATGTACCCGACCCGGACCGGCACGGGACACGGACGGTCCGGGCTCCCGGCGGGAGCCCGGAACTCCTCAGGGCTTGCCCTTCCCGGCGGGCTTGGTGGCGGGCTTGGCGGCCGGTTCCTGGGCGCCCCCTTCCTGCATCTGCGCGCGCAGCGCGCGGGCGGCCTGGGCGGCCAGCGCCGCTTCGCGCCTGGCCGCGCTGGCCACCCGGCTCTGCGCCGCGGCCAGCTTGCGGGCGCGTTCGGCCTCGGCCCTGGCCTGCTCCGCCGCCTGGTTGGCTTCCAGCCCCTGCTGCTGCAGACGGGCGGCCTCCTCCTGCGCCAGCTGGTACTGCAGGCGCTGGCGCTCCAGCTCCAGCCGGGCCGCCTCGGCATCGCGGCGAGCCGATTCGAGCATGATCTGGTCGTGCTCGCGATCGAGCTGGGCCAGCTTGGCCTGTGCGTCCTGCAACTGCGCCGCGACGCGGGCCAGGTCGACGCGTCGCTCGGCCAGGTACAGCGCGTGCGGCCGCTCCCTGGAACCCGCCTGCGCGAGCCGGGCCAGCGCGTCGCGGGCGCGCGCCTGTTCGGCCTGTGCGTAGTGGCCCAGCACCGGATCGCTGGCCAGCTGGTCGAGGCTGCCGCTGAGCCGGCTCACGTCGATATCCTGATCGGCCGCCAGGCCGACGCTGCTGCCCAGGGCGAACACCGCGCCGGCGAACAGGATCGTCCATCGCTTCATGGCTGCTCTCCCTGGTGCCTGTCGGCGGGAGCCGCGCCGCCCTGCGGCACGGTCTGGAAGCCGCCGTCACCCGGCGGGGGCGCCGCCAGCACCGACGAGGCGGGCGCGGGCATGTCGCCCACGGGAGCGGCCGGCGGCAGCGTGGTGGGCATCGACACGCGCGCGCGCGACAGCTCCGGATGCGCCTGCTCCATGCGCTCGCGCAGACGGCGGTTTTCGTCCACCTTGGCGTGGATTCTGGCGCGGGCCGCGCCCAGACGCGCCTTGGTCAGCGCCAGCTCGGCATCGGCTTGCGCCTCGTCGGCGAGATCGGCCGCGTCCGCGTACTTGCGGCTGGCCATGGCCGCCTGCGCCTGCTGGAACTTGTTCTGCGCAAAACCCAGGTCCACCGGCGCATAATCCGCCGCATCGGCGTCGCGCGCGGCCTGCAACTGGATCTGCGCCATGGTCATGGCGCCATCGGGCGGGGGAACGCTGGCACAGCCACCCAGTGCCAGCAGCGCGCACAAGGTCAAGCCCTGCATGCTCCTGCCGATACGTCCGGGGCGTGCGGCAGGCCGGGAAAAGCTGTGCACCATCACTCAGTACCTCGTAGTGTTGCGGCGTATTGTCGGTGGGCATAATCGCCCAATGCAATGTAGTTGAATTCAGGGGACTTCAGGTGGATATCGGTTACTTCCTCAAGCTGATGGTGGACAAGGGCGCGTCGGACATGTTCCTGACCACCGGTGCCCCGGTGAACATCAAGGTGGAGGGCAAGCTCTATCCGCTCGGCAACACCGGCCTGCCGGGCGGCATGGTCAAGAAGATCGCCTATTCGCTCATGGACGAGGGCCAGGTGCCGCAGTTCGAGCGCAACCTCGAACTGAACATGGCGCTGGCGGTGAAGGAGGCCGGGCGCTTCCGCATCAACGTGTTCAAGCAGCGCGGCGAAGTGGGCATGGTGATCCGCGCGATCAAGAGCGACATTCCCAGCATCGAGCAGTTGCAGCTGCCAAGCATCTTCCGCGACCTGATCATGGAGCAGCGCGGGCTGATCCTGGTGGTGGGCGCGACCGGCTCGGGCAAGTCGACCACGCTGGCGGCGATGATCGACCACCGCAACGCCCACTCGCCCGGCCACATCCTCACCATCGAGGATCCGATCGAGTTCCTGCACCGGCACAAGAAGTCGATCGTCAACCAGCGCGAAGTGGGGCTCGATACCCACAGCTATCACGAGGCGCTGAAGAACGCGATGCGCGAGGCGCCGGACGTGATCATGATCGGCGAGATCCGCGACACCGACACGATGGAGGCGGCGATCTCCTTCTCCGAGACCGGCCACCTGTGCCTGGCCACCCTGCACTCCAACAATGCCGACCAGACGCTGGAGCGCATCCTCAACTTCTTCCCCGAGTCGGCGCACAAGAACGTGCTGATGAACCTGGCGCTCAATCTGCGCGCGGTGATCAGCCAGCGTCTGGTGACCGGCAAGGACGGGCGCCGTCTGCCGGCGACCGAGGTGCTGCTGAACACCCCGCTGATCCGCGACATGATCCGCCGCGGCCAGATCCACGAGGTGAAGGAAGCGATGGACCGCAGCCTGCAGGAAGGCATGCGCACGTTCGACCAGTCGCTGTACCGGCTCTACCGCGACGGCCGCATCGAGCTGGAAGAGGCACTGGCCAAGGCCGATTCGCGCGACGGCCTGGCGCTGAAGATCCGCCTCTCCGAAGGCGGCGGCGCCAGCGCCGACAACGAGCTGGCCGGCAACGATCCGTACGGCATGGGCTTCTGATTCGACATGGGCTTCTGATTCGTTGCTCACTGTGGGCGGGGCTTCAGCCGACTCTCTGCAGGGGCCACAGCCTGCCCTCTGTGGGAGGGGCTTCAGCCCAGCAGCGGATTGTCGAAGGTCACCGGCTCGGCCCACGCCTCGGCGAACACGCCGGCCAGGCGCGCGGTGAAGGCCGGATCGGGGGCGTCGTTCGACCACAGGCCGAAGATGCCGCCGGGCTTGAGGTAGCGTGCCAGCGCGCGCAGGCCGTCGGGGCGATAGAAGCTGCTGCTGCGCGCATCCAGCAGCGCGTCGGGCGAGTGGTCGATGTCGAGCAGGATGGCGTCGAAGCGCCGGCCCGGCTGCTGCGGATCGAAGCCTTCGGCGGAGGCCGCCATGGCGAAGAAGTCGCCCTGCACGAAGCGGCAGCGCGCATCGCCGGTGAGCTCCGGGCCGAGCGGCAGCAGGCCGTCGCGATGCCAGGCGATCACCGGCACCAGGTACTCGACCACCGCCAGCGCGCGCACCCGCGCGTCCTCCAGCGCCGCACGCGCCGTGTAGCCCAGGCCCAGCCCGCCCACCACCACGTCCAGAGCGTCGCCCTGCAACGCCGCCAGGCCCAGCCGCGCCAGCGCTTCCTCCGAGGCGGTGAACAGGCTGGACATCAGGAACTCGTCGCCCAGCTTCACCTCGTACACCACGCGCTTGACGGTGAGCTCCATGCGACGGCGCAGGCTCACCGGCCCGATCGGCGTGGGGCAGTAGTCGAGCTCTTCGAACAACAAGGGATCCATCGGGCGCATTCCGGTGTGGGGCAAGCGTGCAAGGCTACCAGCGGCGCGAGCCGGGCCCATCGGTGACCGAAACCGGCGCTGACTTCAGGCGCTGACGGCGAGGCTCGCGTGCCGGCATGGTTGGCCCATCATGCGTGAAGCGAATCGGCATCCACCGTCATGCTGACCAGCGCGCCCGGGTGCTCTGACTACATCTGCTCCATCGGCAGCACCCGTCGGCGGGTGCGTTCGCGCAGCGAGCATTCGCGCAGGGTGTCGGCCATCGCTTCCAGCCCGGGGATGCCGTAGAGGTTGACCACCGGCATCTCGTCGTCGGACGAATGCAGCGTGACGCGGCACAGGCCAAGCAGGCGCATGCCCAGCGGCTTGAGAATGTCGAAGTGATCGATGCGGAACAGCTCCACGTTGTCCTGCGCCTTGGAGAACAGCCCGCGCTCCACGCGCACGCGCTGGGTGGTGATGGTGAAGGTGAGGCTCAGGCTGCGCAGCCAATACACCAGCAGGGCCAGACCCAGCGTGAGCACCACCACCACGTACTGGCCGAAGGTGTAGATCACCTTCGGATGACCGGCGAACAGCGTCTGCTCCACGCTGGCCTCGTGGGCCGACGCGTAGGCCTCGATGTCGGTGCCGCAAAAGCGGCATTTGCGGGCGGCGGCCTGGATCAGCTCGGCGCAGGCGGGGCAGCGCTTCATCTCGTCGGTCATGGGTGGCATCCGTTCGGCAGGTCAGGGGCTGCGGCGATGGTAGAGGATCGGGCCTTGCGCCGGCCTGACCGGGCGTCGAGTTCGGCCCGGCCGCCACGGCGGCATCACTTCACCCCGGCCCCGGGGCCGCGCGCGCTGCTGGCCGCGGCCTGCACGCTCCTGAGCCAGCGCAGCGCGCGGCGGATCAGCGCGCCGACGGGGTCCGGCGTCCAGACGAAGGTGGCCACGCTTTGTGCGGGCAACTGGTACTGGAACCCGGTGGTGCCCTCGGCCACGGTGAGGGTGCGCGCATCCGCGTGGCTGTTCACCACCACCAGCACCAGCGACTCGTCACCGGGGTTGCGGAAGGCCACGTTGTTGACGCCCTTCTCCGTTTCGCTTGAGCCCAGCCGCCGTGCACCGGGCAGCACGAAGCGGCTGAAGTGCGCGAACGCGTAGTACTCGTCGTTGCGGCTCACCTCGCCGGTGCGCGAGTCGATGGTGACCAAGCCCTTGCACAGGTCGCAACCCCCGCTGTGCGGGCCGTGCTGCTCGTCCAGCGCCACGTTCCAGTACACCACCCCGCGCGCCCAGTTGCGCACGCCGGCCAGCAGCAGATCGCGCGCAAACCACAGCAGCTCGCCGTTGCGCGCCGAGGCCCAGTCGCCGCCTGAGCACTCGGTGATGTAGGTGTCCTTGCCGGGGTAGGCGCGATGCACGTCCGACTGCGCCGACGGCGTGCCCGCATAGCAATGCCAGGCCACGCCGGCCACGTAGCGCGATGCGTCCGGATCGGCCAGCACGTCCAGCGGCTGGGAGGGGTCGTCCCAGTTGTGGTCCCACTCCAGGATGCGCGTCCTGGGCGCACGCCTGGCCAGCGCCGGCCCGAGGTATTGCCCGATCAGGCGTGCGCGCGTGGCCGCCGGCACCACCATGCCCGGGTAGGTGGCCGGCTCGTACGCCGGCTCGTTCTGCACGGTAAGCGCGAAGATGGGGATGCCGTAGCTGCGAAAGGCCTCCACGTACTTCACCAGGTAGTCCGCGAACGCGCTCTCGAACGGCTCCAGCAGCCCGCCCTGGATCAGGCTGCCGCTGCTCTTCATCCACGCCGGCGCGCTCCACGGCGAGGCGATCACCTGCAGCTGCGGATTGATCGCCAGCGCCTCGCGCACAGTGGGAATCACGTCGGCCACGTCGGGCGCCACGTTGAAGTGCTCCAGCGCCGGGTCGGTCTGCCCGACGGGCATGTCGTCCAGCGTGTACGGCTGCAGCGAAAAATCCGACGCGCCGATGGTCACCCGCGTCATGCTCAGGTTGAGCCCCGGCGGCGGGCCGAACAGCTCGCGCAGCAGCGCCGTGCGCTGGGTCTCGCTCATCCTGTTGCGGATCAGCCACGCCGAGGAGTCGGTGATCGCGGCGCCGAAACCCACCATGGCCTGATAGGTGGCGCGCGTATCGATCACCACGCCCTTGGGCAGCGTGTCGCGCGGGCTCATCGCGATGTCCGGCTGGCGCGCCAGCCGCAGGCGGCGATCGGCCGTGCTCACCCACACCTCCACCGAGGGCAGCACCGGCGGCTCGACGCGCGGGGTCTGCTGCGGGATCACCTGGCGCGGCTGCTCGATGCGCGAGGCAAACAGCGAAGCCAGCGTGAACAAGGCGATGACCGCAAACGAGCCGATCGCCAGCCCGCCGCGCATATCCCAGTGCCCACCTTCATGCCGCCCGTCGACCTTGTGCTCAACCATGGCGCACAAACGGCCTTTCGCACTCGATGCAGTTCACTCGCGCCATGCTCACGATCACGACATTCCCCCGCCTGCGGCAAGCAGGCCCGTGAAGAGTGCAGTGAAACGCGGGGCGCGTCGAGGCCGACCAAAGGCGGGAAAGTGTGATCTGGAGCGGGATTCCGGATCGCCCCGGGCGCTCGCCGCATCGCGATTTCCGGCGCAACGGAGAACCGGGGAGCGCCGCGCCGCGCGGGCCCGCCAGCAACGGCGCGAAGGACGCCGCGACCATCAAATCATGCGCAAGCCGCACGCTCAGCGCGCCGATTCCACCGCACTCTCCGCCGCTTTCAGCGCGACTTCCTTGATCTTCAGCACGCGCGCCTGCTCGGCCTTCCTGAGCCCCTCGCGCGCCTCCTTGATCACTGCATGAGCCAGGTTCTGGCTGGTGTGATGCCGCTTCGCGTCGATCGCCGCATCCAGCCGCAGCTGCGCCGTCTGGATCGCCTTGTCGACGCGGTAGAGCGGATCGTGCGGGTGGGTGGCCAGCGGTGGGGTGTAGGTTTTCATCGGGCGATTCGTGGGGATCAGGACGGCACGATAGCTCAATCCGCTGCTGTCGCCGGGCACGTCCGCATCGTGGTGACATCGAACCCATCACCACGCGCGGGAGGCGGCCACACGAGTTCCGGGCTCACTTTCTTGCTAGTGAACCCCGTTCGGCTCGTTCGGTTAAAATCTGCAGGAAGTCGATGGCCGAGCCGCAGGCTCAGGCTCGAACGGGACGCCGATGCACGGCATGGCCGGTGGGTCAGACACCCTCACGCGTCGATGGCGGCCTACAGGTTCACGCCAGCTTTCTTCGAGAACAGATCGGTTTCAGGCAAGCCCATGGATATCGGCCAGCTCTTGCGCCGCCAATCGGAACGACGCCCGCAGCACCCTGCACTCATCCATCAGGACCGGGTCGTGGATTTCCGCGAACTGGACCGGCGCGTCGAATCGGTACGCCGACAACTGCTCGAACGGGGCATACGCCAGGGCACGCCGGTGGGCATCATCCTGCCCAACTGCCTCGAGTTTGCCTACCTGTATCTGGCGCTGATGCGCATGGGCGCCATCGCGGCGCCCATGGACGTGCGGCTGGGGGCGCCGGAGCTGAGCGACCTGCTGGCGCACTGCGCGATTCGCCATGCCTTCGCCGCCGCGGATTTTGTCCATGCCCAGTCGCTGCCCGCGTCCGTGCAGTTGATCCCGACGAGCGCGCTCGTGCTCGACCAGCCGCCACCGGACGCGCCGCCGGCGCCGATCGATCCCCAGGCCACCGCCCTGTACCTGCACACCTCCGGCACGACCGGCCTGCCCAAGGTGGTCGAGCTCAGTTTTGCCAATCTGGACTGCTTCCCGCAGGCGATGACGATGCTGGGCACCGGGGCGGACGAGGTGCTCGCCATGGTGCTGCCGATGAGCCATATCTCCGGTCCGATCCTGCTCAACGAGATGCTCGACAAGGGCTCCTCGCTGGTCATCATCGACCGTCTGAGCGGCGCGCACCTGCTCGAGGCCATCGAGCGCTACCGCATCAGCTTCATCCATGCGGTGCCACCGATCTTCCAGATGATGCTGGCGGCCGAACCGGAGACCTACGACCTGTCCAGCCTGCGGGTGGCGGCGATGATGGGCACCTCGGTGCCGCTGGCCGTCATGCAGGCGTTCAAGGCCCGGCTGCCGCACGTCAAGGTGCTGCAGGGCTACGGGCTGACCGAGACCTCGCCGCTGCTGACCCTGACGCCGCCGGCGCAGGCCGATGGCCACCTGGACAGCATCGGTCGGGCCGTGCCGATGGGGGAAGTGTTCATCGCCGATGGGCAAGGCCGGCCGCTGCGCCCGGGGCAGGTCGGCGAGATCGTCGCGCGCGGGCCGATGGTGATGAAGGGGTATCTCAACAACCCCCAGGCGACGGCAGCGCGTATTCACAACGGGCTGCTGCATACCGGCGATGCCGGCAAGCAGGACGCCGATGGCTTCTTCTATCACTTGGGTCGGCTCGACGATCAGATCGTGACCGGCCGGGGGCTCAACGTCTATCCGGCCGAGGTGGAGAACGCGCTGCTGCTGCATCCGGCCGTGATGGACGCCGCGGTGGTCGGCATTCAGGACGCCGCCGAGCAGGGGCAGATCGTCGTCGCCTACGTGATCGCGCGCGATCCGGTCCCGAGCGTCACCGAACTGCGCCGGCACTGCCTGAAGCATCTGGCCGCCTATGAGGTACCCAAGCGCTTCGTCTTCGTCAGCGAATTGCCGCGCAACGCCACCGGCAAGGTGGTGCGGGAACGCCTGCGGCAAACCGGATGAACGGCTCCCCTGAAGCATCCACGCGGCGGCTGCCCTGGCTTGGCATGCGAGGCCTGATGCTGCTGGCCGCGCACCTGCCGGAGCGGGTCAGACCGGCGGCGGCGCGACGGCTGGGCGGGGTGCTGGTCCGTTTGCCGCTGGCGCGCCGACGTATCGCACTCGACAATCTGGCGATCGCTTTTCCGCATCTGGATGAACCCGCACGCCGGCGCATCCTCGAAACCAGCCTGGGCTACTGGATGCAGACCACGCTCGAACTGGCCGCCTGTGCCGAGCGGGTCATCTCCGCCGGGCAGTTGCTCCGTCGGGTCGAGATCCAGGGGCTCGCCCATCTGGAGCAGGCGCTCGCCCAGGGCCACGGCGTGATTGCGATGACCGCGCATTTCGGCAATTTCCCCTGGATCGCGCTGGCGCTGGCCGCGCGCGGCTATCCGGTGGCGGCGGTCTACAAGGAGGCCAACGACTTCGTCCCCGATTTCTTCGGCCGCATCATGCAGGACTATGGCGTGACGCCCATCCGCGTCATCGGCCGGAAACGCGCAGGTCTGGCACGCCCCATTCTGGGCGCCCTGCGCGAAGGCCGCATCGTGTTGATGCACATGGATCAGAGCACGCCCAACGGCCTGCCGGTGCCGTTCTTCGGCCGATCGGCATGGACGCCCAGCGGGCCGGTGGTGCTGGCACGGCGCAGCGGTGCAACCATCCTGCCCATGTTCATGCATCACCAGGGCGGCGGGCACCGGCTGGCGATCCAGGCGCCGTATCCGCTCGGCCAGCAGGCGGACGGTGCGCTGCAGGAGGACCTGCAGCGCCTCAGCGCCGTGATCGAGCAGGCCGTGCGCGCCGAGCCGCAGGAATGGTATTGGGTGCATCGGCGTTGGAAACGACCATCGCGAGCTGACGCGAAAGCCTGATCGCGTCGATGGATCCGAGAGCACCCTCCCCGCCGCTCGGTCGGCGCGTCCGTGGCCGCGCGGCTTGGCCCTCCCCCTGTTTCCACTCTGTTTCTGCCCGGCCAGTCGCCGGGACACTTCCCCCGGATACCGGGGAAGCTCTTTCCTGCCAGCATCGAATCTCAGTGAGAAAGGTTGCTCGCCAAGCGCAGGATCGGCTCTGGACAAGGCTTGCAGAGCACCATCGCACGGGTCAGTCGTGGCAGCGGCTCGCGCAGTCGAAACCGACGATTGAAGCGGTAGGCTGCATATGAGGCTATCCGCACTTGGAATACCCACAATTCAAGCAAGTCTGACACCCATCCATCAGCACCAGCGCCTGGGTGTTGCACTTGGCGCAGAGCGTGGCGCCGGGCGGGAAGCCGGAGGCGGCGGGTTCGGTCGGCTGGGCGGCGGTGTCGCGCACAGAGCCTACCCTCGACTCGATCGGGGGGTGCGCTCCTACGCTGGCCCGCTCGTAGGCGGCACGCTTCTCGGCGATCAGCTTGCGCGTCGACTCGTCCATCTCCGGATCGTGGATGAGGCCGATGTTCTTCATGTGCTGCTCGATCACCGCGCCGATCTCGGCGACGATGCTGGGCATGTAGACGCCGCCGGACTTGAAGTAGCCACCGCGCGGGTCGAACACGGCCTTCATCTCCTCGGCCAGGAAGGTGACGTCGCCGCCCTTGCGGAACACGGCGGAGATGATGCGGGTGAGCGCCACGATCCACTGGAAGTGGTCCATGTTCTTCGAGTTGATGAAGATCTCGAAGGGGCGGCGCTGCTCGTGCGGGGTGCCGGCGTTGAGCACGATGTCGTTGATGGTGACGTAGAGCGCGTGCTCGAACAGCGGCGACTTGATCTTGAAGGTGGAGCCGACGAGGGTCTCGGGGCGCTCCACGCTCTCGTGCATCTGGATGACTTCGGCCTGCTTGGGCTCGGGCTTGGCGGCCTTGGGCGCAGCGGCGGGGGCGGCGGCCGGCGCGGCCTTGTCTTCGGGCTTGACGACGGCGTAGCCCTTGATTTTCTTTTCGATCTTGATCGCCATGGTGTGCGCTTCTTCTTTGGATGGTTGGCGGATAAGTCGGCGCGCGGCGCTGGTGGATGCTTTACGCCCTGCCCTTCAAGACGCTGGATTCCGGCGTTCGCCGGAATGACGACTTGGGGGTAGCGGGATGGGATGGACGAAGCCCATCAAGCGATCCCTGGAGAAAAAACAGCCGGCCCGGCGAGCCGGGCCGGCTGCGTTGACGACTTACTTCTTGCGGGCGGCCTTCTTGGCGGCGGGCTTCTTGGCCTTCGCCACCTTCACGCTCGCCTTCTTGCTGGCAGTGGACCTCTTGGCTGCCTTGGGGGCGGCCTTTTTCACGGCGGCCTTCTTGGCCGTCTTCTTGGGAGCGGCTTTCTTCGCCGTCTTCTTGCTGCTGGCTTTCTTCACGGCCTTCTTGGCGGCGGCCTTTTTCGGCGCGGCCTTCTTGGCGACTTTCCTGGTGGCGGCTTTCTTCACCGCTTTCTTGGCGATCTTCTTGGCCGCGGCTTTCTTCACGGCCTTCCTGGCCGTTTTCTTGGCGGCGGCCTTCTTCGGGGCGGCCTTCCTGGCGGCGGCTTTCTTCACCGCTTTCTTGGCGGTCTTCTTGGCAGCGGCTTTCTTCGGGGCGGCCTTCCTGGCTGCAGCCTTTTTGGGAGCGGCCTTCTTGGCCGCCGCCTTCTTCGGAGCAGCCTTCCTGGCTGCTGCCTTCCTGGCGGGCTTCTTCCTGGCCGGGGCCTGCTTCGGCACGGCGCTCACGACCGGCGCAGCCGGCTGGGACGCGGGTGCCGCATCAGCGGCCGGTGCTACGTCGTTTTTCACTTCGGTATCGATGGACATGCTGGGGTTCCCCTCCGACTGTTATTGGTGCCTGCCGTACGCCCGCGACGGAGACCGCCGCGGGCAAGACTAGAACTCTCTGTTGCCGGCCCTCTTTCGAGAACTCAGAACTTGCCGTAATAGCCTTCCTTCAGCGCATCGAAGAGGTTGGCGGCGGTATGCATTTCACCGTCGTATTCCACCTGCTCGTTGCCCTTCAGTTCGACAACGCTACCGTCTTCCAATTCGAAGCGGTAGAGGGTGTTCTCAAGGTCGGCTTCCTTCACCAGCACGCCCTGGAACGCGGCGGGGTTGAAGCGGAACGTGGTGCAGCCCTTGAGGCCCTGTTTGTACGCGTAGAAGTAGATGTCCTTGAAGTCTTCGTAGGGGTAGTCGGTGGGCACGTTGGCGGTCTTGGAAATGGACGAGTCGATCCATTTCTGCGAGGCGGCCTGGATGTCCACGTGCTCCTTGGGGCTGATGTCGTCGGCGGAGACGAAGTACTCCGGCAGCCTGGCGTCGGGCTCGGTGCTGAAGGGCATGGCCTTGCCGTTGATCAGCTCGCGGTAGGCGAGCAGCTCGTAGCTGTACACCTCCACCTTTTCCTTGGACTTCTTGCCCTCACGGATCACGTTGCGCGAGTAGTGGTGGGCAAAGCTGGGCTCGATGCCGTTGGAGGCATTGTTGGCCAGCGACAGCGAGATCGTGCCGGTGGGCGCGATCGAGGAGTGATGGGTGAAGCGCGCGCCGGTTTCGGCCAGCTCGTTCACCAGATCGGGCGCCACGGTGGCGATGCGCTGCATGTAGCGGCTGTACCTGGCGTGCAGCACGCGGCCGGGGATGGTGTCGCCGACCTTGTAGCCGTCGGCCGCCATTTCCGGGCGCTTGCGCAGCATCTCGCCGGTGACGGTGAAGTCCCGGGCGAGGATCGGGGCCGGGCCCTTTTCCCTGGCCAGCTCCAGCGCCACTTCCCAGCCGGCCACGGCCATCTCGCGCGAGACGTCCTCGGTGAAGCTGACCGCATCGGCCGAGCCGTAGCGCATCTTGAGCATGGTGAGCGTGCTCCCCAGGCCCAGGAAGCCCATGCCGTGGCGGCGCTTGCTCATGATCTCGTCGCGCTGCTGCGGCAGCGGCAGGCCGTTGATCTCCACCACGTTGTCGAGCATGCGGGTGAACACCTTCACCACTTCGCGGTACTCGTCCCAGTCGAAGCGGGCCTTGGGGCCGAACGGATCGCGCACGAAGGTGGTGAGGTTGATCGAGCCGAGCAGGCACGAGCCGTACGGCGGCAGCGGCTGCTCGCCGCAGTTGTGTGCGTGCAAGCCGTTGCCGTCGAAGGTGTTGATGCCGGGCACCTGCACGTCGTAGACGTCCTCCACGCCGTCGGCGTGGAGCGAGGCGACGGTGGCGACGAAGCGCGCGCGGTTGGGCGTGCGCTTGTAGCCGGACAGCGCCGCTTTCAGCCGTACGGCCTTGTCGGTGTCGGCAAAGCCGACCAGCTCGGCGAAGCGCGCCAGCGACTCGCCGGCGATAACCAGCTCGTGCTGGGCCTGGGTGGCGTAGGCCTGCGTGCCGCCGCGGCCGTCCGGCAGCGTGCTTTCGCCGGCGACGCGACGATCGCGGTAGATCCGCGACGGCATGCCCAGGCGCAGCAGCATGCGCTGCACCGCTTCCAGTCTCGGTAGGTCCGACTGCGCCAGGCGCACGGACACGCCCTTGGCCTGGCTGCCCTGCACCGAACCGTCGGCGTCGAAGAAACCACGCAGGAAGCCGCGGTAGGCATCGCTGGAGGCACGCTCCAGCGCCGGGGTGATCGCCTTGTCGCCCACGCGCATGCCCAGCTCGAAGGCCAGGTCGCGCAGCGCGGCGGACTTCAGCCGGAACTCGCCACGCCCGGCCACTTCGGACCAGCCGGCGAAATCGGCGCGGTGCGGCAGGGTCTGGGCGCAACGCAGCGCTTCGTCCATCAGCGCGGTGGCGCCATCGGCCGAACCGTTGACGGCCGCGGCCTGTGGCCACACCGACAGCACGGCGGCCTCGCTCTTCAGCGTGCCGTCGCCGACCAGCAGGCCGAGCAGATAGCCCTGCTCTTCAGTCAGCGCACCAGCCCAGGACGCATTGCGGCGATGATCGTTCATCAGCACGCGGTCGCCCGGCTGCAGCGCGCCGGCGGCGCACCATTCGGTTTCCACGTTCCAGCGCGTCATGCGCGCGACACGGCGCACGCGGTGGTCGCTGGTCAGGCGCAGGCGATAGCCCTCTTCGGTCTGCAGCGCCAGCACGGGTTTGGTCGCCGTGCGGAAAAACCCTTCTGCGCCGGTGGCGTGGTCCTTGCCGTCCACGCGCGCCATGAAGCCGGCGCCGAGCAGGTCGGCGACCTGGCGCGGACCTTCGGACGTCTGCACCCAGGTGTCCCCGGTAACGCACGGGTTGGTGGCGCGGATGTGCTCGCACCACCAGTTGTTGTTCATCTCGTTGACCTTGTCGACCAGGATGAACCCGGGCTCCGCGTAGTCGTACGTGGAGACCATGATCATGTCCCACAGGTGACGGGCGCGGATGGTGCCGTAGATCTTGCAGGCGACCAGTCCGTCCTCGCGGGCGATGTAGTTGTCGTGGGTGGGCCACTCGCGCCACACCACCTTGCCGGGGTCGTCGAGGTCGAGCTCGCCCTGCTCCTTGACGTGGATGGGGAACACCATCGGCCAGTCCTGGTCGTGCTCGACCGCTTCCATGAAGCCGTCGGTGATCAGCAGGCTGAGGTTGAACTGGCGCAGGCGGCCATCCTCGCGCTTGGCGCGGATGAACTCCTTGGCGTCCGGGTGGGAAATGTCGAACGTGCCCATCTGCGCGCCGCGGCGACCGCCGGCGGAGGACACGGTGAAGCACATCTTGTCGTAGATGTCCATGAACGACAGCGGGCCGGAGGTGTACGCGCCGGCGCCGGACACGTACGCGCCACGCGGACGCAGCGTGGAAAACTCGTAGCCGATGCCGCAATTGTGGATGACCAGCAGCCCCGCGTTGCCCGCCAGGTAATTGTTGTGCTTCGCGACGGTGAAGTCGTAGAAGGTTTCCGGCAAATCGAGGCCATGCTCGATCGACTCGACCGGACGCAGGCAGCGTGCGAAGTCGATCAGCGGCTGCAGCGCCGGGAAGCGTTGCGCCCAGCGATCGAGCCAGACACGGCTGACCCGCGGCGCGACGTGGTAGCCGTGATAGAAGCCGAGCCGCTGGCGCTCGTCGTGCCCCAGCGTGCCGGCCAGTTCGGTCAATGCATTGGAGAGATCGCGCGGCAGCACGTAACGGTCGTACTGACCGGATTGGCTGGCATGCTCCGCGATGCGCCCGCGCTTGCCGCTGTCGGCCATGTAGCGCGCGACGACGGCGAGAAACGCCGAGTCGGAGATCTTCAGCGTGGCGCCGCCGCTGTCACGAATGTCGCAGCCGTTGTACTGATGGCTGCGCGGTTTGCGCCGGGTCAGGCTGGCGTGCACACCGAACAGGCCGAGCAGCGCCTTCAGCTCGCCGGCAAAGTCGGCATTCTGGGCGGCGATGATGGCGCTGCCGTGCTCGCGGCTGACGGTGCCGTCGGTGTCGATCAGGCCGGCCAGGAACGGCAGGAAATGCCGCTCCGGATGCTGCGCGATCCAGGCGGGGACACGCAGATGGGCGGTTTTCGCCCCGATCTGGTGATCGATCAATTCGGCGGCACGGCTGGCCGCAAAACTCGACACGGTGTAATCCCACACCGATGTACCGTTCAGCGTGCTGGTGGCGACCACCTGCGCGCGGCTGGCGCAGAATCCGGCGAAGAACGCCGCGTAACGTTCGACCACCTCGCGCTCGGCCGCGCGGATCTTGAACACCAGGCGACGGCCCAGCAGCTGCGCACGCTGCTGCCAGGCGCTGCGGCTCGGGCGGTAGGCATGATGCTTTTCGTAGGCGCTGCCGTCGCCCAGATGCGCGCCGGCGAACCACGCCTCGAGCATGCTGGCGTCGTCCGCCTGCCAGGCGAAGCTGTGCTGCACCAGCGCATCGCTGGCGACGACCTCGTCGGCACGCACGTAGCGCTGGGCGTTGTCGCGATACACCAGCACCGGATGGCGCACCGAGGTGGTCAGCGCCACCCCGTTCGCATGGATCCGGATGTTGTCCGCGCGCGCCACGTGCGTGGTCAGATGCTGTTCGATCGTCTGCATCTCGAACCGGCGTGCATCGCGGTCGTAGCTGAGAATTCGGGCATGGCGCTCGGCCACCGCCTGATCGGCGGTGACCAGGCCGCGATCGGTGACCACCCAGGTGCCGGGCGCAACGCACCCCGCCTTCAGCGTGAGGCCGGCCTCGTGCACCTTCTCCAGGATGTCGTCCATGGAGTCGCGGATGGTGCCGGACACGGTGCAGTTGATGGTGGAGGTGGCGGGCTTGTGCTCCAGCGCGCCGGCGTTGGAGGTGATGCGGCCGGCGGGAATCGCACCGCGGCGCAGCGCCCACAGGAAACGCTCGTTCCAGTGCTCGCGCAGCCCGGGAGTGGCTTCCACGTCGGACAGCGCGCGCGCCACGCGGCGGTAGGTACCGTCCACGCTGTCGTCGACCGGTTCGCCGGCCTTGTTCTTCAAGCGGTATTTCTTGTCCCAGATGTCATGGGACGCCGGCTGCAGGGGAATCTGCACGGCATCACGACCCACTGCTGGCGCGCGAGCGGTACTCATTGATTTGCTGACCTCCGGGTGCCGCCTCACGGCGGCACGTAGTTGTATTCGACCAGATCGTTCGCAACGACTCGCCGGCTCCGTGCCCGGGCTCTGTGGCCCGTCTTGCGGGATCGCTTGCTGCGACGGCCTCCTCCTTCGAGAAACAACCATCACCACACCAGCTCTAGGGTAAAACCCAGGCACGCGCACACAAGATATTGTGGTTGCGGACGGAGGGAGACCGTACCGCCGGGCGCCCGGGTTGTAAAGAAATTTTTGTACGTTCCGACGCCGTCGCGATGGTGCGCCGCGGGCAGGCCGCGACAGCCCGCGGCAGCCGCCCGCGCCACGACTGGAAATCGCCTGCGACACGCCGCACACCGCGCATCCGGAACCCACGCGCAGTCGCTTTGTAGGAACGCACCCTGTGCGCGAACGCCCCCGGAACCCGCGCGCACGCGCGCAGTCGAACAGCGGTTCGCGGCGCCCGCCATGGACGCCGCCCATGCATCGTCACCATGAGGAGGAATCGATGAAGCACCGGATTCGTCGCATCACGCGCACGCTCGCCCTGTGCAGCGCGCTCGCGCTCGGCACCTTGCCGCTGGCCAGCCGCGCCGCGCTGCCACCGGTGGTGGATGGACAGCCGCTGCCCTCGCTGGCACCGATGCTGCACAAGGTGACTCCGGCGGTGGTGAACATCTCCACCAGGACGCGCGTGCCGGTGCGCGATCCGTATTTCGACGATCCGCTGTTCCGCCAGTTCTTCGGCCTGCCCGACGTGCCGCGCGAGCGCACCGAGCAGAGCCTGGGCTCGGGCGTGATCGTGGATGCGGCCAAGGGCTACATCCTTACCAACAACCACGTGGTGGGTGGCGCCGACGACATCACCGTGACGCTGCAGGACGGGCGCAATTTCAAGGGCACGCTGATCGGCGCCGATCCGGACACCGACGTAGCGGTGGTGCAGATCCACGCCAGCGGGCTGCAGGCGCTGCCGATGGCCGATTCGTCGCAACTGCAGGTGGGCGACTTCGTGGTGGCAGTGGGCGACCCGTTCGGGCTGGGCCAGACGGTGACCTCGGGCATCGTCTCGGCGCTGGGTCGCTCGGGCCTGGGCGGCACCAACTACCAGAATTTCATCCAGACCGACGCCTCGATCAACCCGGGCAACTCCGGCGGCGCGCTGGTGAACCTGCGCGGCGAACTGGTGGGCATCAACTCGATGATCTTCTCGCCCTCGGGCGCCAGCGCCGGCATCGGCTTCGCCATTCCCAGCAACCTCTCCGGCGAGGTGATGAAGCAGCTGATCGCCCACGGCAAGGTGCAGCGCGGCAGCCTGGGCGTGCAGACGCAGGACATCACTCCACGCATCGCCCGGCTGCTCGGCGTGCGCGGCACCGAGGGCGCGGTGGTGACGCGGGTGAGCGAGGGCTCGCCGGCCGCCGCGGCTGGCATCGAGCCGGGCGACGTGCTCACCACGCTCAATGGCAAACCGCTGCACGACAGCGACGAGCTGCGCAACAGCGAGGGCCTGCTGCCGCTGGGCAGCAAGGTGACGCTGGGCCTGCTGCGCGACGGCAGGATGCGTCAGGTGTACGCCACGCTGGCGGCGGAAAAGCTGGCCACGGTGGAGGGCGCGCAGCTCGACCCGCGCCTGACCGGCGTGCGCTTCAGCGAGTTGAGCCAGAGCGAGCGAGCGCAGGGCCTGGCCGGCGTGCGCGTCACCCGCGTGCAGCCCGGCAGCATTGCCGCACGCGCGGGGTTGCAGCAGGGCGACGTGGTGATCGGCATCGGCAACCGCCGCATCACCAGCGTGCGCGGGCTGCAGGCGCTGGCCGGGGTGCGTCCGCGTCAGTTGGCGCTGGCGATCGCCGACGACGACGGCATGCACTACGTGCTGATGAATTGAGAGGCCGCGTGCCGCGCGGGCTAACGACGGGCGCACAGGCGGACAGTGAAGCGGCGCACAGGTGCGCCGCTTCCTTAACACCAGCCCGCGCGCGTGCTTGATGTTTGGGGGGCGGACCGATGAAATAGCCCTCTTTCCGCCTTGCGCCGGCCTGCAAGGTGCCGCGTCGCGCCCTGTCGTCGCCCCAAGCACGTCGTCCGAGGTAGTCCGTCATCATGTCCGTCCGTCCAGTCCGCCTGCTGCCCATCGCCCTGATCGGCGCCTGCCTCGTCGCCGCCTCGCCCGCCATTGCCAAGACGCACGGTCGCAGCGGCCAGTCCGCGCAGGGCCGCAGCGCCTCAACGCTCACCTGGCGCGGCGACGTGACCGTGGCGCACGGCGTGGTGACCGACGTGGCGCAGGCATGGCAGCGCGCCGGCCACGGCCGCATCGAACTGCAGACCTTCAACACCGCCTCGGGCCTGGACGCGGTGCGCACCGGCACGGCGGACCTCGCCGGCGCGGCGCGCGGCGCCAGCGGCAGCCCGCAGGAGGCCGGCCTCACCTTCACGCCGGTGGCGTGGGACGGGCTGGTGATGGTGACCCACCCGTCCAACCCGGTGAGCAGCCTCACGCTCCCGCAGCTGCACGACATCTACTACGGCAGGATCACCAACTGGAGCCAGGTCGGCGGCCGCAATGAACCGATCGACCTGTACGCGGTGGCCAGCCCCGCCGACGGCGTGGAGTTCAGCCTGCGCAAGCTGCTGTTCGGCCGCGGCACCCAGCCGGTGGCCGCGCCGCGCCTGTACGTCAACACCAGCAAGCTGCAGGAGGGCATCACCCTCGATCCGAAGGGACTGGGCGCCACCACGCTCTCCAACGTGGTCGGCAACCCGAAGATGAAGATGATCCGCATCAACGGCGTGGCCCCGTCCACCAGCACCGTGGCCAACGGCAGCTATCCGCTGTTCACCCAGCTCTACCTGATCACCAACTCCAGCAGCCCGAAGGCTGCGCAGGCGCAGGCCTTCGTCGACTTCGTCAACTCCGACGCGGCCGAGGCGGTGATCCGCCGCCACGGCCTGGTGCCCTACCGGGACGGCGCCACGCTGGCCTCGATGGACGCCTCGCGCCGCGCGCGCATCCTCGCCGAAGTGGGCGCTCGTCCGGTGCCCTCGACGCCTGCCACGACGCCGATCTCCGCGCCGGGCGCCACCTACGCCTCGCAGGTGGCGCGCGCGCCGACGTCCGAGCGCACCCTGGCCGCGCGTCAGGCGCTGGACGCGCGCCGTGCCAGGGAAGCCGAAGCCAGGGCGGCAGCGGCCGCCGCCGCGGCGCGCCCGAGCCTGGCCAGGGTCAGTGGCGAGGCCACCACCGTGGAGACCTCTGCCGACGGCCGCTTCGCCAAGGTCAGCAGCACCGCCTACGGCACGACGCCGAAGGGCGCCAGGTCGTACAAGGTGAGCCGCGGCGACACGCTGTCGTCGATCGCGCGCAAGCACGCGGTGGACGTGGCCGACCTGCGCCGCTGGAACCACCTGCGCAGCGACAGCGTGAAGCCCGGCCAGGTGCTGGTCGTCGGTCCGCGCTGATCGCCGTGGGCGGAATCATCCGCGCGCTCACGCTGGATCTGGATGATACGCTGTGGCCGGTGTGGCCGGCGCTGGAACGCGCCGACCACGATGTGGACGCCTGGCTGCGCGAACACCATCCGGCCGTGGCCGCGGCGTGGCCGATCCCCGCCATGCGTGAACTGCGCGCCCGCATCGCCGCCGAGCGGCTGGACCTGGCGCACGACTTCACCGCCCAGCGCCACCTCACCATGCGCTACGCGTTCGCCGCCTGCGGCCTGGACGAGGCGCCGGTGGAGGCGCTGTGGGAGGTGTACTTCAACGCGCGCAACCGGGTGGACCTGTACGAAGACAGCTTGCCCGCGCTGCGCCGCATCGCCGCGCGCTGGCCGGTGGCCAGCCTCACCAACGGCAACGCCGACCTGGAGCGCGTGGGCATCGCGGCGCACTTCCGCCACCACGTGAGCGCGCGCGAGGTGGGCGCATCGAAACCGCAGCCGGCGATCTTCCACGCCGCGGTGGAACGCCTCGGCGTGGCCGCGCACGAGGTGCTGCATGTGGGCGACGATCCCGCGCTCGACGTGGCCGGCGCACGCGACGCCGGCCTGCGCACCGCCTGGATCAACCGCCGCGGCGAGCCCTGGCCGGCGGAGCTCGGCGCCCCGCCCGAGCTGGACCTGCCGGACATGGCCGCGCTCGCCGACTGGCTCGACGCGCAGCATCCGGCGTAGTCAGCGATTGGCGAAAGCGCGCATCATGTCGTGCTGTCCGGCCGGTCTCTTGCGAACGCCCCGCACTCCCCCGATGTCGGACGACACGCATTCACGCCAGCGCGCCGTGCAGCGGCGCGACGCCAAGGAGCCTTCATGTCCGCCCTGATCGAACGCAAGAGCGGCGACCGCCGCAGCATTCCCGTCGAAGCCGTCACGGCCGCCAGCCTGTCCGCCGCGCGCAGGCGGCTCACTGCGGCGCAGAGGCGCTGGCTGGACGAATGCGCGTTCACCGCCGCGCCGGGCACGCATGCCCTGCTCGCCGATGAAAAAGGCAAGCTGGTGCGCGTGCTGGCCAGCGTGGACGGCGGCGATGCGCTGGGCGCGCTGGCCGGCCTGCCCGGCACGCTGCCGGTGGGCAGCTACCATCTCGCCGACGAGGGCGTGGCGCTGGATGCGCAGCACGCGGCGCTGGGCTGGGCGCTGGGCGCCTACCAGTTCACCCGCTACCGCAAGCCGCGGCGCGCGCCGGCCACGCTGGCCGTGCCGGCGGCCGACCTCAAGGTGCTGGCGCCGCTGGTGGATGCCACCGCGCTGGTGCGCGACCTGGTCAATACGCCCACCGAGGACATGGGCCCGGAGCAGTTGGGCGACGCCATCGCCAAGCTCGGCAAGACGCACAAGGCGAAGGTGCGCGACTGGGTCGGCGACGAGCTGCTCAAGCACAACTTCCCCACCATCCACGCGGTGGGCCGCGCCAGTCATCGCGCGCCGCGGCTGATCGAACTGAGCTGGGGCAGGAGCGACGATCCGAAGCTGGTGATCGTCGGCAAGGGTGTGTGCTTCGACACCGGCGGGCTGGACCTCAAGCCCTCCGACGGCATGCGCTGGATGAAGAAGGACATGGGCGGCGCCGCGCACGCCATCGCCCTGGCCTCGCTGGTGATGCAGGCGAGGCTGCCGGTGCGGCTCACCCTGCTGGTGCCGGCGGTGGAGAACGCAGTGAGCGGCAACGCGATGCGCCCGGGCGAGGTGATCACCACCCGCGCCGGCCTCACCGTGGAAGTGGACAACACCGATGCCGAGGGCCGGCTGATCCTGTGCGACGCGCTGGCCTACGCCAGCGAGGGCAAGCCCGACCTGATCGTCGACTTCGCCACCCTCACCGGCGCCGCGCGCGTGGCGCTGGGCCCGGACCTGCCGGCGCTGTTCAGCAACCGCGAGGAGTTGGCCGACGCCGTGCTGGCCGCCGGCAAGCGCACCGCCGACCCGCTGTGGCAACTGCCGCTGTGGCGGCCATACCGCAAAATGCTTGACTCCTACCTGGCCGACATGGCCAACGCCGGCGCCTCGCGCCACGCCGGGGCGATCACCGCCGCGCTGTACCTGGAGCGCTTCGTGCCCGAGTCGCAGGCATGGATGCACCTGGACACCTACGCCTGGAACGACACCAACCGCCCGGGCCACCCGCGCGGCGGCGAAGCGATGGGGCTGCGCGCGTTCTTCGCGTTTCTCGCGGCGCGTTACGGCAAGTAGCGCGACTGGCCTGCCGGGACTTCGGCGCGGACGGCCTGAGAGGCTGAGAAAAAATCGCCCGCCTACTGCGACCGTCGCCAAACGCCCGTGCCGGCGGCGCGCTGGGCGCAAATCCGGGTCATTTGGTTCACCAAACTCCCCGGATTTGCGCCCAACGCACCT